>WFTM01000128.1 GCA_015485525.1 Candidatus Zhuqueibacterota bacterium | reverse complement strand
GTTGCGAAACACCTGTGGCTCAGCCTTCAGCTCGCCGAGATACTGCACCAGATTATAGGTAAAGCTGTCGTAATTGTCGATGACCAGTATGTTCATTTCTGCTTCTTTTTTCCTGATCCGAGCGATTTGTCTTAAACGATATAACTTTTTTCTTTGAATAGCGTCCGTGCATCTTTTTGAACCGCCAAGGCGCCAAGGGAAAAACAAAAAAAGCTTTTCTTCGCGCTCTTCGCGCCTTCGCGGTGAAACCCGGCTTCAGAACCAAGGCTGTGCGTACAGGGTAACCAGATGCTTTTTTTATTCTCATCTCAGAAACGCTGGAAACGTTCTGGCTGCTGAGTTTGAATGTCCTCTGTGCATTTTTTTGAACCACGAAGTGCGCGATGGACACGAAGAAAAACAGGAAGAAATGCCTGGGACTACCGGCACTGATTTTATGACCCTTCAGCATTCTTCGTGCTCTTCGTGACCTTCGTGGTGAAATACGGCCTCAGACCAAAGCTGGGAGAACGGGATAACCAGATGATTTTTTGTAAAAATAAATCACTCAGGTTTTTGTTTTTTGTACAGTCCCATCAGGCGCATGGTACAGACCCGCCCGCGCTGCTGCACCGACCAGACCGGCCTCGTTGCGCAGCTCTGCTGCAACGACCTCAGCCCGGACGTCGAGCTGCGCGGAGAATTTGTGCAGCTTTCTGCTCGCGCCACCGCCAAGGATGATCAAATCCGGCCAGATGAGTTTCTCCATTTCCTGCAAGTACTCGTTAAACCGTCTGCCCCATTCCGGCCAGGATAAATCATCTTTCTTGCGTACGGAGTCAGCAGCATATTTTTCAGCCGCCATGCCATGCAACGTGATGTGTCCTAACTCTGTGTTTGGCACCAGTACCCCATCGCTGATGATCGCTGTACCCAGCCCGGTGCCGATCGTTATCACAAGCGCAACGCCGCGCTGGTTTCTGCCAGCCCCGAACAGCATCTCCGCAAGCCCGGCGGCATCGGCATCGTTGACGACCTGCACATCGCAGCCCGTGGCATCGCTGAACAGCGCACGCGCGTCACAGCCAATCCAACTGCGGTCGATGTTCGAGGCTGTGCGCACGATGCCCTGCTGCACCACAGCGGGGAAACCGATCCCGATTGTGCTCTGCCAGCCAAAATGCCGCACCAGTGCGGTCACCGTTTCGGCAATGCGTTCCGGCGTTGCAGGCTGCGGCGTGGTGATGCGATGCCGCTCTTCGATCAGCCGGCCCTTTTGCGTATCCACCGGCGCCCCCTTGATACCCGAAGCACCGATATCGATTCCGAGAATATTCCTCAACTCTCTGCTCCTCATTCAGTTACCTCATCTGCCTCGTCACACCGCTCCCGCGGTGTGACGCCACCCCCGACGCTCCGGCGTCACCGCCACCATACCATATGCCTCAACCATCCTGCAACGCCTGCAGACCATTCTCTGCCAGGGCAATAGCGCGGCGCAGAGCATTGGACTTATGCACCGTCTCCTGAAATTCACGCTCAGCAACGGAATCGGCGACGATCCCGGCGCCGGCCTGAAAATACGCCGTATTTTCCTGAACTTCAAGTGTCCTGATCGCAATACATGTGTCGAGATTGCCGGAGAAATCGAGATAGCCCAGCGCGCCGGAGTAAATATTTCTCCGCTCCGGCTCCAGCTCTTCGATGATCTCCATAGCGCGCACCTTGGGTGCACCGGAAACCGTGCCGGCCGGGAAACAGGCTTTAAGCGCATCGATGGCATCCAGCTCCGGCCGCAGGCGGCCGCGCACTTCCGAAACGATGTGCATGACATGACTGTAGCGCTCGATGATCATCTTCTCCGTCACCTGCACACTGCCAAAACGCGACACCCGGCCGACATCATTGCGCCCGAGATCGATGAGCATCAGGTGTTCAGCACACTCTTTTTCATCGTCGAGCAGCTCCCTGGCCAGGGCAGCATCTTCCTCAACCGTGCACCCGCGCGGCCGCGTTCCGGCGATGGGCCGGACAGTGACTGTGCCTTCCTCCACGCGCACCAGCATTTCCGGGCTGGAGCCGATGATGGCATCCCCCGGCCCCTGGTGCAGAAAATAGAGATACGGCGAGGGATTGACCAGCCGCAGGGCCCGGTAAATCTCAAAAGGATCGGTGTGAAT
>WFTM01000127.1 GCA_015485525.1 Candidatus Zhuqueibacterota bacterium | reverse complement strand
TGCTTGCAACAGTTGCAGCATCGCCAGCTTCGACAGCAGCCTCAGCTTCGATCAGCCGTGCTTCGATACCCGAAGCCAGTGCGACCGGAGCGCTGGATGAGGTGTATTTGAGCTGGTTGTAGTAGGTGGTGATATCATCCTGGCCGAAAGAGGTACCACCGTCCCAGGGAACACGCGGGTCCATGGCTGAACGATATTTGATACCATTGCCACCTTTGCCGTCTGCGATGGAGAACTGGCGGCGAACAGTGGTCATGATGTAGATACCGTTTTCCTGCCTGCGGCTGTTCGTCGAGTGTTCGATATTATAAACGAAATCCGTCGGTACTGAGCTGACGACAGAAGCAGCCGCTGCGATTTGTCCCAGACCGAGCATGGCGCGGGCCTTGCCGACGCGGGCGAGATTGGCCAGTCTGGCGTCAGAACCGGCGCTGGCGATGGCTTTATCAAACCATTCGACAGCTTTGGTGAACATCTGCTCTGTGGTCAGAGGTACGCCATATTCCAGCTCGCCACCGTCAGACGGTGCCTTGCTGAAGGGGACGCCGGCACAAAAAGTCTCCGCGAACATGACGTAAGCGTAACCGACGACGCTCTGCATTTCACTTTCAACCGCAGGAACACCACCAAACCGGGTTGCCTGATCGATGGTTGCTTCAGCGGCTGCACGGGCTCTGTGCAGGTTGCCATAGATCCGGTTCATGGTGAAGTTGGTGTTTTGTACCAGGCGTGTATCGCCTTCACGACGGGTCGGGAAGGTGCCGGAGTAATCGTACTCGTCCGACATCAGGCCGCTCATGACGATCAGCCCTGCGGTCGCACCGTGGCCTGCTGCTGAACCGCTCATGGCTACGGCCAGGTCGCCGAGGGAACCGGCACGCAAAGTGGCGATCCCCGCCTCGCTGTTCAGTGATTCCGGGGTAACGATATCCGGATCGGTCACATCTACCAGGGAGTCGCAACCCTGTGAGCTGAGAGCAAAGAGTACCGTTGCACCAGCAAGCATGGACCTCCAGATTTTTCCTGTTTGTGTGTGGCTCTTGAAAAATATGTTCATAATGAACCTCCAAGGGTACGTTGTCAGCCCGCCCTGTGTGCGCACACGTGCGCGCGGTCTTGAGCACGGGTCGGGATAACAGAAAAATTCACTTTTTATTCAGTTTGTGTTGCTTTTCGTTTGGATCGCTGTTGTCTGCGCGAATCCCTAAGGCGCTGAACGGTGCGGTATCTCTTGTGCGATCCGCGAAGCATTCAGCCGGTCTGCATCATGCCGATGCAGCGTGAATTTTTCGAGTTAAAAAGTGATGTTGAGACGAGCTTTCCAGGAACGAACCGGCGGCTGGCTGAGGAATTCCTGGGTAACGAAATTGCTCTGACCAGTCGAGTTGATTTCCGGATCGAGCCCGGAGTAGCCAGTCCACAGGCCGAGGTTACGTCCTGAAACCGTCAGGCTCATATTGCCGACGCCAACAGAACGGGCCACGTTCTTCGGGAAATTATAGGTGAGAGAAACCTCACGCAGTCTCCAGAACGAAGCATCTTCGATGTAACCGGCGTTGGTACCATAGAATTTGGAAGCGATGGCGCGGGCCTGATCTGCCAGCGATGCATCCGGATCGTTGAGTTCGCGGGTGTTGCTGTTGCCGTTCCGCCATGCACCCGTGTTGTTGTACAGCTTCATGCCGCCACGATAGCTGAGCAGAGCTCTGATTTCGAAGCGGTTTTCCAGCAAGCCGAGGCTACCGGTAAAAGAGAAATCTTTTGTCGCGAAAGGCGAACCGAGATAGACGGTCTCGCCAACCTGAACCTCGTCGCGGCCGATCAGGCCATCGCCGTTGGCATCATTGTAGGTATATTCTTCATCCCAGTAACCACCGAGAGGATAGCCTTCAACATGACGCTGGGTGCCGAAAATTACCGGCTCGATGCCTTCGCCGAGAGCTTTCAGCTCGTTGTCGAGAAACGCACCGACGATACCGAGGTTGAACGTCGTCATTCCTGTATCGATCACCCGTGTGTTCAGAGAGATTTCGATACCCGTGTTGGCTACGGAGCCGAGGTTCTCGAAGCGGCCGGCGCCCACACCCAGGGACAGGGGAAGCTGTCTGAATACGAGCGCGTCTTCGGTCTGCTTGTTGAAGTAAGTCAGTTCGAGACCAACGCGGTCAGAGAACAGGGTAGCGTCCACACCGAGCTCGATTTCACGAGAGCGTTCCGGACGAAGGTCTGCATTGCCGACGCCGCCGAATGTTACACCTGTGACGTTCTTGCCGCCGTCCACGGTTGCCGCGATCGGGTTGAAGAAACGCAGTGCAGCGTTGGTGCCGGGCTGTACACCAGACTCACCCCAGGCGCCACGCAGACGCAGAGAATTCATCCAGCCGATATTTTTGATGAAAGGCTCATCGTTCATCAACCAGGAAACACCCAGTTTAGGATAGACGACAGCGTCGAAAGCTGCACCAAAAGCACTGCCGCGGTCAGAGCGGATAGCACCGGTGACGAACAGTTTCTCACTGAAGACGAGCTGCTCTTCAATGAACACTCCAACGGTGCGCTGCTCCGTGGTCTCTTCATCACTCAGTGTCGTTGCAGCACCAGCGATGGAGCTGCTGCCTGCGACCAGCTGCAGACCGGTAGCAAAAGTACCTTCGATCAGATTCTGCAGATACTGGAAGCCGACAGAAGTCCGCGACGTGATGTTGTCGGAGATCTTGCGGCTGTAAGAACCGATCATGTCCAGAGTATAGACATATTCATTGAAACGGTTGGAAAAACGTGCACCCTGGTCATAGTTCAGAAATGCAGGCGCTTTCCCGGTCGGGAAGAACTGGTTGTCCCACCGAGAGGTGAAGTCCAGACCACCTGACATCCTGAAGCTCAGATTCTGGCTCGGTTTCCAGTCAGCGGAAAGGCCGGTGGTAAAACGGTCGATGTTCTGGCGCGTGTCGATGGTGAACAGCTCGTCCGGTGTGAACTCACCCCAGCCATCGTTGGCGTTGCGTGTTGCTGCTCCGTTCAGGCCCTGGCCCATGAGACCGAGCGCAAAGTTGTCGTTCAGCGGCAGAGACATGTCGCTGGAAACATAGCTTGTCGAGAGATCGACACGCAGGTTTTCAGAAACCTGGGCACCGAAGTTACCGCGCAGCGTACCCTGCAGGATATTGTTGATCGGCAGGACACCCTGTCTGTCCGAGAAGTTTCCGGACAGGAAGTAGGTCAGTTTTTCTGTGCCACCGGAAACGCTCAGTCCCAGCCCTCTGTTTACGCCGGTACGGAACGGCGAGGTCGCCGGATCGGTGAGAGGCTGGAAGGAGTTGATCGTCGCCTGGGTACAGCCGCCTTCTGCTGCTTCAAACGTGAAGCAGGGGTTGCCGTTGGCATCCAGTGCCTGATAGTTGGCCGGATAGTCACCGATATCGTTGACCAGGCCTGTTTCCAGAAAAGCTGACCAGCGTGCACGTCCGGTACGGCCACGCTTGGTGGTGATGCGGATCACGCCATTAGCAGCAACAGAACCGTACAGCGTTGCAGCCGACGGGCCTTTGATGATTTCGATGGATTCGATATCTTCGGAGTTGATGTCATTGATCCGGGAAGGAGACTGGCCACCGGTCTCGAATGAGATCGAGTTCGGCTGGTTGTTGACCAGAACGCCGTCGATGTAAACAACAGGCTCGTTGGACAGCGAGGCACTGTTCGAACCCCGGATGCGGATACGCGAGCCCATACCTACTGAGCCGCTGCTTTCCAGAATCTGTACTGCCGCAGCCTGACCTTGCAGCAAATCAGAGATATTGCCAATCGGGCGCATTTTGACATCATCTTCCGCGTCGATACGAGCGATGGAGTTGCCGATTTCCACCTTGCGGCGAACACCAGTAGCTGTGACCACGAGTTCGTCCATGCTCAAAATGCTGGGCTCGAGCTCGAAGTTAACGGTCACGGTTTCACCATCCGTAACCTGCACGGTTTTGCTCTGCGCCGTGTAGCTGATGAAGTTGGCCGTCACGGTATAGGTGCCGACCGGTACATTTTTGATCGTGTAGTTTCCCTCCAGATCAACTGAAGAGCCGAAGTTTGTTCCCTTGACGATGACGTTGGCAGCGGCCATGGGCTCGCCGGTCTTGGCATCGACAACACGCCCGGATATGTTTCCATTCTGGGCTGAGAGCAGCGCAGGCATTGCCAGAGCCAGAAGGAAGAAAAGGGCTGTTTTTGAAATCGCGCTTTTTGTGTTGAAGCTTTTCATTAAAGGCCTCCTTTATGTTGCAGACATAGTGGCTGACATAACGCAGTCGGACTGCCGTCTGTGTTCGCATCGGGATAACCCGTGCTCAACACCTGGCAGGTGATTGTGTACAACTGCTGCAGGGATTCTATATCATCCCTGCTGCCATGCTATGGAGGCCTGCCGATACTGATAACGTTGTTTTCCATTCTCGTTCTCCTCTCTCTTTTTACTTTTGGTTGATTTATACACTTGCCTTTCAAACAGGCAGTATTTTTCTGTGTGATGCCGTATAAAATAAAAAAACATGCGTTTTATAAGACTTATGTAGCTGTATTCATAACAGTATCTTAGGGTTGTATTTTGTTTTGGGTGAAAGTTGTTTTGTTCGGGGCTTTACTGTTTTTGTAGTGCAAGATCGTTTATAAAACATGGTTGCTGTCTTGAATTAGATATACAACAGTATAGTTAATACGTATTTAATTTATACGATTAATACATGTTACATATAAAGGTCATCTTTTCTGGAAATGGTAAGAAAGGCAGTCGAATCGCGCGAAGGCTAAAACATAGTACTCGGGGTCTTCATATGACAGCGTATGCAGGCATGAAATCAGAACTATATGTAGTGAGAGCTCTGTAACTATTTATTTTCAATAAAGTAGTCAATATTCTCTCTGGAAGAAAAACATCCGGTTGTCGCGCGCCTGTTTACGAAACTTTTGTCTCGCTCAGTGTGAAAATGTGCAGGTGTACACGTTGAAACGAGCGAACAGGGCTGGTACCTGATCAGGAAAAACGTCGTATTATGTCGGTACCATTTTAACTAATGAAGTCGAAAATAATGCTTTTTCGTTATAAGTCAAAAGTTTTTTTCTTTTTGTTTAAATTAATATTTTTTCTGTAAAAAAATTAATATCCTGATCTTTCATGACTTTGGTCAGGGTGCAAAATGCAGCCGAATTGTCGATTTATCATCAGTTTGTCGTGATCGTGTTTCTTGTTCCCGGGTGCAGGTGTGGTTTGAATCGAATGTATGATTGTGTTTTTAATCTAACCTATTGTAAAATAATGATATTCTGCTGAGAGTATCTTACTGGATATCATTGTCTGAAATCATCGCTATGCACAGAATTTTCTACAATCTCTTGCGCGCTGATGAATTAAAATGTTTTATTATGCTTTTTTTGCTCAATATTTGTGTAGATCACGATTGGTTTTGATAAGTTTTTTTAATTATTTGTAGGGAATTTTACTTTGTATAATATTCTCTTTATTGTGCAATAATCTGACATTTCGTGTTGTATTTTATACAATGTATAATAATCGTATAGTCGTATAATATTCACGTATTTGTATTATTATCTGCATAGTGTAATAATCTACTGTGATTTTTGGTTGCTATGGTGTAAATAAGATGTTTTTATGGTGATGGTGCAGATTCGTGGGAATTTTCTCTGTTCAGCCCCGATGCGTTGTATAGTACGATGAGTACACAATGTGTATAAAATCAATTGGAAAATTATTCGTTGAAAAATACATCAGCTGTTACAGGCCCGCTTGTTTCAGAGAACAGTGCGTGATCCAGAATCTGTCTCATATCGTGTGGGTTGTTTGGTGCTGACGTAGCCGCTTTGGGATGTCGCTTTTTCTGCCTGACTGGCTGTAGCTGCATTTTTTTCTCGCGCTGAGCGAGGAGCACGCAGAGTTTTCTATTTTTTACCTCTCGCGTCACACCGCTCCTGGCGTGTGATGCCCCTCTTGCCGCTCCTGCGGCTGCACACAAGCGGGATGAGACACCGCCTCTGCCCCGTAAGCACGTACCTTGACCGATGCATTTCAGCACATCGCGTCGCTTCGGCTTGTATGGCGGGTAATGATATCTGATCAGTCTCGCTGAGCTGCATTTAATGCAGCACCTGATCACGGGCGCGCTGAAGCGCGCACTACGAACGTTTATTCTGGCAGGGAAATCGCCAACACGAAATTGTATTCCCCCGGAGCTGCTGCTGCGACTACAAATCCCCTTTGCCGGCAGACATGCTGATTCCTGCTCAACACATGCGATGTGCCGAGGAGCCTCCGGGTATCCAGTTCACTCAGCAAACCGGGCCCAGCTCAGGTACCGTCATCTGTCATTCCGGCCAAGCGTAGCGCCGTGCCGGAATCTCATCTTTTCAGTCACGTGCCTGAGTCAGGGAGATTCCGGTCTTCCCCTGCGGGGAAACCGGAATGACGGTTCTGGGGTAGGCATGTGCTGTGGCCACGTGGTCTGGTTGAAAAGATGCAACCGTGCCGGGTTAAGCAGATAACCAGCGGAGGAGCCTTTTCAGTTACCCTGTCCTGCCTGCTCGTAGTGCGCTGTTGGGGATAAATCGGGCTGAATGGTCGCCGACCTGTATCAGGGGCTTTTTTTTTACGATGAAATTCCGTATAGTCATCCTCATGATTTTACCACAGCAAAGGATTTCAGATGACTCTTTTCGACGTGTATCCCCGCTTGCCTTTTGAACCGGTTTCAGGGCGCGATGTCTTTATCTACGACCGAGAAGGCAACGAATATCTCGATTTGTACGGCGGCCATGCCGTGATTTCTGTCGGTCACAGTCATCCGCATTTTGTGCAGGCAATCAGGGAACAGGCAGAACGACTGGTGTTTTACTCCAATGCCGTGCAGATCCCTCTGCAAGATGAGCTGGCACAAAAACTCGGGCGACTGTCCAGTTATGAAGGCTACCGGCTTTTTCTGTGCAATTCCGGAGCAGAAGCGGTTGAAAATGCACTCAAGCTGGCTTCATTTCATACCGGCAGAAAAAAAGTTCTCGCCTTTCACGGAGCCTTTCACGGCCGCACCTCAGGCGCTGTTGCGGTTACGGATAATCCCGGGCTTCGCGCGCCTTTCAACGAAGGCCATGAAGTGGTATTTATTCCGCTCGGTGATATCGAGAAGGTTGCTGAGCAGCTATCCGGGTGTGACTATGCCGCAGTGATTATCGAAGGGATCCAGGGGTTGGCGGGCATCCATCTGCCGGGCCCCGGCTTTCTGCAGGAGCTGGCTTCCTTATGCCGTGGATCAGGAACAGCGTTGATCCTGGATGAAGTCCAGTCCGGCTATGGCCGCAGCGGTGTTTTTTTCGCCCACCAGCATGCAGGTATCCGGCCGGATCTGATCGCGGTGGCAAAAGGCATGGGAAACGGTTTTCCCCTGGGCGGTGTTTTGATTCACCCCGACATAGAAGCACGGCATGGGCTGCTGGGAACCACTTTTGGCGGTAACCACCTGGCCATGGCCGCAGGCATCGCAGTGCTCGAGATTATTGAACGGGAAAATTTACTGGTAAACGCTCGCAAGGTCGGAGATTTTTTATTGCAGAAACTGAGCGCTCTGCACCCGGATATCAGGGACGTGCGTGGCCACGGGTTGATGCTGGGCATCGAATTCGAGCCGCAGACGTGCTCCCGGGTTCGTACGCAGTTGCGCGAGCAGCACAGGATTTTGACCGGCACTTCTGCAGATAAACGCACGATACGGCTTTTGCCGCCTTTAACGCTTCAGCGCAAGCACGCCCGGCGCTTCCTCGAGAGCCTGCGGGCCGTTTTGGGCTGAGGGTGGTTGGACGGGTTGATTCCGCATAATACATGCAATAGGAGACAAGAACATGGAAAAGGTAATAAATGTAGAAAACCATGCCGCCAGTGAGCTTGGTTGTTAGATGCCTCAAACGAATAAATGAATAAAAGGAAGCTTTATGTTTCAGATTAGCGATGTAATATCTTATCTCGAGATGTGTTCTGCCGAAGGTGTTAACTTACAGCGGGGTATGAATTATAGGTTGGGAAAAACCTACAGCGTTATTTTGATGAGTGTCCGCCCAAATGCCCCATACGCGGATCGAATTGAGGATAATGGTCGAGTGTTGATTTACGAAGGACATGATATTCCCCGTCGAAAAGATGGCCCTGACCCAAAATCCGTTGACCAGCCAATGAAGACTCCGAAAGGAGTTCTAACGCAAAATGGTTTGTTTTACCAAGCAGCGAGGCGTTATACTGAACGTAATTCGCCAGCAGAATTAGTTAAAGTATATGAGAAAATTCAGAAAGGTATTTGGACCTATAATGGACTTTTTTGGCTGGTGGATACCTGGACTGAACAAAATAATGGTCGGAAAGTGTTCAAATTTAAGTTGGAAATTGCTGAAGAACAATCTCGGCAAGAGATTGCAGAGAATAATGTCCACTTGAACCACAATCGACTCATTCCTGCGTCAGTAAAACGGGAAGTCTGGGAACGAGATGAAGGCCGGTGCGTGATTTGCGGTAGCCCAGAAAACTTACATTTTGATCACGTTATTCCGTATTCCAAAGGTGGCTCGTCATTGGTAGCTGATAATATTCAGCTACTTTGTGCTGCGCATAACCTTCAAAAGCGTGACAAGATTGAATGAAAGGTAAAGCGGCATCTACACCCCGGCTACTACGGATAGCGGCTTCGCCGCTCGGAAAAGCGGGCTCGAAATGCAAAGGAAGTAGCAAGTTGGCCGTTGTGGTTCAGCCGCCGGGCGGTTAGCCGGAGCGTTACGACGAATTAAAAATTAAATTTTCATATTCTACTTCACAGGTTGATCGATGGACCATTTCACTGCTTTGCGCGACGTCGGTGATATTGCGGGTCTGGTGCGGGAAGCGAGGCGCTGCAAGGAAGAGTCCCTCGCCCGTGTCGATCTCGGACGTGGCAGAACCCTCGGGTTGCTGTTTTTTAACTCCAGTCTGCGCACGCGGATGAGCACGTGGAAAGCAGCGCAAAATCTCGGTCTGCAGGTGCTAGTTCTTAACGTTGGAACCGATGGCTGGGCACTCGAGATGAGGGATGGGGTGGTGATGGACGGTGATCGCGCTGAACACATCCGTGATGCAGCCGCAGTGATGGGGCAGTATTGCGATATCCTCGGGCTGCGTGCATTCCCCGGCCTGCAGGATAGAGAGGCAGATTACAATGAAACCGTGCTGAACAGTTTTCTGCGTTACTCCGGCGTGCCGGTCATCAACCTCGAAT
>WFTM01000126.1 GCA_015485525.1 Candidatus Zhuqueibacterota bacterium | reverse complement strand
GTGCGGGCGTATATTCCGCTGCCGCTGCCGCCGAGGCCGGCAATCGACTGGAGTGCGACGCTGCGCAATAAATTTGACCAGGCGCTGCTTGCGCTCGGAAGGCTTGACAGCGTAACCACGCTGCTGCCGGATACGGATTTATTTCTGTACATGTACGTCCGCAAAGAGGCGGTGCTGTCATCGATGATCGAGGGGACGCAGTCCTCCCTCTCAGACCTGCTGCTCTATGAGCTCGACCAACAGCCCGGGGTTCCTCTGGATGATGCCCGTGAGGTGAGTCAGTATGTCGCAGCATTGCGGCATGGTCTGCGCCGCCTGGAGGATGGCTTTCCGCTGTCGTTACGCCTGTTGCGTGAGATTCACAGTGTGCTGCTTTCCCATGGCCGGGGCAGCGCCATGGCACCGGGCGAATTTCGTCGCACGCAAAACTGGATCGGCGGGACACGTCCCGGGAACGCAGCTTTTGTGCCACCCCCGCCGGAGCAGGTCTTGCCCTGTATGAGCGATCTCGAACTGTTTTTGCAGGATAAACCGGAGCCGACTCCCGTGGTGCTCAAGGCTGCACTGGCACATGTCCAGTTCGAAACGATCCACCCGTTCCTCGACGGCAACGGCCGTCTCGGGCGTCTGCTCATCACCCTGCTGCTGTGTGAACAAAAGGTATTGCGCAAACCGATGCTTTACCTGAGCTTATACTTCAAAACCCACCGGCAGTACTACTACGAATTGCTCAATCGGGTACGCGAAGATGGAGACTGGGAAGCGTGGTTGGATTTTTTTGCCGAGGCGGTCAGTGTAACTGCAACACAGGCAGTGGACAGCGCACAACAGCTTGTTGGGCTGGCAAATCAGGATCGCGAGCGTATCAGCGGGCTGGGGCGTCCGGCTGCGACCACTCTGCGGGTACACCGGGCGCTCCTCGAACGTCCTCTTGCCACAGCCGGATGGCTGGCGCGGGAAACAGGCATCTCACCGGCTACCGTGAACAAGAGCCTGGCACATCTGCAGCGCCTGGGCATCGTTCGCGAGATAACAGCGCAAAAGAGAAACCGGCTTTTCAAATATACACGCTACGTCGAAATCATGGATCAGGGGACGGAGCTGTGATCGCTCCGGCTGCAGCAGATAGCGCTGAAATCAGAAAATAATCAGGCTACCGCTTGTTGCTCCTGCCTCTGTTGAGGTTGTTTTTGCTTTTAGGGCTGCGAACGATCGCACTACGCTTGCCGCCGGCAGTTCCGTTTTTGCGCGAGGCGTCGCCCGAACTTTTTCGGGGCTTGCCGGAGGCGGTGCCGTTGCGTTGCTGGCCACCCGAAGAGCCCCTGCGGTTATTATTACGGCCATTGCCCATACCGCTGCGCATCGTCGTGTACACGGTCCGGGTATCTTCACCCCGGGTCAGGCGGCGTTTGCCCGCCCGAAACGCCCTCGGCTCTGCCGCTGCATCTGCAGCAGCCGGGTCCTGCTTTTTGTTTTCATCCATTTTTTTACCCTCTTTTTCTTCAGAACTCATTGTGTTTTCCTCTTTCCTTAAAAAACCTGATATAGATAAATTTGAACTTATTTGATCCCGGCTCCCCCAAGAGCGCAGCCTGTCTGCACAAACCGGATCATTTGGCAGCCCGGGCTTTTCTGGAACGGGATTTACCGCGCTTTTGCTTTCTCTCCTTTTTTTCCACCAGAATAAAATCGATGACGCTTTCATCCGGGTCTGCACGTACCACCTTCACCCGCACAGGATCGCCGATGCGGAAGGCGTGGTTGGTTGTCACCGAACGCAGCGTGTAGGTCTTTTCCTCAAACTCATACACGCCATCGAGATCGGAGATGTGCACCAAGCCTTCGACGAGATAATCGACGATTTCGACAAAAATCCCGAAATGCACGACGCCGGAAATGATGCCGTCGAAATCCTCGCCCAGCTTATCGGCCATGAACTGAACCTGCTTCATCTTGACCGATGTCCGCTCCGCTTCCTGCGCCACCACCTCGCGTTCGCTGATCTGCTGGCAAATATCATCCAGTTTCTTTTCCAGGCCGGGCTTTATTTTTTCCTGCCAGCCATCTGCGGTGTACAGTTTCAGCAGCCGGTGCACTTCAAGATCGGCATAGCGGCGGATCGGCGAGGTGAAATGGGTATAAAATTTAAACGCCAGGCCGAAATGCCCGGCATTATCGGTATCATAGCGTGCTTTCATCAGCGAACGCAGCATGACGTTCTCGATGACGAGTTCTTCGTTGGTACCGCGGATTTTATTCAAAAACGTGCTGAGGTTCTTGCTGGTGACCCGTCCGGTGAGCTTGACTTTGAAGCCGAGCGCTTCGAGAAACTCAGAAAATTTCTGCATTTTCTCGCTGCTCGGTTTTTCGTGAATCCGGTAGATAAAAGGCGGGGTGCCTTCGTCAGTGCGTAATCCTTCAACGAACCAGGCCACGGTTTTGTTCGCCAAAAGCATGAACTCTTCGATCATCTGCATGCTTTCGAGCGTAACCTGGCGCCTGATGTCGATCGGTGTTCCCTTTTTGTCGAGAATAACCTTGGCTTCCGGTGTGTCGAAGTTCAGGCTGCCATTCAGCATGCGTTTACGGCGCAGCGTCCGGGCCAGTTCGCGCATCTGGTTCAGCGGAGTGGCCAGGTCTGGCTCAACAGTCTTGCGGCCATCCCAGAACGCCTGCACATCCTGATAGGTAAAACGCTTGTTGCTGTGGATAACCGTCTCGCGAATATCGTAGCTGATCACCTCCCCCGCAGGCGTGACTTCCATCAGGCAACTGTAAGTCAACCGGTCTGTTTCCGGCCTCAGACTGCAGATTTCGTTGCTGAGCCGCTCCGGCAGCATCGGCACCACACGATCGACCAGGTACACCGATGTGCCTCTGGCCAGGGCTTCCCGATCGGCTGCCATGCCGGGGCGGACATAATATGACACGTCCGCGATGTGGACACCAAGTTCATAATTTCCGTTTTCCAGCCGGGCAAGAGAAACAGCATCATCAAAATCCTTGGCATCTTCCGGATCAACGGTAAAACAGACCACATCGCGAAGATCGAGCCGGCGCTTGATTTCCTGGCGCGGGATTTTCACCGGAACCGCCTCGACCTCTTTCTGTACCTCCTGCGGGAAGTCCAGCGGCAGCTCATAAGAAGCAACCACGGACATGACATCCACACCGGGCTCGCCCGGGAAACCGATGATCTTGACGATCCGCCCTTCTGGATTCAGGAATTCATCATCCCAGTGCACGATCTCCGCTGCAACCTTCTGGCCGGCTTCAGCACCGTTCAGATCACTGTCGTGAATGTAAATATCCCGCGTGATACGCAGATCATCCGGGACGACAAAGTGGTAATATTTACCTTTCCGCAACGTTCCAACAATGTAACGATGACCACGTTCGAGCACCTCGATGACCCGCCCTTCCGGCCGCTTGCCGCGGGTGGTTGCAAAAAGCTGCACTTTGACAGTATCACCGTTCAGTCCAAGGCCGAGATTATTTGCGCTGATAAAAATATCCTGTTCGCCTTCCGGCATGAGCAGAAAGCCAAATCCCTGGGCCTTGACGACGAGCTTACCCTCGACAACTGAACGCGGCTTCGGCAGGCCATATAAGTTGGATTTTTCACGGATGATATCTCCTTTTTCAACCAGCTTTTTCAAATGGTTGCGAAAGGATGAGTATTTGCGTGGTGAAATCCCCAGCGAGCGCGCAAGTTCTTTGGTTTTATATAATTTGTCCGGATTCCTGCGCAGAATCTCGAGTATTTTTTCAGTGAGTTCTGAGGTTCCTGATTTCTTTTTCATCATCTCTTATCGTATTTCTCTTTCTCCAATTCAATCATTTCAGATAACCTGAAAAACACCTGATGTTTTCGCTAAGGTACATTACAAAAAAGCTCTCGTAAAAACCGAACATGATCTATTGGTTAGTTCTGTTACCTGTGTGCCCGAAGGAACGAAAATCCTCCCGGCGCACGATGTGATTTTATTGCCGGCATATCTTCATGCCGAATATTCTTCCAACTCAATTTACAAATTGCACGACGCGCAAAAGAAGTCAGGATGAAAGTGTTGATCGCCTCTATAATGGTGCCCGCACACCACACTCTGACAGAGAGCCTCATGGCATACCAGCTTACCAGAATGTAACAGCGCACATTTTCGAAACAAAATTGATCAACGGCTTACACGCGGGAACCAGTCGTGAGTGGCCCCGAACAATGCTGGTGCAAAGATGGCAGGAAATGCACAAGAGCCGCGAGCAGGGTACCTTCCCGGGGATGTAGCCCCCCGGCACCCGGGAATCGTTAAGAACGCCCCCCATACCTGATTTGTTGCAAAAGCGGGTCAGACAAAATGTCCCGGCCGGCAGCCTGAAAACAGGATGCACCGGTGATTGCAGTTTTCGTGCCAACCCGTTGCACTGCCGGAAAGAATCAAGCTTGAGAACTTTCTCCCTGTATCAACCAGAAGAGTGTATCCCGCAGCATACATGACAACGTATTTCGCGCAAGGAACGCGGAGCAAACTGAATCTCCTCAAACTGATGATACGGGCTCACTGCCTGAAGATAGCGTGCCGGAGGGGATATGCCAGAAAAAATCGCGCGTTTCACCCCGAGCCAGGTCATGAATGAACGCTTGCAAAAAGGGATGCTCGATAGAGAGGCCTGCATGCCAGGCCCTGCTACTCTAACCTGAATCTTCGAAGCTCTATTCCGTCAACACGGTACATGCAGAAATAGCGGCGTTCCCCGGCTGCGTTCTGCCGGGGAACAGCTGCAGTCTGCTAAACATACATTTCACTACTGCGCGGTGCGCCGAGCACGGCGCGGATCTCATCGACAACGGCGCGGGCTTTTGCGCGCAGCTCACGCTTCTTATCCACGAGATCGCTCTCCGTCGCCTGATGATGCAATTGGACATGGAAGCGCAGAGAGTTGGTCGTCCCGGAAGGCCGTATCGTCAGATGGCTCATTTCATTGCCTTCAAAATAGAAACGGATACCCTCATCAGGGAACTGAAAATCGTCCGTCGGCTTGTACACATGATCGTATTTTCCAGTGCGATAGATGCAGGTCGAAGTCACTTTCATGCCGCTGATGCTGAGCTCACCCTGCTGTGCCTGCTGGTGCATCTCCAGCGCTTTTTTCAAGATGGAGATTTTCAGACGATCGCCCTGGATGCCGGGATACTCCCCGTCAAGAGGATCCGGTTCATAGTAGTTGATGAACAGACCCACATCCGGGTCGAGATAGATTTCCTTGTCGATCAGCTCAAAAATCGAGGTGCCGTTTTCCTTGGCCCAGCGGGCAATTTCTGCAACCAGCAGGGCGGCGAAAGTACCATCCTTATCGCGCACATGGCCATTGACACCGAGGGAGAACTGATCCGGCGGCGGTGAGCCGAGGATAGAGAAGCCATTACTCTGCTCCATCGCTGCCAGGTTATAAGAACGTTCGCCCGTATCCATTCCCGTTGTGCCATACAAATACGGATGGCAGAGCGGGTCCGATGGCTTGAGTTTGCCCTCGACCAGGCCGGAAACCAGTTTGTTTTCCCAGGCATCGCGGACGCCTGCTGAGAGCGAGGCAAAACCGACCCAGGTTTTGATCACGCCAAGGCCATGCTTGAGCGCAACTCGTGCCATACTGTCAGAGGTCGTATGCGACAACACGATAAACGATTTTGCCGGATCGATTTTTTTATCGAACTTCAAACGGAACCAGACGACCAGCGCCCACATGTCATCTGCGGGCATGAGCATGTAGTCGCGATTATGGTACAGGTCGCGCTGCTCCTGCGGGACTTTCACCACCGTGCCGCAGCGATCGGCGTCAGGATCGGTGCCGATGAGGATATCAGTACGTGGCCATTCACCCGGGAACTCGTCCTGAAACGCTTCGACGGCAATTTTCGCAGCTCGCGGATCGCCCGGGTCAGGCTGTTGCTCTTCGCCGGGGTTGCTGTTAAACGAGGGAAACAGACCATCCAGCTCGCTCAGGCCATTCCTGGTGATCATCTTCACATGTTCGAATCCGGTTTCCTGCAGCAAACGCGGAACCGCCTTGCGGCCGGCGCCATGGAAGGCACAGTAGCCGATATACAACGGATTTTGCGGATCAGGCGCTTTATCCTGCATCAGCAACAGGGATTTGATATGATCGCGGTGTTCTTTGTGGATATCGATCAGATCGCAGCCAAAATAGTCCACGTCCGGCAGCTTCTCACTGCCACCGAGAAAAACCAGCTTGCCTTTTGGTGCATCGGCCAGGCTGCAGAGCTGCACGTCATCTGTTGTAGCAACCTTGATATACTCGTTATACATCTCTGAGCGCTCCTTGGGGTCAAACTGGGAGCCGTTGCCACAGGAGAGTTTATAGCCGTTATAGCGGTAGTCATTGTGGCTGGCAGAAAGCAGAATCCCCATATCCACCTTGAGCCACGGGATGGCAAAAGTCACTTCCGGGTATGGGCAGGGTTCATCGAAGAGATACACGGTATAGCCGTAGTGCAGAAAAAGCTCCGCGATGGTGCGGGCGAAGTCCTTGCCGCGCACGCGGCTGTCAAAACCGATGACGATTTTATCAAAGCCTTTTTTCAGGCCAAATTTGGCCACCCCTGCACTGGTGATCAGCAGCACGATATTATTCAGCGTATTCGGCCCTTTGATGATCGGCGCGTCAAGCCCCATTTCTTTCAACTTGATGATCGATTCCTTGTCATGTGCCATCAACCCGCGGATACCGCCGGTGCCAAAGCTCATTTTTTTGCGAAAGGCATTGACGAGCTCCTCCCATTTGCCATCGGCAATAGCCTGTACCAGCGCAGGCTTGACATTGGGAGACAGCCGGTCGATGTTCGGGTCTGTAAGCCAGTCACGCAGGTATGTCAGGGTGTTTTCGCGAGCATCCTGATACTGTACCTCATTGATTTTTTCCTCTTTTAATGCTGAGTCAAGGTATGACAATACCCCTGCTTCAGCGTCCTTCAGAACGGTGTCCATATCCACTTCTGTGTGTACTGTGCTTGTCATCGGGTGTGTACCTCCTGTGAATTCTCTGAATCTGCAATTCCTGCGTCTTAGTAAACCGGATTCTCCCCCCGCTTTACGACACAGCCCAAGAGTTGGCTCTGACTTTGATAAAATTCAGCAGACAATACTCTGCAGGCAGGGCGGCCAGATGCGGGTCTGTGTGAAGCGATAACCGAATTTGCAGGTCAACAGTGCGGGTAAAGCGTAAATCGGCTGAACCGCGTGGTCTGATAACCAAAGTTACATCTTTACAGCATTTACCCCGTTTTATTCATAACCTGTATTATTCACAAAATACTTTAAGAGTCGGCGCAACTACTTTAATATTTTATATGTTACAGCTTGTAATCCTTTCAAACGTAGTTTTTGAAAGACCTGTGTATCTCGCAGTGACGCAGAGCACGCAGTTTATTGTTTTAGCGAAATGAACCATTCTTTCTCTGCGCTCACTGCGTCTCTGCGAGAATAATGCAGGATAAATACATGTTTCGCGCAGCGATACGCGGGATAACTGATTTTCTCAGCTGTGTTCTACTCCGTCCCAATAATGTTGTTTTTTTGACGGAACGCTCCAGCTCCCTCGCGTCATATGGCCTTGATGAGAACAAAAAAACGAACGGACCAACAGGTTTTATTCGCGGCCATTGCGGTGAAATGGCTGTTTACCCCCGATTGCCTGCCTCAAAAGACATCGCCAAAGAACGGGTTCCTGCATTTTTCTATGCCGCTTGTGCCGCGTCAGGAATGACACCGGCTATTTCCTGCATACCCTGAGAACACGTTCGCGCCCCGCGTAATCGGGTAGTATGGCAACATCATCTGCCCCGGCGTCAATGAAAACCTGCCTGATATCCTGCCATCGGTTGGCAGCAATTTCACACAGCAGTATTCCGCCCGGAACGAGCAGTGTTGCCATGGTTGCAGCCAAACGCCGGTAAAAAATCAGCGGTTCCTCAGCAAAGAGTGCTGTGACCGGCTCATATTCTGCAACTTCAGGAGCCAAATCCTGTGCTTCGTCTGGAGCGATATAGGGAGGGTTTGAAACAACGAGATCATATTCTGGTTTGTCGAATGCCCGAATGTCCCCATCATCCAGAAAGTTCGCAGACACAAAGGTGATCTGTGTCTGTACCTGATGCATCCGCGCATTTTCAGCCGCGAGGGCCAGTGCATCGTCACTAATATCTACCGCTGTTATCCGTGAATGCGGTATTTTTTTTGCCAGAACGATGGAAATTATCCCGCTGCCCGTGCCGATATCGAGAATCTGAACATGTTTACCTGGGGTGCGGTGCTGCAGGGCCTTCAACGCCTCATCGATCAGACACTCGGTTTCCGGCCGCGGGATCAGCACTGCCGGCGATACTTTGAATGGCAGGGAGTAGAACTCTGTTTCTCCGAGGATATATTGCAACGGCTCACGTGCGCTGCGACGCAGCAGCAATTTCTTAAATGCTGCCAGCTCATCCGCTGTCAGGGGGCGATCAAAATCGAGATAGAGCTGCATCCTGTTCAGGCCGAGCACCTGCCCGAGCATGCGTTCAGCACTCAGACGTGCGTCCTCTATGCCTTTGCCCTGCATATACTCCTGTGACCAGCGCAACAGCTTGACGATCGTCCAGATTTCTTTTTGGGGGGACATCAGCTCAGGCGGCCTGCTCTTTCAAATAACTGTTCTTTTCTTCGGTCGCCAGCATCTCGATGATCTCGGTTAAATCGCCGTCAAGAATCTCATTGAGGCGGTACAGAGTCAGATTGATCCGGTGGTCTGTCACACGCCCCTGCGGATAGTTATACGTCCGGATTTTGGCACTGCGATCACCGGAACCAACCATCTGGCGGCGATCACGGGATATTTTTTCCTGTTCTTCACGCTGCTTTTGTTCCAGCAAACGTGAGCGCAGGACGCGCAAGGCTTTGGCCTTATTCTTGTGCTGGCTCTTTTCGTCCTGGCAGGTCACAACCATTCCTGTAGGCAGGTGAGTGATGCGCACCGCAGAGTCTGTGGTATTGACACTCTGCCCGCCCGGGCCGCTGCTGCGATACACATCGATCTTCAACTCAGATGGGTCGATCTGCACATCGACTTCCTCGGCCTCAGGCAAAACGGCTACTGTTGCAGCGCTGGTGTGGATTCTGCCGCTCTGCTCTGTCGCGGGCACGCGCTGCACGCGGTGTACGCCAGCTTCATATTTCAGCTTGCCATAGGCATTTTCACCGCTGACCATCATGATGATTTCTTTAAAACCACCGATGCCCTGCGGATTCGAGCTCAATACTTCGATTTTCAGGCCAACCCGTTCCGCATAGCGGCTGTACATCCGGAACAGATCACCGGCAAAAAGCCCGGCTTCATCGCCGCCGGTTCCGGCACGGATTTCCATCATTGCATTTCTGGCATCGTTGGGGTCTGAGGGAACGAGAAAGACTTTCATCTGCTCTTCGTACTCGGCGACTTTCTGTTGCAGTTCTTCGATCTCCATCTCCGCCATCTCGCGCAGCTCAGGCTCGGGATTATCAGCCAGCAACTGCTGATCTTCTGCGATCGTCTTCATCGCCTGCTGATAGGCATGAAAAACCTTGATTTTCGGCTCCAACTCACTGCGTTCGCGGGCGATATCACGAATTTTATTCGGGTCGGAAATAACCTCTGGATCGCTGAGGAGACGCCCGAGCTCATCAAATCGCGCCTCCATGCTCTTATACTTGTCTAACATGGTCAGATACTTTTTATCGTTCCGAATACTGTCCCGACGCCCCTTGCACGAAGCGGTACTTTATAAATCATTCGGGGTAATTATCAAATAATATCGTAGTTCAGCCTGTTTATAAAACTCTGAATTTCTCGCATCATGTGGTGCTCAGGCTGTGCTCAAGCTCGAAAGGCATCCCGGATCATTCTCTGAGAGATGATGGATACCGGTATCGACTTGTTTGAAAGAGTGACCAGGGTATGGTTCCCGGGAGGGTGCGAGCAGCAAGCTGCTTCAGGCTCGCGATCATTCAGGAATGGTTGCTTCTGCACGACGCATAAATAGTGCGGCCGGCGCGCGACACTGCCTTTTATCAGCGGCAGGAAATCCGGTCGCGTACGTGCAGGCTACTTTTCTTTTTTCCCCGCATGGTTCATAACCCGATTTGCACTTCGCGTCAGACATGCGGGGTAACGAAAAAACGGAATATACGCCTGTATATCCCGTTTTCAAAACCCGATAAAGACTATTCCTGTGCTGCAGGGGCTTGCTGGCCATATTTGCGGCGGAATTTCTCCACACGACCTGCTGTATCGACCAGTTTCTGCTTGCCGGTAAAAAAAGGATGGCAATTGGAGCAGATATCGATTTCGATATCGCCTACCGTCGTACGCACCTGAAACGTATTGCCGCAGGCACATTTCACCGTTCCCACATTATAGTCCGGATGAATTCCCGTTTTCACTGTAACAGCCTCCTGATATACAAATTGTCTATCCCGGTCATACTCGATTCAGCATTTGCAAAAGAGAACGCGGGATGATTTTCTAACCCAAACTATTCGCGCTTCGATACATTCGCATGAACTTTTTTTCGAACAAAGACGCGCTTGTCAGTGTGCTCAAGGCAGACTCAAGCTGGGAAATATAACACAATCGACATCCCAAAATCAAGCAAAACTTGGGATGTCCTACTTCCCGGGCTTTTCCATCAACTATTCATATTCTCGAGAAATTCCCGATTCGAACGCGTGCCCCGGATGCGGTCGAGGATAAACTCCATGGATTCGACCGGCGACAGTTCGGCGAGGAACTTGCGCAAAATCCAGATGCGGTTGATCTCGTATTCTTCGAGCAGCAGCTCTTCCTTTCGCGTGCCCGAACGATTGAGATCGATGGCCGGAAACATCCGCCGGTCCGAGAGACGACGGTCGAGAACGAGCTCCATGTTGCCCGTGCCCTTGAATTCTTCAAAGATGACATCATCCATGCGGCTGCCGGTATCGATGAGGGCAGTGGCGATAATGGTCAGGCTGCCGCCTTCTTCCACATTTCTCGCTGCACCGAAAAAGCGTTTCGGACGCTCCAGAGCTGTTGCATCCAGACCACCGGAGAGAATTTTACCACTGTGAGGGACAACGGCGTTGAAAGCACGCGCCAGACGCGTGATGCTGTCCAGCAGGATGACGACGTCCTGGCCATATTCGACCAAACGCTTGGCTTTCTCCAGCACCATATCCGCAACCTGGACATGTCGTTCCGGCGGCTCGTCAAAGGTCGAGCTGACCACCTCTGCCTTGACCGAACGCTGCATATCGGTCACCTCTTCCGGGCGTTCGTCGATGAGCAGAACGATCAGTTTTATTTCAGAATGATTGGTCGTGATGCTGTTGGCTATTTTCTGCAGCAAAGTGGTTTTACCGGTCTTGGGCTGAGCCACGATCAGACCGCGCTGGCCCTTGCCGAGAGGCGTCAGCATGTCCATCACCCGGGTCGAGTAATCCTTCGGGTTGGTCTCCAACTTGATGCGTTCTTCGGGATAAAGAGGCGTGAGATTGTCGAAAAGGATTTTGCTCTTGGCGGCATCTGGATTTTCGAAATTGACGGCTTCAACTTTGAGCAATGCAAAAAAGCGCTCATTTTCTTTTGGCGGACGAATCTGTCCTGAAACCGTGTCCCCGGTACGCAGGCCGAATCGTTTGATCTGGCTGGGAGAAACATAGATATCATCCGGCCCGGGCAGATAGTTATAGTCCGGGCTGCGCAGGAAGCCATAACCATCCGGCAAGACTTCCAGCACGCCATCTGCGAAGATGAGGCCCTCTTTCTTGGTCTGCTCTTCGAGAATACGGAAAATCAATTCCTGTTTCTTCAGACCGGTCGCCCCTTGAATTTTCAATTCCTGTGCGACTTTTGACAGCTCTGAGATTTTGAGAGCTTTCAGCTCTGCGATGTCCATTGGTTACCCTTTCTGAAAATATATTTTCTATCCCGATTTTTCGACACACAAGCGCTCAGGCAGGGGTGCCGGGATAATTTGAGAGTTTTCTTTCTGCGATGTGTAGCTTGTTCCTGGCATTCAGCTCTCTGGTGCCCAAAATCCCGAAAACACACAATTTCTCAGGCATTGCGAAACTGAGAGAAGACGGTTATCTCCCTCTCAGCAGACAGCAATGAAAAATGCGCCTGAAAAATTCATGCGGTGGAGTCTTCAGATTTTTGAGGTAGTGTCCACGATTATGGACCGAATCGGGCCAGAGCCCCGGTATGAGTTTGATCTGAATTTGTATAGCAGCCCAACAGGAAACATTTATGGTTATCGTCACACCACGGAACGTCTGTGACTTGAAATATTCGTAACTATTCCCCCCTGTCCGCCGAATCCCCACTCATCAACACCTGCTGGGATATGCGGGAAAGCATACAGACTGCAGACCCGGTCGGGGGCAACTATGCCTTTCTCAACCCGGACCATCGACACGACAGTTAAGCCTTCAGAGCAACACAGGGCTTTGCGTAATACTCTTACCAGGGAATTCCTGTAGAAAGGTCTCGAGCAGGGATTTATCCCGATTTATTCACATTTGAGCGCTTAGCGCAAAGCAGGTCGGGATAACTGAAAAATCTTCTTCCGGATGATGAACTCTACCAACCATTTGATAATCAAAGTGTTGTAGCGGAAAAGCTCCGGATTTATGATTTTTTCAGATTATTTAGGGTTGAGAGCAAAATTTGAGCGTTGAGGCTGGGTTGTTGTGTTGTCAAGCGGCCAAAATTTTGCAAAACATAGAAAAAAACAACCCCATTGTCAAGAAGTTTTCAGTCTATTGCAAGAATACCGGCAATTATCACCTTTCGCAGTCTGAGGGAACCCGAAGCGCGATTATTCTGCTCCTGCCTCATTCCTGAGCACTTCGGCGACAAGAAAGTGCGACCCTGTGACGATGACCGGATCCTGCTCACTGATAGTCTGGCGTATTCCGGGCCAGAGCTCCCTGAAACTCCCCTGGCCCGCAACCTGAAGTCCGAGGCCACGGGCGCTCGCTGCCAAATCCTGTGCAGGCAATGCACGGTCACTTTCCGGCGTAACGCAGTACAGCTCGTCCACGATCGGCGCGAGAGCCTGCAGCACGGCACTACGGTCTTTATCACGCAGTAAGCCGAGCAAAACACGAAACGCTGTATGCGGATAAACAAGGCGAACGGTTTCTGCAAACGCATGCATACTTTCCGGATTGTGGGCAACATCGATGAGCAGGCCGGGCAATTCGTGCACATGCTGAAAACGACCGGGGATGGCCACGTCCCGCAGCCCTCTGAGAACGTGCTGTGCGGCGACCGGCGCGAGCTCCCGCAGTTTGGCCAGCGCCACCAGAGCCAGAGCAGCATTGCCTGCCTGATGCCGCCCGTGAAGACCGATTGTGATATCTTCAATTCCGGGCCAGAGACGGGACTGCACCCGGAAACGGCTGCCCTGTTGCCCGATACGAATATCATCCACAGCTATTTCCTGCTCTGCCTGGAAAAGAGGCACGCCAACCTCCCGACACCTGGCTTCAACAACAGTCAACGCCTCAGGCACCAGATTGCCTGCGACACACGCGGTGCCTGGCTTGATGATCCCGGCTTTTTCCGCGGCAATCGCTGCCAGCGTTTCGCCGAGCCAGGCTTGATGTTCGAGGGAAATCGAAGTGATGATACTCAAAGCCGGCTCGATGACATTCGTGGCATCGAGCCGGCCGCCGAGCCCGGTTTCCACGATCGCGATTTCGACTTCGTCCCCGGCAAAGCATTGCAGGGCAAAGGCCGTCATGGCTTCAAAATACGTTGCCTGCTGCTGTTCGAAAACCGGCAGCAAAGGGCGCATGCGTTTTTCAAATTCGGCATCGGACAATGGCTGTCCGGCAATGCGGACCCGTTCAGCGGGCGTCACCAGGTGAGGCGAGGTGTACAGGCCGGTGCGATAGCCCGCCGCACGAAAAACCGCTTCGAGTAAATGGCTCACAGACCCCTTGCCGTTGCTGCCGGCGACATGCACACAGATGAACTGGCGCTGCGGATCGCCAAGCCGCTCCATGATCGCATGTATATTTTCCAGTCCGAGACGCCAGCCGAACATCCCCAGACTGTCGAGGAAACGGGAAAAACCAGCAGAAAACATGTCTTTGAAAACCTATCGCTACTTATCAGAAGGAGCAGTCTGAGGCTGCACATTCTTGCCTGCCAGACGAACATGTCTGCTCACAGCATTTTCAGCACCCGGCTATGCAACTTTTGTCACAAGCGGGAACAGTGTTTTGCATATTTTACCTGCTCACTGTTCTTCTCACAGACTGATCTTCAGGAAAAACCATGCCCGGAGACAAAAAAACATCGCTTGTTTTTACATAGGTTATGCGCTTTACCTGCAGCTGACAAACCTCAGAAGCTCAGTATTTTATGCTAAAATTGCAATATTACCACCACATCTTTTCATGGCATATATTTTGCAAAAACCTATAAGAAATAATGAGTTGTCGGCAACTAAAACTGATTTGCATAAAACCGAAATCCTGTGCGACATTTACCTGCTGCACCTGGCAAAGCCGGCCACTGTTTACGAATAAAATCATGGCACAAAAGCAGGACCCGGTGCGCCCGCACGTACCGTGAACAAACGTCATCAGGAACAGTGCCTTTTTAATTGACAAGTTATCGTATCAGACCATGCACCACAAGCTAAAAATAATCTGCCTGTTTTTCCTTCTGCTCTCCTCTCCCCTGCTGGCAGGAGAGACCGGCACGTTCAGCGGCTATGTTTACGACAGCCACACCGGCAAGCCTCTCCCGGGGGTCGATATCCTGATCGAGGGCACAACCCTCGGGAGCATGACAGACAAATACGGCAAATTTATCATCAACGGCATTCCGCCGGGTAAATACAGCGCCCGCATCACCCACATGGGCTACACCCCGCTGATCTGTAAATCTCTGGTCATCAAAGCTGATATCACGACCCGACTGGACTTCGAGCTGGAGCTTGAGATCTATCAGCACAAAACCGTGGTCGTGGTCACTGCTGAGCAGATTCTCCAGCGTGAAACGATGAATTCCACGGAATACATCAGCAGTGAAAGCCTGAGCAGGGCACTCCCATCTGATACATTCCTCGACAGTTTCAAATTCACCCCGGGCATCATCAACAACCATTTCCGTGGCGGCAGACAGCGTGACGTCGTCTATCTGCTCGACGGCCTGCCGATCATCAGCCCCCTGTCGCGCGAGCTGACCTATAATATTCCTGTCAGCGC
>WFTM01000125.1 GCA_015485525.1 Candidatus Zhuqueibacterota bacterium | reverse complement strand
CGCTGTCAAGGGTCGGCCAGTACCACATCGGGTCAGCGCCTTCGCTGCGCTGGTGGGAAATATAGACACCGTGGGGGGCGATCTCTTTGACCAGCGCGACGACCTCGCTGGTCGTACTCCAGCGACCGGGAACGTATTCCAGCCCGGCGGAAAGGCCCCATGCGCCTTCCTGCATCGCCTGGCGCACCATCGCCTGCATGCGTGCCACCTCTTCTGCACTGGCCGGGCGCTTATAATCATCCCCCAGTACGTGACGACGGATCGTCCCATGGCCGGCGAGCAAAATTGCGTTTGGACCGATCCCCTTGCGTCGCAGCTCCTGCGCTTGTTCAGCGATCGGCCAGAGAGAGCGGCCATCCTGATTGACCACAACCGTGGTCACCCCCTGTGAAACCAGATTCACTGCTGCGCGCCGGGCCGGGTCTTCGCTGCGAAAACCACCCAGCCGCTCGATGGAGTCATCGGCATGGGAATGAATGTCGATAAAGCCGGGCGTGAGATACAAACCAGCGGCATCAATCACCCGTTTTGCCCGGGCTGTGGCAAGGTCACCGATCGCTGCGATCCGATCGCTGACCACGGCGACATCAGCAGAAAACCAGGGATTGCCGCTGCCGTCGAGAACACGCGCATTGCGGATGAGAATATCATATTCCTGCGCTGTAACAGATACAGACGCCGTGGTCATAGCCGTAAAAATCAAAACAATGGTCAAAAGAGTCAGTCGCCGTACCATTTTTTCACCTCAAAAAAAATTTTAACCGGAAATACTGCGAGTACCTGTTTTCGTTTAACCTGAGAAATTTATACATTTTCTAAAACAGTCTGGTTATCCGCTTCCATCAGCATGGCTGTACCTTCTCAACCAGGGTGTCTGTGCCGCGCCTGCGCCCTGTTGCAGAGCAGGTCACAGGTAACATCCAGCAGGCATCTTTCACGGTCTCGCCACAGTGCCTTTACAACGCAGAGCATCGTGCCAGCGTCACATCGCAAGGGCAGGGTGATAAAACAACGCGCTCATCGCGATGAATGCACGGGCTGGCACATCATACTGAAGAGTCGGAAAACTGAAAAAATCACAGAATAAGATGTGCACCTGCTAAATCATAATTGCAGTACAACAACCAGACAGCAGACACTGAAAATTGAATATCTCGATCCATACAAACAGCTCTGCCTGATGTTTTTTTGATCGAAATAATAAATCGCTCAGCTCAGGTTTCTGTTATCCCGGCGCCCCTTGCGCGAAGCGCTCATTTGTGGACAGACGGGTAACGCCCTATTCCAAAATTTATGAATTTTTCAGGTTATATGAGGATAGAACATGACAGAAGACATCGAACGACTCGAGCATATCGCCCGGCAGCTCGAACCCGACGCCGGGCAAAGAAGCACCGCACAGCAGCAGGTTCTCCGCTACGCAGAAAACTTTCTCGAATCGATCTACACGGTTCCTACCTATCGCAAACCGGCTGGTGCAGCTACCGGCCTGTGGGATTCTCCCATCACCGAAAACCCATCAGACCTGCCGGAACTGCTTGATCTGATCAAAGAACACGTCGATACGCCGGGGATCAACCCGGCTTCAGGCGGTCATCTCGGCTATGTTCCGGGCGGAGGTGTTTACTACGCCGCCCTCGCCGATTATCTCGCTGATGTCACCAACCGCTATGCTGGTGTCTATTTCGCCAACCCGGGCGCTGTTGAAATGGAAAATCTGCTCATCGAATGGATGGCGAGCATCACCGGCTACCCCGAGAATGCCGCCGGTAATCTCACTTCGGGGGGCAGCATCGCCAATCTGATCGGTATCGTTGCCGCCCGGGAAGCGTTTCAGGCAAAGGCTGCTGATTTTCACCGCCTGGTCGTTTACACGACCGAGCAACTGCATCATTCTGCGACCAAGGCACTCCGCATCGTCGGACTGGCGGAAGCGCCTGTTCGTTTCATCCCGATTGATGAACGCTTCCGCATGCGCCCTGATATGCTGGAGCAGGCCATCCGCCGGGACGAGCAGGCTGGCCTCAAACCGTGGCTTATCATGGCTTCGGCCGGCACGACAGATACCGGCGCCGTTGACCCCCTCGATACCATCGCCGAAATTGCCAGAACCCATGGTCTCTGGCATCACATCGATGGTGCCTATGGCGCTTTTTTTATGCTGACCGGGCGGGGCAGAGAAGTGCTCAGAGGAATAGAAAAATCCGACTCCCTGGTGATGGACCCGCACAAAGGATTGTTTTTGCCCTACGGTACGGGAGCCGTGCTGGTCAAGGATCGTGATGTTCTGTTTCGCGCCCACCGCTACCATGCCAATTACATGCAGGATGCCGTTGCTCCTGAGGGCGCCCTGTCTCCCGCAGACCTGTCGCCGGAGCTGACCAAACATTTTCGCGGCCTGCGTATGTGGTTGCCGCTGAAACTTCACGGTGTCGCGCCATTCCGGGCAGCACTCGAGGAAAAACTGCTGCTGACACGCTACTTTCGCGACCGGCTGACGGACATGGAAGGTTTTGAACTGGGGCCTGAGCCGGATCTTTCCATCACCACGTTCCGATACCTTCCGCGGCACGGTGATGCCGATGATTTCAATCGCAGGCTGCTGCAGGCGATTCACGAGGACGGGCGGGTTTTTCTGTCATCCACACAAATCAACGGCACATTCACCTTACGCCTTGCTGTGCTCTGTTTCCGCACGCACCGGCAGACCATCGACCTGGCCATCGATATTCTGGCAGAAAAAATCCGCGACCTGAACAACCGCTGATGGCACTGCAGAACATAAAAAAAGCCACGGTATATTTTGTACCGCGGCTTTTTCGTTTTCAAACAGGGTTATTTCAATTCGTCGATCGAAGAGATGATCTTGCCGACCAGACCATACTCGATGGCCTCTGTTGCACTCATCCAGTAATTGCGGTCGGTATCTTTTTCCACCTTTTCCAAGGGCTGCCCGGTTTCACGCGCGATGATTTCATTGAGACGCCGGCGCATCTTAACGATTTCTTCTGCTTCGATGCTGATATCCGAGGCCGGCCCACCGACACCACCAGAAGGCTGGTGGATCAAAAAACGTGTGTTGGGCAGACAGTATCTGTCTTCCCGCGGGACGGACAGAAAAATATGCGTGCCAGCGCTGGCTACCCAACCTGTGCCAACGATGCGAACACGCGGCTTGACGAAGCGGATCATATCATGGATGGTATCACCTGCTTCCACATGCCCGCCCTGGGAATTGAGATACAGCGTAATATCCTCGTCCGAATCTGCTGTGAGCGCAACCAGTTGCATCATGATCTCTTTGGCAACTTTCTGGTTGATTTCGCTGCAGATAAAAATCGAACGGGACTCAAACAGTTTTTCAGTGATGTTCGCTGAACTCGATTTGTCCTTCTCGTTTTCCTTCTCGGTGTCTTTTTCAGATTGGAGATATAAATTCATCTTTGCTCCTGCTGCTTGCAGTCCTGAGTGGTTTCATTATTCTCTGGCATCACCGTAGAAACGACGATACAGAATGGAATCGACAATATATATATTTTACTGAAAAAAATACAGGAAACATTTCTTCACATCTTTATGCGGAAAAATCAAAGACAGCGAGCCAATCCGGGGCGTTCGACTGGCCCTGTCTTCTTCCAACTTTGCAATATCTGACAGGGCGTCAGAGTAGCTGCCCAGGGGAAAACAGAAATCCCCCGGCGAAAAGAAAACACCGGGGGACATTCAAACCATCGGGCAGGAAGTTCAAATCTGGCCGTATTCGCGCAGAACCTTGAGCAGACGCGCCAGTTTACGCGGGTCCATAGATGGATCGATGTTGATTTGAATACGTGCGTTGGCTGGCTCTTCGGCTGCTGCTGTGCCTGTCTGGGCTTTGCCGGAGCCAGGTTTGCGACCACGCTTTTTTGTACCCTCTGCCTCAGCAGTTTTCGCAGCAGGCTTGCGGCCGCGGCGCCCATTTGTCGCCGGGCTCTTAGCTTGATCTTTTTTAGCAGGTCGGCCACGTTTTGCCGGTTTCTTTGCTTCAGCAGGTTCCGGAGCGGCTGTAACCGCGCCATCGGCAAGAACCATCTTGTCCCCGTCCATACTGCCCAAACCTGCGAACAAAGCGCTGGCGATAAAATTCTTCGCACATTCCGCAGCATTATCCGGGTGAACTTTAAACGTTTTGGCTGCACTTTCCACATCCGATGCTGTGCAACTCTTGCCCGAGAGGGACCCGTACATATTTTTGTACAACTCGCTGGAGAAAAAAGCTTGTTGCAGCAATTCGCCGCGCTTTTTCCCGCGTGCACGGGCGACCTTCTTACCAAGCTCCGTGGCCTGATAGCCCTTTGGATCGCCCTCGGCAAGCCCAAACTGGCGCAGTGCGGAAACCCGTTCATTACCAGACGGACCTTTGACGCCAAAAACCTCCGGGAAAACGACCTCCTTCGGCTTTGGCCCCTCGGCAGTAACCTCTACCAGCTTTTTCGTATAAGCCAGTGCCTTTTCAAGTGCAATTCTCGGAAAACGCGCCCCTCCCTTTCTTCCTCGTTTTCCCTCGGATACGGATCGTTTACTCATAATTACCATCCTTGTAGTATGTTATGTGTTGAATACTCCGGGGATCCAGTTAACTCAGCAAACCGGGCCTGACCCAGATATCGACATCTGTCGATTCCCACACGCTCCCGCATTTTAGATGAGACTCATCTCAAAGATGAGTCTCATCTTTTTGGGCACGTGCCTGAGTCTGGTCGATTCCTGCCTTCCCCTGCGGGGAAACCGGAATAACCGTTCTGGTGCCTGCACCTGCTGTGCTCAGGCATGCTGGTTGAAAAAATGCAACCGTGTGAGTTATGTGGATAGCCAGAGTTGAATACAGATCAGGATTTTCAGTCTTTTCAATGATTCATCGATATTATCTTAAAACTCATAAATCCTGATGGTGATAGACTGTAATTTTCAGGTTAAAATTTCCCAAACTTCATAAAAAAACCAAAAGTTGCACTGCGCATGTCAGCATCTGTAAGTCTGCCGGCATTAAACCCGACTGTGTAGCGATAGCCGGCGCTTATACCAGCTCTGAAAGAACGGATGACATTGAGATTGAGTTGTACGGCTGGCTCGATGATGAAAAAAGGGTCACTGTTATGCTCTCCGGCATGGTTGCCAAAACGATCTGTTTCAGCCGCCATAGCTCCCCCGCCTCCGATGAGAGTTGCAAATGACAAATGCAGCACTTTTTTCCAGCCGGGGTGGTATTCCAGCCACATGCCGCCGTAACCGGTCATCAGGACGCGTTCCGTGCCGGTGAAATCATCGACCCCGGCATCGACATCCGTCAGCAGCCCAAATCCGGCACCGCCGATCACAAAGCTGTGATTGATCACCCAGCCACCGAAGCCGCCGAACCACAAGGCTCCGACATCACCCACGGAACTGACTTTCATATACGGGCCGCCAAAACCGCCTGAGGTCGTAATTTCTCCCAACAGGGTTTCCGGTTCCTGCTCCTGAGCCAGAACATGGCCCGCGCAGAACATAACGAAAAGCAGAACTGCTGCCTTGTTTCTTTTCATCTTTATCTCCTCTTCAAACAACGTCACCGCAACAACCAAAATAATTCATCACACGTTGTCTGATCCTGTCATTGTGATCAGCAGTTTATACACTGAGCCTGAAAAATTATTTTAGAACAAATCAGATTAATACGGAGAACCCACACTACGCATCTGCATTTTTCATCTATAATAAAGAAAGTTAATACACTGGCGTTAAATGGTTCCACGTACTGAAGCGTAAGTAAAAAATAAAGTTAAACCGCGTCAAATATAGGCAAGAAAGGACACGAATACAAGAAGTTTATACACTTAAATTAATACGATTTATTCACTCATTATTTGTCGTGCTTTATTCACAACTGAACTTATCTGCGTAGTGCACGGACCCTGCGCACAAACAAACTACCGGGATCACTATCTTACGGGAAAGTAGGCTTTCCCTCAAATAGTGTGAGTTGATTTTCAGGACAGGCAACCGGCGGGGCGTCCAGGGTGTTGTACCGCGACATTCATGTCGCGAAGAAAACGATACGTATAGTTCTTCGGGCTGCTTTTGAGGGGCTGTCTGAGACGCGACATAAATGTAGCAGTACGGGTAGGGCCCATGGCGTAACGCGACATTCATGTCGCGCGGCACGCGTAGGACCGAGGACAAATATCATTTTGACAACCCTCAACTCCGTCCGATTTGCAAAATGATAATTTCTCAACCTGCATGATGTGAGGAAGAGACATGCTGATAAGATAACACTGTCACACGCGAGACTTTCAAACGCCTTTTTAAAACGAATGTTCGAATTGTCTTGCTTTTCAACCTCCCGGTGCTATATTTCGGGGACTTGTTCTGTCCACATGAGTTTATCACGAGTTCTGATCATCCCGGCCGGTACCTTTCCAAACTAACTGGATTTCGTACGTGAAAGACACCAAAACCCGCATTCTGAATGCTGCCGAAAAACTGTTCAGTGAACAGGGCATCGGAGCGACATCGTTGCGCAGCATCACGGCAGAGGCTGGAGTGAATCTGGCTTCGATTCATTATCACTTTGGTTCGCGGGAGAATTTGATTCTCCGGGTTTTCGAGAGGCGGCTCGGGCCAATCAATGCCGAGCGCCTCAACCTGCTCAACGAATTTGGCCAGCGCGCCGGCAACAGCGCCATCCCGCTGGAGAAGATCATCGAGGCGTTTATCAAACCACCGCTCTTCTGCGAAGATGCCATCGACGATCTCCCGGCCAGTTTTGTGCAGCTAATCGGCAGGATGCATTCGGAACCGAAAGAAACCCAGCATCTGCTGATGAGCCTGTTCGGCGATGTAATCACGAGCTTCATCGCTGAATTGAAAAAGGCATTGCCGGAGCAAAGCGAAAAAGACCTGTTCTGGAATCTCAAATTCTCTATTGGTGTGCTCGGCATCGTCCTGGTCGGCGAGGAAACATTTCGGCAGGTGCTCGAACCGGAACTCACACAGAACCGCCAGGCCACCCTCGAGAGGATGATCGCATTTTTAGCAGCCGGTTTTCGTTCATCCGGAGACAGCCCAAAGAGCTGATGAAACCAGCACTTCACGAGCTTCATTTATATCCGACTTCTACGCGCACCAGCGCTTAGCGCAAGGGATATTGCGATGAGGAGTTCAGGTTTACCGACATTCCGGACTTTCTATTTTTCAGGGAAAAGGAGTCATTTCATGAAAAAAATACTGCCCGGTATTTTTCTGCCGGTGCTTATTATCGGCTGTGCTTCTGCGCCGCCACTGCAGGAGGCGGCTCTGCTAGAACCTGTGCCGGAGCTGCGGCTGCAGCAGGCCGACACACTGAGAGCCGACTGGTGGCGGGATTTCAAAGACAGTACCCTGGACAGCGTGATCGCTGAGCTGCAACGCAACAGCTTTAATTTACAGGCTGCAGCAGCCCGGCTCGATATGGCGCTGGCTCAGGCCCGCATCAATGGCGCGGATGTTTTTCCGAGTATTTCCGCCGGAGTTTCAGCCACGCGGTCCCGGCAAAATCTCATCGGCTTTCCCATACCCAGTGCGAAAAACGGCATTCTGACCATACGATCGAACTCATTTGGAATATCGACAAACATCAGTTGGGAGCTCGACCTGTGGGGACGGGTTCGGTCGGCCAGGTCTGCAGCCCTGGCAAATGCCCAGGCAGCCGGAGCAGACTATGCCGCTGCGTGGAACTCCCTGATCGGCCAGACTGCGAAAGCCTGGTTTGCCGCTATCGAAGCACAACGCCAGGTTGAACTCGCCGAATCGACGCTTTCCGTTCTGAAAACCTCGCGAGAGCAGATTTACACACGCTACAGCAGGGGCCTGCGCCCTTCTCTCGATTACATTCTCGCCAAATCGAATGTCGCGGCTGCTGAGGCGGTTCTGCAGCAGCGCCGGCAAATTCTGGAACAGGTACAGCGCCAGCTCGAGCTCCTGCTCGGCCGATATCCGGCTGCGGAGATCAGCATCGCGAAAAGCCTGCCGGAGCCGGAGGAAGATATCCCGGCTGGTATCCCTGTCTCTCTGCTGCTGCGCCGGCCGGATGTCATCGCGGCGGAGCGACGTCTTGCCGCAGCTGGTGCATCCCTGAAGCAGGCACGCGCGGCGCTTTTCCCACGCATCAGTCTGAGTGCCGGTGGCGGCACGACCACGAAAGAGTTCTCCGACCTGCTCAACTCCGACCTCGTGGTCTGGTCTCTGGCTTCCAACCTGCTGCAGCCCATCTTCCAGGGAGGCCGTCTGCGGGCAACCGTAGCTCTGATGTCTGCACAGCAGCGCCTGGCGCTGGCGCAGTACTCCCAGAGCGCGCTCACAGCCTATATGGAAGTAGAAAACGCCCTAGCCTCGGTTCGCTATCTCAGCCGGCAGGAGGAAGCTTTACGCGTCGCGACAGAGGAGGCGCTGGAATCCCGGCGTCTGGCAGAGCAGCGGTACAACACCGGTCTTGCCGACCTGATCACCGTGCTCGAGGCCCAGCGCCGCGCTTATGATGCTGAGAGCCAGCTTTTGCGCATCCGCCGCCAGAAACTCGACGCCCGGATCGATCTATACCTCGCTCTCGGAGGCGGTTTTTCCGCCAGCGCGCTTGATATCGAGATACCTGAAATCCCGGAGAACACCGATGAATGATAAAATTTTAAAACGACTTCTGCCCATAGCTATTCTCCTGCTCGGCGTACTGGCAACCATCATTCTGATTTATGCCCGGCCGGATGTCAAGAAACAGCCGGTGGAGGTCATCCCACCCCTCGTGCGCGTGCTCGATGTGGTGAAAACAGAGCATCGCATGGTCGTCACCTCACAGGGTACGGTGACACCGAAAACAGAAAGCACGCTGATTGCACAGGTAGCCGGACAGATTATCAAAACAAGCCGGTCCTTTGCTCCGGGCGGTTTTTTCAACAAAGGCGATGTCCTGGTGCACATCGATCCGCGGGACTATGAGCTGGCGGTGACGCGCGCCCGCGCTCAGGTCGCCCTGGCCGAGCTGCGACTTGCCCGCGAGCAGGAAGAGGCAGAGATTGCCCGCGATGAATGGCAGCGTATCGGCAAAGGCGAACCCACTCCTCTGGTTTTGCGCGTGCCGCAGATCAAAGAGGCGCAAGCTGCTCTCGACGCGGCCCGCTCTACCCTGCAGAAGGCTGAGATCGACCTCGAACGCACACAAATCCGCGCGCCGTACAGAGGGCGAATTCGCATCAAAAATGCGGATGTCGGCCAGTTCGTCGGCCCGGGAACCCCCCTTGCGGTGATGTATGCAATCGAGTATGCTGAAGTCAGGCTGCCCATCCCGGATGCCGAGCTGGCCTTTCTTGACTTCCCGGTCGATTTTCGTGATGCCCGCCACTCCGGCAAGGGGCCTGAGGTGGAAATCAGTGCCGAGTTCGCCGGCACACGCCATGCCTGGGCCGGCTACATCGACAGGCTGGAAGGAGAAATCGACGCGCGCTCACGCATGGTCCATGTCGTCGCGCGCATCGATGACCCCTACGGCAAGAACAGCGGCAATCCGATTCCCCTCGCCATCGGACTTTTCGTCGATGCCAGGATTACGGGCAAAGTCTATCAGGACATCGTTGCGCTGCCGCGCGAAGCGCTGAGGAACGAAAACCAGGTACTCGTTGTCGATGATGAAAACCGCCTGTACTTTCGAAACGTCTCTGTGTTACGCAAGGATAAGGACACGATTTATATCCAGCACGGACTGGAGAACGGCGAACGCGTCTGCCTGTCGCCCCTTGAAGTTGTCGTCGAAGGGATGAAGGTGCGCACGAGTTCGGAAAGCAATGATAATGTTGGCGGGCAATCTGCGGGAAATGGAGCAAAACAATGAACCGAATAATCGCCTGGTTTGCACAAAACGGTGTTGCCGCCAACCTGATGATGATCCTGATCATCGCTGCGGGTATCCTGACCCTGGGAACGATCAAGCTCGAGGTCTTTCCGGAGATGGCTTCGGATATGATCACGGTCACCATTCCCTACCCGGGTGCAGCCCCCGAAGAGGTGGAAAAAGGCGTGTGCATCAAAGTTGAGGAAGCGGTTCAGGACATCGAGGGTATCCGGAAAATCCGCTCCAAAGCCAACGAAGGGCTTGGCACCATCACGATCGAGGTCGAGCCGGGATACGACGGGCAGAAAGTTCTCGATGATATCAAGTCGCGCGTCGATGGAATCGACACATTTCCGCTTGAAACCGAAAAGCCTGTCGTGCGCGAGCTCGTCCTCAGGCGTGAGGTCATCAACATCGCTATTTCCGGGGATACGGATGAACGCACTCTGAAGATGCTCGGTGAGCGGGTGCGGGATGAATTACTCGACCTGCCTGAGATCACACAGGTCAGCCTGAGCAACACCCGGGAGTTTGAAATCGCCATCGAGCTGTCTGAAGAAAGCCTGCGGCGTTATAACCTGACCTTCGACGAAGTCGCCCGCGCAGTCCGCATGTCTTCGATCGACCTGCCGGGCGGTGTGATCAAAACCCCTGCCGGAGAGATATTGCTGCGCACCCAGGGTCAATCCTACACAGGCCACGAGTTTGAACAAATCGTGCTGCGCTCCCTTCCTGACGGCACCCGTCTGCACATCGGAGACGTTGCCCGGGTGGTGGATGGCTTTGCCGATACCGACCAGTTCGCCCGTTTTGACGGCAAAAAAGCGATCCTCGTCAAAGTTTACCGGGTTGGCGACGAAAGCGCCCTGGCCATCTCGGCTGCGGTAAAAAACTATATTACAGAGAACCGCCACCGGGTTCCCGAAGGCATCGAGATGACGCCCTGGCAGGATGACGCACGTATTTTAAAAAGCCGCCTCGACCTGATGATCCGCAACGGGCGGGCAGGATTTATCCTGGTTTTTCTCTCCCTTGCCTTGTTTCTCAAGCTGCGCCTGGCCGGTTGGGTCTCCCTAGGGCTGGTGCTCTCATTTTTCGGCGCCTTCTGGCTTATGCCCATGTTTGGCGTATCGATCAACCTGATCTCTCTGTTTGCTTTTATCGTTGTCCTCGGCATCGTGGTTGATGACGCAATCGTAGTTGGCGAAAACGTGCACACGCATCTCGAGAAGACCGGAGACCCACTCATGTCTGCGATCCGCGGCGCCCAGGAAGTCGCCGTGCCGGTCACGTTTGCGGTGCTGACGACAGTTGCGGCCTTTGCCCCCTTGCTGGACATCCCGGGCACCATGGGGAAATTCATGCGCGTGATTCCCATCGTGGTCATCTCTACCCTGGTCTTTTCATTGCTGGAAAGCCTGCTGATTCTGCCCTCGCACCTGGCTCACACGCACGAAACCAGCCACGAGAGCTCGAACAGGATGATCCGGGCCTGGAAAACTTTTCAGGCACGGTTCTCAAACGGGCTGAAAAGCTTTGCCAACAACACCTATCGCCGCCACCTCGAACTGGCGTTACACTGGCGCTATACCACCCTTGCAACAGGTATAGCCACGTTGCTGGTGGCCATCGGCCTGATTGCCGGAGGTTGGCTGAAATTTTTCTTCTTTCCCACGGTGGATGCTGATAACGTGATCGCTATTCTGACCATGCCCCAGGGAACACCTGCAGAAGTTACTGCCCAGGCGATCACACATATCGAAGACAGCGCCGAGCAGCTACGCCGGGAAATAGAAGGCAGCCGGCCCGAAGAAGACGAAGCAATTTTTCGGCATATACTGACCTCTATCGGCGAACAGCCCTTCCGCGAACGCCAGAGCCAGCGGCCCGGGAATTTAACCGCCTCGTTCAACGCTGCTCATCTCGGCGAAGTTAACATCGAACTCGCTCCTTCTGAGGAGCGCAGCATATCGAGCTCGGATATCGCCGAACGCTGGCGCGAACTCACCGGCCCTATACCTGACGCTGTGGAACTGGTATTTTCTTCAACTCTGTTATCCACCGGCGAACCGATCAACATCCAGCTCAAGGGTACGGACTATGACCAGCTGGCCCTTGTCGCCAGGAAGGTGAAGGAACGCCTGGCCGGATATGCCGGGGTTTTCGATATCACCGATTCCTATCGGGCTGGCAAGGAGGAAATCCGCCTGAGCATCACTCCGGAAGCTCAGGCACTTGGGTTGACCCTTGCTGATCTTGGGCGGCAGGTTCGGCAGGCATTTTATGGCGAAGAAGCGCAGCGCATTCAGCGCGGGAGAGATGATATTCGCGTGATGGTTCGCTTTCCTGAACAACAGCGGCGCTCCCTGGCCGCTCTGGAAGACATGCGCATCCGGCTTCCGAACGGTGTGGAGGTGCCCTTCAGCGTTGCCGCCAGAGCTGAAATCAGCCGCGGTTTTTCCAGCATCGACCGCGCCGACCGGCGACGAACCATCACAGTGACCGCGGATGTCGATCCAGACATTGCCGTTCCCAACAAGATCATCGCAGACATGACAGGCGTTTTCCTGCCTGAATTGCTGAAAGATTACCCGGAAGTCAGCTATTCACTCGAAGGGCAGCAACGGGAACAAAACGACAGTATCGAGGGCCTGATCCGCGGCTTCATTTTTGCCCTGCTGGCCATCTACGCCCTGCTGGCGATTCCATTTCGCTCGTACATCCAGCCGGTAATCGTGATGAGCGCCATCCCCTTTGGTATCGTCGGGGCGATTTTCGGCCATATCATCATGGGGCTGGACCTGACCATTCTGTCCGGATTCGGCATCGTGGCGCTGACCGGTGTGGTGGTTAACGACAGCCTGGTGATGGTGGATTTCATCAACAGGGCCAGGGCAGGCGGTCTGCCGCTGGCGCAGGCCATCCGCGACGCCGGCGTCGCGCGTTTCAGGCCGATCCTGCTGACCTCCCTGACCACTTTTCTCGGGCTCACGCCCCTGCTGCTGGAGAAAAGCCTGCAGGCGCAATTCCTCATCCCGATGGCTGTTTCCCTGGGCTTTGGTGTCCTGTTTGCCACAGCCATCACGCTGATTCTGATTCCGGTTCTCTACTATATTCTCGAGGATACACGCACGATCGCCTACCGCCTCGTCGGCAAAGTGCCGCCCGAGCTGACCGGCAGGCCGGAGAAACTTCTCACCGGGGAGGAGGGATAAAACGGGGTGGGGAAGAATGAATTCGCGCTATCCTTTCTCTGGCGCACAGGCTTTGAGCAGACACAGTAATTCGGACCAGTAAACAGGCGAGCGGAGGGAGGGTAGTGTAAACTCGGACCGGCCTTCGGCGTCCAGCTCCGTCGTTACTTGCAATTGCGGGAAATAGACTGTGCAGAAACGATATTTTTCCATGGCCGGAGTCAGCAACTGGACGGTATAGCGCGGGGTCTCACCATACTGCTGAACGCGCAGATACAGCTCATCGATACGGCCGATGAACAGCGCGACCGTGTGCACGCGCCGGCTCGCAGCAACAGACACCGGTTGAATTGCCGGGTTGATGAGCTGTTCCGAAGAGTGCGGATAGAGGCGAATGCAGCTACGGTCCACGGCTGTGAAGTTTTCTGTAGAACGCCGGGCAAGGGCATTGCTGCGGCGAATGCTGCGCCTTTGCCGGCGCATGTTTTCTGCTGCACTCCGGCAACGAGGGCAAACACCAAGATGGCCCTTGATCGCAACCTGCTCCTCGCGCGCCAGACTGGTGATATTAAAGACAAAAAGCTGGAGTTTAACCGGTTCGATGTGGTGCATGTCTTCGCTCAATTCATCGTGATCCATCGTAAGCAAGGAGCTGTATTTTTGAATCTTACCGCATGGACTGAATAGTCACAGTCACTTCGCCGGACAAGGTTTTCAACCTCTCCGGCTTGCCTTGCGCGCAACCACTTTCCATCAACATTGCGCGACTGCCAGCGGCAAAAGATGCCTTAAAATAGCTGCATCAACAGCAAACGCGGAAACTGTTCTGCGTGGTTTTGCGCAGATGATCGTTTTTTCCCTTCCTGCGCATCCCGCCACAGCCGGCCTGTTTCAAACCTCATTCTCTGAGGAAAACAACACCGGATTGAGCTCTGAAGCGATGACCTCACCCGGCTTGACTCCGGGACACCAGACATCGGCATCGATCTTCTGGTTTTCATTCGCTGGTTCAGCGAGGCACATGTGTTCGTCCATATAGATGACTGTCATCACCGAACGGTTGTGCCGGGTGCCGTTGCCGCCCGCGCGATGGAACGTCCAACCGTAATGAAAACTCACCTCACCAAGCGCATAGCCGGTTTCGACATAGGGGAACCCGGCTTTGTCGAGGGCTGCGGCGAGCAGGCGTTCGCTCTCCTCGCTTATAGGCAGATCGCGGCCGTACTCGAATCGGTGACTGCCGGAACTGAACGCCAATGCTCCCATCGCAACCGGTGTTTCCTGCAGGGGTATCCACGCCGTCACACATTTCCCGGTGGCCAGGGGCCAGTACTGCTGGTCTGCATGCCACGGCGTATAGCCTCCGCCCGGCTCCTTATACAGGGCCTGGTCGTGGTACAAACGCACCCCGCTGGTACGCAACAGATCCGTTGCAATCCGGGCAAGACGGGTACTGAAAACGAATTCCCGGACTATAGCACTGTGCTGCCACAGATTGGCAACTTGCAGGAAGGCCTGATGGTACGTATCCCTTTCTTTAAGAGGCTTGTCCTGTTTGTTGAGCTTCAGAACGAGACGGGTGATCTCCCGGCCATAATGCGCTAAAACCGCCGGTGACAGTACATTTTTGAGTTTGATAAATCCCTGATGCTCAAATGCATCGATCTGGCTCGGGGATAACGGATATCTCTCACTGAGCTCGTGATGAAGAGACATATTCGGCTCCTTTTTTAAACTATCGTGCCCTGCCGCTCAGCAGCGAAATTCACGCCCTGCAGCGATTCTCTTATGATTTGAAAATACATAAGATCTTCACTAACCAGACTTCACAATTTCCTGTTCTGAGCGATTTTTTGAACCGCAAAGACTCCAGGGACGCCAAGAAAAGCAAAGTGACAGAGGTTGAGATGAATAAGCACTGACGGTATAATAATAACCACTTTGAAGTGTGGCTATCCATTTGACTCAGCACTGATACATTTTTTCAGCCAGACCGCCAGAGCACAGCACGTGCCTGCACCAAAACAGTCATTCCGGTTTCCCGCAGGGGAAAACCGGAATCCCCCGGACTGAAGCACGTGGCCGGAATAACAGATGACGATATCCGGGTCAGGCCCGGTCTGCTGAGTAAACTGGATATCCGGAACTTTGCTGAAATAAAGGCATGAGTATGCTTACAACTCAGAACCCTTCGCGCTCTTCGCGCCTTCGCGGTGACATACCAGGATTCAGCCCAAAGCCCAGTCTGCGCTTTGCTGTCCCAAATAATAAACCGCTCAGCTTGCTGATTTAAAAATAAATCAGGTTGAAAATCCTGTTGAATCACTTATATTGTTTTCCAGACAGACTGCGCTGCGTTGCCTGCGTTAACCGGAAATTACTGAATCCGTTTTTTTTCTGTGAGCCCGGTATTCATAGTGCAAAATGCCTTATTGAATTTTGAGATTTCTATTCCACGATGAAAAAACCCGCACTGATCCTGCTCATAATCCTGGCTTTGCTAGCCTGTAACCGCTCCATCGTCGGCGGGGAGGAGCGGGTGATCCGCGGCACGATCCAGCTCGACGCCATCGACGAAGCTTCGGGCCTCGCTGCCAGCAGGCGATCGCCGGACGTGCTCTGGACGCATAACGACTCTGGTGATGCCGCCCGGATTTTTGCTATCGATACCAGCGGACACGCTCTCGGCGTCTTCTACCTCCGCGGCACCACTGCTCGTGACTGGGAAGATATCGCCTCAGGGCCTGGCCCGCAGCCAGGACTGAGTTACCTCTATATCGCCGACATCGGCGACAATAAAGCGCGATATGAGCAGGTCTTCATTCATCGCATCATCGAGCCTGTTCCGGGCAGCCGGAGCGCGCCGAAGGTCGATACTGTAGCCGTCGCTACCCTCACCCTGACCTACCCGAAGGGCCCGCGCGATGCTGAAGCTCTGCTGGTCGATCCGATCGCACGCTCTTTTGTGATCATTTCCAAACGCGAAAAGCACGTCAGAGTTTATACCACAGCGCTCGGGTTTGAACCCGGGGAGAAACGCCAACTGGCCCTGCTGGACAGCCTGCCGGTGACGCAGATCACCGCAGGCGACATTTCGCCGTCAGGCAACCATGTGGTGATCAAAAACTACACGACCATTTTTTCATGGCAACGCACCGGGCGCACCCTGGCAGGCCTGTTTGCCCGGCAGCCGGACACCCTGTTCTATCTTCCGGAGCCGCAGGGCGAGGCCCTTTGCATTGAAATGAACGGCAGGGGTTATTATACCCTGAGTGAGGAACGCAGCCGGATTCCGGCACGTTTATATTTCTATCCCAAAATGTTCATAAAGTAACGCACAGCGCAGTGCCGGAATATACTCACAGAGGAAAGGGGGGTATGCGGTATCGCATTTCGCTTGTGTGCTGCCGCGGGAGCAGCAACGGGAGCGTCACACCGCAGGAGCGGTGTGACGAGAGGATTCTTAGAGACACTCTGGACCATTGCCTCATTCCGCAGGAGCAGCAGAGTTTCTGAGAGAAGCAGATAACCAGATTGCGGTTCACCTAACTTATTATATTACCAATCGGTTGCGATGAATAATCCCCGAAATACGGAATCTTTCGAGTTGGAAAAATTGGGCTGGGATGATTTTTTCGCCCAGACCCTCGAGCAGAACGGCAGTGCTGATTTGCTGCCCGGTCGCGTTGCTGTCGAGCACAGGCGCAGTTACCGCCTGTACGCAGCGCAGGGCGATGTGATAGCCGAGGCCTCGGGCCGGATGCACCATGACGCCAAAAAGCACGGCACACCATTACCGGCCGTCGGGGACTGGGTTTTGTTCCGCATGATCGACGACGGAGCTCGCGGAGTCATCCACAAAGTGCTGCCGAGAAAAAGCAAATTTTCGCGCAAGGCGTCCGGTGACCATTCCGTCGAGCAGGTGATCGCCGCCAACATAGACCACGTTTTTATCGTTACCACGCTGACGCGTGAGATGAATCTCCGTCGCCTGGAGCGCTACCTGACTATGGCCTGGGAAAGCGGCGCAGCCCCGGTCATTTTACTCAACAAGGCGGATTTGTGCGACGATCCGCAGCCGGTCATCGTCTCAGTACGCGAGGTCGCACAGGGTGTTCCGGTACACACCCTGTCGGCGAAAACCGGCGCCGGGCTGGAACAGCTCAAACCGTATTTTACCAACCACAACACCTGCGCCCTGATCGGCTCCTCCGGTGTCGGCAAATCGACGATCATCAACAGCCTGATCGGCGAGACGGTACAGAAGGTTCAGGAAGTCCGTTCTGCCGACGACAAGGGACGCCATACCACAACCCGGCGCGAGCTGATCATCCTTCCCGATGGCGGCCTGATCATCGATACGCCGGGGATGCGCGAGCTGCACCTGTGGGAAGCAACCAGCGGCTTGTACGAAGCATTCGAAGATATCGCAAAACTGGCTGCTTCATGCCGGTTTAAAGATTGCCGCCATGAAAACGAGCCGGGATGCGCGGTTAAAGAGGCTGTTGCAAACAACACCCTGGCTCCGGATCGGCTGCAGAGTTTTCACAAACTGCTGCAGGAGCTCGAAGAGCTCGAAAACAAGCACGACGTGCAAAAACGGCTGAAAGCAAAAAAATCCGTTAAACGCAGCCATACAGCCTACCGGAAAACGACAAAAAAATAGCCCACCGCAGTAGTGCAATGGGCTATCACCATCATTGTGATGGGGGGGAGGCAAACGGCAACCATGAAGGCCGGAAACCACGGCCTGCTCATCTCAGGATGAGTAATTTTTTCTTGAGCCAATCCCCTGCCGAGGTTTGCACGGAATAAAAATACACACCACCGGCAACGATATTGCCGGTCTGGTCACGGCCATCCCAGGCAATCGTAAAGCGACCGGGCGGATAGTTCCTCCGTGTCAGAACGGCAACTTCCCTTCCGGTTATCGAATAAATCTTCAGAGTGACAAATGACTCCTGCGCAAGGGCAAAGGCGATGTGCGTTCCACCTATCCCCCCGGGCCCGCCATTTCCCGTCACTGAAAAAGGATTGGGATAACTCTGCAGCAGCATAATTGCAGAGGGCAAAGCAGCAACCGCCACGCTGACAGGACCATGACGCGTACGCCGGCCCTGAAAATCGACATCTTCGAGAAGATAGTCATAGCGTTTACCAGGTTCCACCTGCCGGTCTGCCCACTCATAGCTGATTTCAGAACTGCTGTTGCCGGCTCCTTCTATCAACGCTGAATTAACGCGCTCAAAATCATTCACCCCCTGTTCGCTGCGATACACATTGAAGCCCAGGTTTTCACTTTCCGTAGCCGTCACCCAGAAGAGACGGACTTCCGCTTCCCCGGTCTGAGCATAAAATGCCGTCAGTTCAACCGGAATCAGATCATCCAGAGTGCTCAGGCCATCGTTGAGCAACAGGCCCTCTCCGTCGATGGTCAGAGAATTGGCGAAGACCGTAGCAGCGTAGCTGCTGTCACGATCGATGGTGTAGAGCTTGCTCAGGTTGTGGGCCGCGAACATGGTACCGTCCGAAGAAAACTCAATCGACTCGAAGCCTGTCTGTGTTACTCCAGCAACCGTGCCTTCTCCTGTATTGACGTCGATGGTATAAACCGTGCCATCGGATTCATCGACGGCGTACAACACCGGGGGCTGCAGAAAATGATCAAAGGCCAGCCCTTCGATATTGGCACCCGTCGTGGTAACAGGCATGGGCAGCGCTGTTGCCGCACCGGTCACAGTATCGATCACATACAACTGGCTCTGGTGCGAAGACAGGCCATAGAGCATCTGCGAGGTTGGGTTGAAGGCCAGGGCGTTGATATCCGTCGTTCCGGTAAACCCGACCCCGGTCGCAACGCCGGTCTGCAAGTCGAGCAGGAGCAGAGCTGAGGTTGTCCCCATATTGCTGATGATAAAAGCGCGCTCGTTGACCGGGTCCAGTGCTGCGGCTTCTGTTTCGTTGAGCACGCTGCCCACGGCTGGTAATCCCGGCATGGCCGGCCCGCCATAAGTGATTTCATCGGCAACGATATTCAGTGTGGGAGACTGGCTGTAGATGTTAACCCGGGTCAGTTGGTTCGGCGGCGTATCTGAGATCGCATAGAGCCACACCCTGACACTGAGAGTCACTTCATCTTCGGCCCGGACGCCTTCGGCATCTGTAACAGTAACACGGTAGGTGATATTCGTGTTCGGTGTGGCAATGGGATTGGCCGCGGTCGGATCATCCAACCCCTCGGTCGGGCTCCATGAATAGGTGTACGGCGGCGCACCGCCCGAAGCCGTGGGCGAGCCACCGATCTGCACAGGTGCTCCTGTGTCAACTTCCTGATCCGGGCCTGCGTCTGCGGTCAAACTCTGCGCCGAAAGTGGCTGAACGGCAACCATCGTTAAAACCAGGAGACCGGTCAGAATGGTTGAAAAAATGCCCCCGTCGCCATCACGTTTCGTGCTGACATGCATAGTTTCCCCTTTCAAGAATGTAAACCGGGTAAAAACAGTTCTTGAAAAAATGACCCCAATTAAAAGCAAAGCATCAGCCGAACCAGCGCTGAAAAGCTCTTCTTCTAAAAGAGAGATCACGTTTTACGAGATTACAAATTCAAGGAGAGTCCGTTCTCGGAAATGAGCCCCTGTCGGAAAGCCGGAAAAACCTGGAGAGAAGTGGAGACGCAGAATATCAACGGGCAAATGTCCATTTTGCCACTGTTCCTGGTTGATATTGAAGATGTACAGCAAAAGGGGCAAAGTGCGGAAAAGATGATGAAAAAAATCTCGACACACATACGGCAGGCATTCATGCCGCCTCATCGCGAACCGAGATCGACGCAGCGGCCCTGCACGCACCCGACCGTTGGCGGGCTGGGAATGCCGCAATCAGACCCCAGACCGAGCAAAATATTCAACTCATCTTCGGCCCTGTTATACTCTGCTACCTTTTCAGCCAGCGCGGCAGAGTCTGTCACCGCAATGCTGTAAACGAGATATCCCCAGGGCCCGCCGCATGGTTTTGAACCAAAAGCAATATAGCGGCAATCATCGCTGCCATCGCACTCAGCTTCGCCAATCATAGCGTCGATTTCACTTTTCAGATTTTCCAGCCGTACACGCAGAACCTGCTCAGCAACGACGGAACGCATCTCACACCCTGCCTGAACAACCACGAACGCAAGCAGGGGCACCAGCAGATAACGGACTGCTTTGGTTGACATCGGATAAACCTCCACTGATAGAAGACTTAACAGGATTTTCACTTGCCACAACGCGCCGGGGTTGCCATAGTCTCCTTACTGTAGCTGCCGGCGCTACGCTTGCGCGCATTGATGAAAAATCAGGGACATGTGCGAAATTTTCCCGGAACTATTTTTCAGAAACCGGGCATACGAGCGGCAAGCACTTTACCAGACACAAGCTGCTTCAGATTCGTGCTCAGGATGGTCACTTCTTCATCTGCAACTCTGGCGTCCCAGTCAACAGCAATGCGCACCGGGAAACCGAAGCGCGGATCATATACGATTTCTGAGCTGGCTACCTCCGATGTATCGATCTTCGCCGCAAGAGCAAACAACTCATCGACCGTATCATACCAGGCATGTTGTTCCTTAGGCAATGATTCACCACTCTCCACATCGATGACATCGACGAGTTTATCGTTGCTGACGATCAGGTATCGCCTTTTACCAGCATCGATGCAGAAACACATGCGCGATTGCTCCAGCACATAATCTCGCAGGCCATATGCCCGCCAGCGCAGAACAGGGTCTGCGATGTGGCTGAAATCCCCGGAGAGTTCTTTCACTTTGTACTGGCCGTTAGCGATCACGCTGACGCTGTTCTTCTCACAGGACGACAACAGAATTGCCGCCAGTAAAATCAAAATTTTCTTCAAAGACATCTGCACCTCCACTGGTCATAATAGTTCGATTCAGCGGAGTTCCGGCAAGTTCCGG
>WFTM01000124.1 GCA_015485525.1 Candidatus Zhuqueibacterota bacterium | reverse complement strand
TCGATCGTGCTGTGCCCGTTGCGGCCGATTTGGGCCAGCGGGATGTTCGTGGCATTGACCGGATGACCGGCCTCAAACTCCTGGCGCGTGCGCACGTCGATCACCGGCACGGAACCTGAAGTGATGAGTTCTGCAGCCATCTCCGGCGTCTGCTGCTCGATGACGCTGAATGCTTTGCCGGTAAATTCCGGCCATGTTGCCACCGCCTCAGGAGTAAAATAGCCTTTGACATTATCATAGCCGATGCGCATCAGGGCCTCTACCGCTTCTTCGATGCGGTCCTCGGCAATGATCAAATACAACGGCTGGTCATATGGCAGCACCCAGCCACAATACGTGGTAAATGAACGTGTCAGCGGGATGTTGACCGTGCCGGGAACATGGCTGATCGAGGCCTCAGCCCGGGCGCGGGTGTCGATGACCCACCCGCCGGCGTCGAGAATCTCCGCCAGCCGGTTGACTTCGAGGCGCGGCAGAACGGGGAAACCGCGCAGCACAGCCGGGCCCTCTTTGTTGATACGCTTCATCATCGCGAAATAGGTAGGCGGGTCTTTCTGCCCTTCGAGCACCGCCTCGACGAACTTATCCTCTTCCTCGATGGAGAAAGCCCAGTTGAACATTTTTTCGTAGCCGAGGGTGGTGGTGGGCACAGCGCCGAGAGCCTTGCCACAGGCACTGCCGGCTCCGTGCGCCGGCCAGAGCTGCAGGTAGTCCGGCAGCTCGCGAAACTTCTGCAGGGACTGGAACAACTGCCGCGCACCGACTTCTTTGGTGCCGGCAAATCCCGCCGCTGATTCGAGCAAATCCGGCCGGCCGACATCGCCGACAAAGACAAAATCGCCTGTGAAGACGCCCATGGGCTTGCTGGCACCGGCCGTGTCGGTGATCATGAAACTCATGTGCTCGGGCGTGTGTCCGGGGGTGTGCAGCGCTTTGAACTCGATATTGCCGACCTTCCAGGTGTCGCCGTCTTTCAGCAGCACGTGGTCGTAGCCGTCGAGGTACTGGTACTTCCAGTTTGCATCGCCCTCGTCGGAGAGATACAGGCGGGCGCCGGTGCGGTCCGCCAGCTCGCGCGCGCCGGAAACGAAATCCGCGTGGATGTGTGTTTCCGTGACTGCGGTGATCTGCATTTTTTCTTTCTCTACCACGCGCAGATATTCATCGATATTCCTGCCCGGATCGACTACAATCGCCTCCCCCGTACGCTGACAGCCGACCAGGTAGGATGCATGAGCGAGTTTTTCATCATAAAAATATCGTAACAGCATTATAACCTCCATTAATATGTTTATATAACGATATTGGAATATAGTATTTCTTTTTTAAGTTCCAAATACTTTTTATCGGCACACTCCCAAAAAAAATCCCCCTTCGAAGGGGGACAGGCCCGGCACACAAGCCGGGCCAGGGGGATGTGCCACCACAACCGCAGCAAAACAGGGCTGTAACGCGACATTCATGTCGCGAACTATGGGATGTTCTCACCTTAACACCAACAAAACACCTCAAAACCAAAACCCCAGCACAAACCCAAATCCGTAGCAGATCGCTGCGCAGCCGCGGGACATCCCCCTTTATCCCCCTTCAAAGGGGGAATCTCGCTCCGTGCCCCCAAAATCCCCCTTCGAAGGGGGACAGGCCCGGCACACAAGCCGGGCCAGGGGGATGTGCCACCACAGCAGCGGCAAAATATCGCAACACGAAACCCCAGCACACCCGAAAAAACACGCACAGATGTGAAACCCGTTGCAGCATCCCGGCTCACCGGGTAAACACCCCGGTGAGCGATGCAGGGCAGGCGCCCCCTACGCCTCGTGCGCAAGGATTTCCGCTGCAGTGAGCTCGCGGGTTTTACCTTCCCACATGCGGGCACCGCCGGGCTGGACCCGCATATCGGTGTAAATTTCCAGGCCATTCCCATCCGGATCAGAAAAATACAGCGCCCAACTGATGCGATGGTCCACGGCGATGACATGGATATTATTATCCCGAATTTTGCGAAACATCCGCGCGAGGGCTTGCCTGTCCGCGACTTCAAAGGCGACGTGGTACAGCCCCAGCGAGCGCGGCGAGGGAGCAGGTGCCCCTTCGCCAAGCTGCTGTAAAGCCAGCTCATGATGCAGTTCGCTCGAGCTCAGAAAAGCGAAAACCCCGCCAACTTCTTCCGTAACCTTCAAACCGAGAATCCCGGTATAAAACTCCACTGCCCGGGAAAGAGAGCTCACTTTGAGATGAACATGTCCGAGTTTGAGATGTGACATCATCGACTCCATAGCTTCAAAAATTCGTAAATTCAACAATCCTTCGCCCCCAAAGAACATCGGGCGACAGTCTCTTCTGCCACCCGATGCATGAATAGTCAAACAGGCTCGGCTACGCCTGCGAAAGCACCTTCCACCCTGCCAGCCAGTTGTAGTCGTAGCGCATGGCCAGACCGATGAGCAGAACCATCATACTTTCCAGGGTGCGGCTCATGCTCAGCGGGCCGGCATTGAGGGGACGGAACCCGGCATCCGCAACGAGATCTGAGACGGTTTGCAGTGCCTGTTCATCATCACCGGCGACAAAACAATCCACCTGCTGGCCACCGATGCGCGGTGTCGTAAAATCGGCCGCAAAAGTGGTGTTAAAGGCTTTGACGATTGTTGCTTCCGGCAGCAGCTCAGCCAGCTCTTCGGCAGCGCTGGTATCTGCGGCTGTAACCAGCCCGTCGAAGGTTTCGTTCAGCGGGTTAGCGATGCTGACGACGATCTTTCCGGCAACCCGGGAACGGATTTCTTCGGCAAGCCCGGCATAGGTTGCATACCAGACCGCCGGGATGATGATCTCCGCATGCTGAACCGCAGCAGCGGTATCAACTGCCTGCACGCGAGCATCGGCCTGCCCGGCACGGATGGTTTGTGCCAGGGTTTCAGCAGCCTGCGCGTCTTTGCCCGCGATGTAAATCTCATGACCTGCGTTTGCCAGGGCTTTGGCGATGGCGCTGCCCATATTTCCGGTTCCGATAACTGCGATTGATTTTTTCATGCTCTGTACCTCCAGATTTTGTGATAACGTTCAGAGTTTCATTTGGACAGAGCAAAGATAGCACAACAACGGCGGCAAAACATTGATCCAGATCAAGAAGTTACTTTCGGCGGGCAATCTTATTGCGGATACGACTGAGCGCTTCGGGGGTGATGCCCAGCCATGAGGCGATCTGATGCTGCGGCAGGCGATGCACGAGCTCGGGATAGGTTTCGAGAAAAGTCAGGTAGCGCACTTCCGCCGAATTGCTGAGGGACTCAGCGACCCGTTTGCGGTAAGCGACGAAACTGTTCTGGATCAGCAGGCGAAAAAAACGCTCAAAGGCGGGAATGCTCAGACAGAGGTTCTCCAGGTTTTCCCGGCTGAGCAACAGCAGCTCAGAATCTTCCAGTGCGTCGATATAGCCATCGGACGGGGCTTCCGCGTGGTAGCTGTAGAGATCAGCAATCCACCAGCCCTCGATCGCAAACTGGATGACATGTTCACTGCCTTTTTCATCGATGGTGTAGTAGCGCAAACAGCCCTGACAGACAAAAGCGATATCCCTGCAGACCTCTCCGGCCTGCAGCAGGAACGCTCTGCGCGCTATATTACGGGGAGTAAAATAAGCAGCTCCGGCACGGAATTCATCCTCACCCAGGGATATCTTGGCCAGGATATTCTCACGAAGACGGTCGAATAAATCACCCGGCCGGTCTGTTGGCATCATCAGAGTTCCAAATGGTTTTGAGAAAGAAGAGACAAAGTGTCAGAAATGATTTCGCTTCGCAGATCACGATGAAACCACGGATATCCCATTAAAGGGTGAATCGCTCCGCGCCAAAAAGTCCCCATCCGAAGGGGGACAGGCCCGGAGCAAAAGCCGGGCCAGGGGGATGTTCTCAGCTCAGCCTTCCTCCTCCGGATGTTTTTCCATCAGATGATAAAGCAACAGATCAAACGCCACCAGGCGGATTTCACGGCGGTATTCATCGAGGACGCTGGCGCGTTTTTTCAGCGGCTGTTTGACGCTGTCATTGCACAGCGGGCAGCTCATCTCAAAATACATCACGCCATCGTCTTCGACATAAACTGCAACCTCCTCGGCGTGCTCGTCGATGAGGTGTGCATGCAGGTCCATACGGTGGCCGGAGAATTTTTTACAGTGGGGACAGGTCATGGTCATCCTTTTCGCTACGCCACTTCGGCGGGTTCGGGCTGGGACAAAATACCCACGCGGGCGTGGATTTCCGGCAGGAGTTTGATACCGCTGTCAAAATCGACGATGCGGTTGATGAGATAGAAGAGATACATCGTGGTCAGCCAGTTGGTGAACTCCTGCTTGGAGCCGAGATGCTTTTTCATATTCAGCATGACCCATGAAAAATGCTCCCATGTATCAAAGCAGGAATCACAGGAGCGGTCAACGCCGGTGCAGCAGCGCCGGGTGGTACTGAAGTCAGCGTTGTAGGCACGAAAATGCGGGTTGTAGGGTTTGCCATTGCGGATACGCTCGCTGTTGACCGGATTGTCCGGACTGACGCTGGTGCATACTTCATAGCCCCAGCTTTCATCATAGAGTTTGCCACTTGTGATCACCTGGCTGAAATATGAGGTCATGAGAATTTTGTCCGGATAGCGCTCGATCATGCGGTCGATGGCTTCGCGCACGTGTCCGAATCCCTGGCGATAGTCAAACTCGCCGCCGAGATTGCGCAGGTCGCAATAAAAGTTAAACAGCACGCGGTTGCCATTTTGAACGCACTCTTCAACCACGCTCTCCACTTCATGCGCCCGGCCGGGCACGACGGTATAGTACCAGAAGGCGCGCTCATCATTTTTGTAATTTTTCAGAGCGCGGCCAAACACATCGAGGCGATCACGTCCGCGCAGCCATTTATCTGTCTGATGATTTCCCCAGACCGAGATTCCGATAGGCATTTTTTCAAACCCATCGCAGGGGATGCGCTGCCAGCCATTGGTAGCGACATTCATCCAGAAATTATCGTATATTTTTTTCATGCGCCCGAGTTCCAGGCTCGGTTCGCCACCGACGATGGTGACGAAATTCGTGCCCCGTTCTTTTTCCCGGGCGACGAATTCGTCAAATACGGCTTCGTCCTTGACCTTGGCACCCTTGAAATGGTTCATTCCCTCATCAAAATAATAGCACCCGACGCAACGTATATTGCAGGCGTGCGTGAGATCGATGGAGATGGATTTCAGGGAACCGGCCTCCCGTACGGCACGATACATCGTGTTCAGGAAAGGGTCGGTGAGGTATTCCTTCAGCTTGTTACCCATGAGTCACTACCTTCTCGATTTCAGATTGCCACGATTCCAGGGGACGGCCCTGCAAGTGCCGTTCTGCAGCAAGCCAGTCGCCTGCGGGGTTAGAGTCAAGATGTACTGCCACAATTTTGTCTTCCCTGACACGAAAACTTCCCGACAAGATATACCCATTTACCTGCATTTGCCTGAAATGGATAAACTCGCGTGCAGAAATTTTCAATTCAGCCATCGGTTCCGCGTCTGTCGCTGATGCATGCAGGTTGAGGAACCCGGGGGAGGTCAAAGTCCGGTATGTTTTTTTTGCATTGCGCTCTTCTTCGGATGTCAGCACTGAAAATGAAATATTGTTATGAAAACTTTTTACCACTTCTTCAAGATAAACCTGACGAAGCGTATCAGGATCGATATCCGGACGCAATTTTTTCAGGGTAACGATGCGTTCCTGCATCGAATCACGCGCCATAGTCCGGAACGTTTCCGTGGGTACGCGCCAGGCGCGGCTCATCATCTCATAGTCAAAATCGAGCAAAAAATTGCCGACAACCACACAGGCCTCGCCGAGCTGACCACCGCCGATGCCGGCGATACGACGGGTACCGATCTCAATTTCGTTGAGCATACGCAGATGGGCATCCAGGCCGAGGCGGCGCAGGGTTGACACTGCCGGGGCGAGAAAACGCCGGTAGATTTCTCCGAAATAGACCGGCACGCGGCTTTTATGAAAGATGAACTGGTAGAAAATCTGGTTGGAGTCGAGATAGGTTGCACCGCCTCCGAGCCGGCGCCGCAGCACAGGCAGGTTGTGCTGCGCACAGGCGCGTCGATCGAAGACTGCATCAAAATCCTGGTGGTAGCCAAGACAGAGGTAAGGCGTTTTTGGCCGGCACAGTACGATGGTATCCGGCGCATCAGCGCTGCACTGTTCTGCCAGATAATGATAAACCGCCTGTGTTTTCCACCAGTCGGTCGTTCCAAGATCGACCAGGCGGACAGGCGGTGATGTTGACGATAACGGAGTCATGTCAGAAAACGCTGCTCTTAACCTGCAAAATCCGTCTCAGCGTATTTTTATGATGAAGGTACAAAAGAAATCCGGCGACTCTTCAGCCAGCCCGGGCCTGCGTCTGAAGCGCTGCAGGCCCACGGGCGGACAAAATTTTTCAGATATCGGGACTTCCCTTGCGCGAGGGAAAATTTTTGCACAAAATCGAGATAAAAAGCCCTGTGCCCCGGCGACCTGCCGGGGCAGTGCGTCTCACACGACGGCTTCTCCCAACTTGTTCCATACTTCTTCGAGATTCATCTGGCGACGGATATTGACAACATCGCTTGAGTTCGGCTTGAAGGGATAGTCACGGTACTCCTCGCCCGGGCGGTAAGACCCATAGGGCCGGTTGCAGGCAACCTCTCCCTGGCGATCCGGGCAGCCGTTGGTCATGAACGGCATACCGCTGTCAACAGCGGTTTCGATGACGATTTCCGGCGCGTTCAGGCGGGTGATTTCTCCCGAGGCATCGAACTCGATCGCTTCGGCCGGCAGCTCTTTCTCTTCAATGAGATATTTGACAAGCTGTATCCGGCGCCAGCGATGCAGCGGCGTGCGCGGCATATCCTGCATTTCCGTACCCGGCTCGGGATTAAACGAGAACAGATAACCGGCAACCTGTTCCTTCTTTAATTTATAGAAAAGATCGACCAGGTCTTTATCCGTCTCTCCCAGCCCGACGACAACGTGGCAGTTGACGTTCATCGGGCCGTACATATCGCGGGCTGCGAGCACGATCTCCCAGTGGAAATCCCATGTGTGCGGCCCTTTGGCACCACGGCCGCGGGTTTTGTAAAAAATATCTTCACTGGCGGCATCCAGCCCGACGCCGATAATGTCTGCCCCGGCGTCTTTGATGCGTGCCAGCCAGGATTCGTCCAGCAGCGTTGCGCTGACCAGAGCGGAAATCGGCACTTCGGTCGCGTGCCGCCGCACGGTCTGCATCATGTCGATGAGGTCATCATTGGCGCGGTGATCCTGCACCTGGGCGATGCACACCCGCCCGACACTGCCATCGACATCCTTTTCGCCGATTTTTTCAGCAACCAGCTCGGTTGGAAACAGCGGCCAATCGACGCGGATGAAGGAGTTCTCCTCCGGAACGCCGGGCCGTTCGCGCGCGAGTCCGCAGTAAGTACAGTTGGCAAAACAGCCTTCGGGATAGTTCTGCAGCAGATTGATACACCCGCAACTGCAGCGGCTCAGGCGGCCACGCGCCAAACCCAGCTCGATCGCTGCGGCCATGCTGATGCGCACGTATTCGGGACTGATCTGGAACTGTTCTGCTTGTAAATGGGATGGGACATTGACCTTGGCCATGATTACCTCTTCGTTAGCTTCTATCGGTTCTTATTTTTTATTTCATCTCGTCATCCCGCGCGAGCGGAATATTCTCGTCACACCGCTCCTGCGGTGTGACGCCACTTTTGCCCCGCATCAGCGGGGCAGTACCACATGCGAAACGAGATGCCGCCTCCCCCGAAAGCCCGAACCAATACCGAAAGGACTCCGGCATTCCGCTTATATTGGTGACGCCCGGGCGCGATGAATCGCGCACTACGAACGCTCCCCCTCCTACCTCCGTCACCAGCTCACGCCGCAGCAGGCGTTGATCAACCTCGGCTGCAATTCATGGTTCTCCGCTTCGCTGATGATGCCATCCGCCGGGTATGCGATGCCGTTAAATCCCGCAGCAATGGCCAGGCGGTCGATTTCATACTTC
>WFTM01000123.1 GCA_015485525.1 Candidatus Zhuqueibacterota bacterium | reverse complement strand
GTAGTGCACGATTCATCGTGCCCGAAAGCTGTTAACATCCGCACAAGACCCGATCGGTAGAATTACCCGGATACCCTTTGAGAGAGGCAGTACTTATTTGTGTATAAATCAGGATAAGACCTGATCAGATCGTTTTGCCCTAAAGCAGTAATAATTTTGACGTTTCCTCAAATCGTGTGGGTTGGTGGGGCTGGCCTGGGTTTGATGAACAGGCTGACCACCACTCGTACCGCGACATTTATCTCAGCACGGTTGCATTTTTTCAACCAGACCGCGTGACGACAGCTCGTGCCTGCCCCAGCACCGTCATTCCGGTTTCCGCGTAGCGGAAGACCGGGATCCCCCAGACTCAGGCACGTGCCCAAAAAGATGAGACTCATCTTTGAGATGAGTCTCATCTAAAAATGCGGGAGCGTGTGGGAATCGACAGATGTCGATATCTGGATCAGCCCCGGTTTGCTGAGTTTACTGGATACCCGGAGCTGCTTCTTTGTCCCAAATAGTAAATCGCCCGGGTGTTGGACAAGAATTTTGTTCATATCGTCCTGCAGGGATTGTTTGCCTTGACATTGGTCTTGCTGAATGCCAAATTGTCTCTGTTAGCCTTGGAAGGTCTTCCATGGTTTTATTTCTGTCTCTGAAAAAAAGTGGAGAAACTATCACATCCAATGGAAGCCCTTCCTGGAGCCCTCTTTTTTCCGGCTGCAGAATTTTGAAAAAAAACGTGCAGCCAGATCTGTTCACTTGATAAACCCTGCCCTGCTACACGCTCTGCACCAACCCCAACAACTCTTCACACACCCCAAATAAGGAGGATTCACATGCAAAGGAAAAGCTGGTACGCTCTCATGCTGTTGAGCCTGCTCATCCTGACGGTACGACCGGCTACCGCCCAAAACGATGCCATGATGCAGGCATTTTACTGGGACGTACCTGTGGATGATGTCAATTTAAACGGAAGCTGGTGGGACAGCCTGGCAGCGAAAGCGGGGGAACTCAAAAACGCCGGAATCACCGGAATCTGGGTCCCGTCACCGGCCAAGGGGAATTTCGGTATCTGGGACATGGGGTATGGTATTTTCGATCACTACGACCTGGGGAATTATAACCAGAAGGGGACAGTGGAGACACGCTTTGGCAGCCGATCTGAACTCGAAAACATGATTTCCGTCATGCACCAGAGCCCGAAAATTGAGGTGTATGCTGATATCATTCTCAACCACATCTACACCAGTGAGGATGAGCTCGAGACCAATCCGGCGGTCAAACAGTATGTTTTTGATGAAGCATACCGCAACAACACCCAGTACGAAGCCTATCCGACCAACGAAATCGTCTGGGTTATTCCAAATGCCAGCGCAGGGGATTATTATATCCAGATTCGTGGCTATATGCTGGATTGGAACGCCAACACCACCGAACGCGGATACGACGTGTTCATCGACTGGACCGGAGCCGGGCCGAACGGAACAGACACATGGGAATATGAGCCCAATGACGGGAGTGGTTCATACAATGTTTTCCCCGGATCAGGACGCACCGTCAGGGGGCACATCGCCTCTGCTTCGGATATCGATGAGTACAAAGTAACGCTGAGCTCGGCGCACGACATCGAAATCCGGCTGATCGCACGGCGCGAAGACACCAGCACAGGCACCTGGACCTGGGCATGGGCGGATCAGACCAATGGTTACTATCCCAAAGCGATCTGGTACAACGGCTCAAATCTGGCGACAACAACGCTGGAGGCGCGCACCAATACCGGTATTTCCTATGTCACCCACACCGGCACCGGCGAGGCGAACTACACGTGGAATTATACCCATTTTCACCCGGTCGATCAGTATGACTGGCTCGGTTTTCCCGGCACGGATGAGATCATCACCAACACCAAATTTTTCGGCAACGACCTGAATACGTTCGATACCACGGTACAAAGCCGCCTGAAGAACTGGGGCGCCTGGCTCTCGTCAACCATAGGCTTCGACGGCTACCGGCTGGATTTCGTACGCGGCTTTCAGGAATCCTTCGTCGCTGACTGGGTCAATAATCTTCCCCTGCTTAACGGCTCACAGCGTTTTATCGTCGGCGAGTACTGGGGGGCGGATTATCGCATCAAAAACTGGGTCAATACCGTTGCCGGCTATGGCGCTGATGTCGATGGCTTTGATTTCCCGCTGAAAAACACCCTGAAAGACATGTGTAACGGTAACCAGAGCAGCTTCGACATGAGCTGGCTGAACAATGCCGGCATGGTGCGCAACGCCAGTGGCAACAGCCTGCCCGGTACTTCAGTGGTCACTTTTGTCGATAACCATGATACGGGTAAAGAGCGCGACAAATGGGTGACCAAAGATTTCAAGATGGCCTATGCCTACATTCTCACGCATGAGGGCCGGCCATGCATTTTCTATCCGCATTTCTATGGTGTCACGCAGGTCGATGCCCATGATAATGCCTACACAGTTACGGCGCCGGCAACTCTGAAAGATGACATCAAAAAGCTCATCCACGTCCGCAAAAACTACCTCGGCGGCAGCCTCGAAGTGCTCAGCCAGGTTGGCAATCCCTATCCCGCGGGCGACACCTATAACGTTTATGTCGCACGCCGGCAGGGGAACGGCACCCGTGACGGGGCTATCATCGTTCTCAATAATCACGACACCAGCACAAAAGGATTGTGGGTGGACAGTTCGCCCAGCGGTTTCACCAACTGGGCCAACACCGTTCTGGTCAATGCATTTGACAACTCGCAGACCACTCAGGTGTACAGTGATGGTCGGGTTTGGGTGGAAGCACCCGCTCGCGGATATGCGGTCTGGGTCAAACAGTCTGACTACATTGCGTGGACCGGGAAAGCCGCAGCCGGAGCAACGGTCGAAGAGGATGGGCTGCTGCCGGAGGCTTTCCGCGTTTTGCCCAATTACCCGAATCCATTCAACCCCGAGACGCGGCTGCGCTATGAGCTGCCTGAACAGGGCCAGGTCACGGTGGCCATTTTCAACACCAACGGGCAGGAAGTCGCCCGCCTGGTCGACGGCCAGCAAGCCGCCGGCGTGCATGAAGTCCGCTGGAATGCCGGTTCACGCCCGAGCGGCGTGTATTACGTCAGCATCCGCTGGAACGGGCAGGTGCAGAAGCAGAAAATCATTTTGCTGAAGTAACTGCCAGCAGCCCGGCAGCACCATGACACGGATTCGCCGGCCCGGCTGTTTCCCATTGCTGATCTGGTTAGTATTCAGCACCGGGATATGGGACGGGCCGGCGAACCGATTTTTTTCTCAGCGTGAGCAAAAAATGGTTCGCGGCGTCTTGTCGCAGCACCGGTTAACTTTGACTGGCGAGGGACTCAAGAAGGGAAATATTGCGGGTGATGCGGGCAGCCTTCTTTAAATTGTCGATCTGCTCGCGCATCTGCTGTTCGCGTTGGGTGACGACAGCGCCGGCACTGCTGCCATTGACGGGTTTCTGCTCTCTGCTCAGCATTTCCGCCAGGGTTTTTCTGATCAGATAGTGCTGTCTGCCGTACCGAATGCGCTGCTCGACTTCGGGCCACAGATCGACACCTTCGGCAAAAGCCTGATCCAGTAACGCGTCGCGCAGAATCAATCCGGTGATGAACTGGCGCAGTACCGGAAGAGAGGAAAGAGAAGCGCGTTCCTGTTTTGAGGTGAACTCAGCGCGTTTCATAAAATCCGCAAATGTAAAAACCCCTTTTTCACTTCTGGCGATCGGCGTGTCATCCTCGATATGCGGCAGGGTTTTGCTGTCAAGAGCATCCTTTTTGACAGCGAGCTGGGCGCGCGCAGCGGTGATGCGCTTGAGCAATCTGGCGAGATTTTTCTCATCAAAACGAATATCGAGGCTGTTCTGCAAATCAGCCTCATATTCCTGCAGCAGGCGGGCACGAAGCGCGAAAGCATCGCCCGAGCTGTCAGCGCTGGCCCTGGCCAGCGAATCTGCGATGTGGCTTCGCCAGGCTTCGAGCACCACAGAAAGCTTCAACAGCGTTGCGCTGAATTTATACTCGTTAGATTCTTCCAGCCCCAATGCTTTCGCTTTCTGCAGCAACAAACGCTGTTCGATCACCTGCTCGAGTAGTTTTTCCGCTTGTTCGGGATTGCGCAAAATCACACTGTGGCGGTTGCCCAATTGCTGCTTAAAATCTTTGACCGTAATGGCTTCATCATTCACCGTGGCCAAAATCTTTTCGTCATCAGCCTTTTTGCCACAGGCAAAGACGGATAAAACAGCAAGCAGCACCCCGAAAGCATAGACAGCGCTTTTTTTCATGTCAGAACCCGTTTTGGTTGAATGTCACGAGCCATCCGGCTCTTTCGCTGCGAACAGCGACATACATAGCATAAGCACGGCTCAAGGTAAAAAAACAACACTGGGATGTCCAGAAAAATGTTGCTGTTTAAGTTTATTTACCTAAATTGATACCATACCAAAATCAACAAACTTCTCTACCCTGAAAAATTTCTTTCCCGATTTCTTCAAAAATGAATCGGGACAAATGAAGCAGGCTAAACGGGCGTATCCCGACCATTCCTTTTCCACTATTTCCCTGCCGCCACGCCCGATGAACACACAGCGAGTCATTTCCCCGCTATGTTTTGACAGGAGCACAATGATGACCGCCCATGTGACGATCGAACTCGTGACTTTAGATGATGCCGAAGAAATCCAGCAAATTGCTTCCCACCCGGATGTCGTCGCAACGACGCGGCTGCCAGACCCTTACCCCGAAAACGGCGCACAAACATGGATCAAGATGTTGCTTCCAAGACAGAAAGCCGGCGATGAATATGCTTTTGCCATTCGCAGGGCGGAGGACGGGAAAATCGTCGGCGTCTGTGGTTTCGTCACCGTGCATAAGGACCAGCATCTGGCCGAGTACGGCTATTGGATCGGCAAGCCGTACTGGAATCATGGCTACGCCACGGCTGCCGGCCGGCTCGCTATCGAATATGCGCGCAAGCACATCAAGCTGAAAAAACTCTTTGCCCACAGCCTGGAACAAAACCCTGCTTCCTGTCGTGTGCTGGAGAAGCTCGGATTTGAGAAGAAGAAAAAACTACGCAACAGCAACGATCCCCATCACGGTGATGCCGCAATCTATGTGTATGAAAAAACACTGTAAGGCCCGGCCGCCATCCTGTTTTTTTATCTTTCGGTCTCATGCTGTACCGGCACCACTGTCCTGCCGATACTTATCCGTATCTGACACGCACTATTCACAGAATAATCCTGAAAATATGGATTGAAAAACGAGAATCTTCGTATGGAAACAACCTTTTTGCCCAACGAAATGAAACCACACACCGCCCCGACTCTGCGGGAAGAAATCGCCAACAGCATCACCCATGGCATAGGCGCTGCGCTGAGTATCGCCGGCCTGACGCTGCTGGTTGTGCTGGCTTCAATTTACGGCACAGCCCTGCATGTGATCAGCTTCAGCATCTACGGCGCGACGCTGGTCATTCTCTATCTGGCTTCGACTCTGTATCACAGCATCCGCTCGGTACGTCTGAAGCGTATTTTTCAAAAAATCGACCATGCGGCAATCTACCTGCTCATCGCCGGGACATATACTCCTTTCATGCTGGTCAACATGCGAGGCGCCTGGGGCTATAGCCTGCTGATCCTTGTCTGGGCCATGGCTCTGGTCGGTGTGGGCCTGAAGACCCGGCAGTTTCATAAATACCGCAAAGTTTCTACCCTGGGATATATTTTCATGGGCTGGCTCAGTATCGTCGGGCTGGATCAGATGATGGCGACCATTCCCACCGGCGGGCTGGTCTGGCTTTTCGCCGGAGGAATTTTATATACCAGTGGCGTTATTTTTTATGTCTGGCACAAACTACCGTACAACCACGCGATCTGGCATGTTTTCGTACTCGGCGGCAGCATCTGCCACTTCTTCGCCATCCTGTTCTACGTACTCCCGGCCTCCTGATCCGCCCGGTGCAGTCTGCCAGCTTATATGGCTGACAAAACCGAGCTTTTTGCCGATATACTTTTCGTGGCCTTCTGAACAACCGGGATAGGGCAGGGCCGGGCCTCAGCAAATCCACACTCTGCAGGTTTCTCAGCCCAAAGTTTTCATAAAAAATTGGCAGGACAGGCTGCACGATGCTCCCGGCCAGGGTATCCACTTAACTCAGCTAACCGGGCCTGGACGCCGACGTCTGTCATTCCGGCCAAGCGCGGCGCAGTGCCGGAATCTCATCTTTTCGTGCAGCTGCCAACGTCTGGGGGGATTCCGGTCTTCTCCTGTGGGGAAGCGGAGTTGCGGTATTGGTGCAGGTACGGGCTGTGGGCATGCGGTCTGGTTGAAAAGATGCAACCGTGCCGGGTTAACCGGATACCCTGAAATAAAGCGGGATAAATTCAAAATTTTACAACATTTCGGCCGACAATTTATTTGACTTTTGGTAGCACGATCGCTATATTCGCAATTCTCAAAAAAGCCCCTGGACAGCAGGACAGCACATTTTTCAGGTTTCAGGAGAACATTTCACCATGAGCACCTACCTTGTCACCGGCGGAGCCGGTTTTATCGGTTCGAACTACATCCGCTACATGCTGAAAAAATATGATGATATCCGGATCATCAACCTCGACAAGCT
>WFTM01000122.1 GCA_015485525.1 Candidatus Zhuqueibacterota bacterium | reverse complement strand
CGGTGAACCGCATGCTGCGCGAGAATGCAGACCTCGGCCTCACCGCATCCTGCGCAGCCGGGGCTATCGGCAATGCTATCGTCCTGGAACGGATTTAAAGTTTTTCCCGAATCGTGCGGGTTGAGGATGGATGAGCCTCACGGTAGCGGAACTCGCAAGAGTTCCGGACTCCGTGCGCCCGAAGTGTTGCCACTTCGGCTACTGTTCTCCCGCAGCGGTGACGGAGGGTGGCGGAACTCGCAGGTGTTCCGATAATCCGTGCGCCCGAAGTGTTGCCACTCCGGCTACTGTTCTCCCGCAGCGGTGACGGAGGGTGGCGGAACTCACAGGTGTTCCGATAATCCGTGCGCCCGAAGTGTTGCCACTCCGGCTACTTCTCGCCCGCTGCATGAGGCCCGGTGCGCCTCAGTGGCTGGGCAGTGATACACACATAACGCAAACCAGACTGAAAACACCAACTTTCAGGAAATCTGACGCCAACCATGTCCTATCTCAGACTCGAACAGAGTGACCACATCGGCATCATCTGGCTGGACCAGCCGGATTCGGAGATCAACACCATTTCGATAGAAAATCTCGACACCATCGACAAGGTATTCGATGAAATCGAGCTCAATGACAGCATACGCGGTGTGGTGCTGATCAGCGCCAAAAAGGATAACTTCATCGCCGGAGCGGATATCGATGCATTCCTGCGCATGCATTCCGCCGGCGAGGCAGAAAGGCTCAGTCGCGAGGGCCATGCCCTTCTCGATCGCATCGAAAAATTTCCGCGTCCGGTTGTGGCTGCCATCCACGGCGCGGCCCTCGGGGGCGGCTGCGAAGTCATTCTCGCCTGTCACTACCGCATCGCCAGCGACAGCGACAAAACCGTCTTCGGCCTGCCAGAGGTCAAACTCGGTTTGCTGCCCGGCGGGGGCGGCACCCAGCGTCTGCCCGAACTTCTGGGCATCCAGCGCGCCCTGGACCTCATGCTCACCGGCAAGCGCCTCTACCCCAGGCAGGCAAAACGCCTCGGTCTCGTGGATGAACTGATCCACCCTTACGGCCTGCTGCAGGCGGCAAAACAGGCCTGCAATGAACTCATCGACAAACCCCAAAAGCGGCGCAAACCAAAGCTGACCTTTGCCGGCAAAATACTGGAGAGCAATCCCATCGGCCGTAATATCATCTATCGCAAAGCGCGTAAAATGGCGCAGCAACAGACACGCGGCAACTATCCGGCGCCGGCAGCGATTATCGACTGCGTGGAAGCCGGGCGCGAGCACGGCCGCAGCAGCGGCTATGCGACCGAGGCACGCCTGTTCGACAAACTGGTGCAATCTCCCCAGAGCAGGCAACTGGTGCGCCTGTTTTTTGCCATGAACGCGCGGAAGAAAAACCCTCTGCACAAAAAAGCACGCCCGGTGCGGCACCTCGGCATCGTCGGTGCGGGTCTGATGGGGGCGGGGATCGCTTCGGTGAGCGTGAAGAACGGCATCACGACCCTGCTTCGGGATATCGACGGCGAGGCTGTGGCTGCCGGCGAGCGCAGCATCTGGCACGAGCTGGAGCGCCGCGTGCGCCACAAAATTATTTCTCCCTTCGAACGCGATCGCATTTTCAGCAACCTGACCGGAACCACCGATCTGCACGGCTTTGATAAAACAGACCTGGTCATCGAAGCTGTGTACGAAGAGCTCGATCTCAAACACAAGGTCGTGCAGGAGCTGGAAACCGCTCTCCGCGAAGACTGCATTCTTGCCAGCAACACCTCTTCCCTGCCCATAGCCGAGATTGCCAAAGCTGCAAAACATCCGGAGCGGGTGATCGGCATGCACTATTTCTCGCCGGTTCAGCGCATGCCGCTGCTGGAAGTCATCGTCACGCCGAAGACACCGGAATGGGCCAGAGCGACAGCCATCGAGACCGGCATCCGCCAGGGGAAAACCGTGATCGTGGTCAACGACGGGCCGGGATTCTACACCACGCGCATTCTTGCCCCGCTGATGAACGAAGCCCTGGAATTATTGAAGCAGGGTGCGGATATGCGCGAAATCGACGAGGCGGTGATGCAGTTCGGCTTCCCGGTCGGCCCGATCACCCTGATGGATGAAGTCGGGCTGGACGTGGGCGCACACGTCAGCGAGGTGATGGCGCCGCTGTTTTCGGCCCGGGGCATCGGTGCCGATCCGCTGCTGCAAAAGATCACCGCCGCCGGGTTCAAAGGCCGAAAAAACCGCAGCGGCTTCTATCGCTACCCCAGACCGGGGAAAAACGGCAAAAAGCAGGTCAACTTTGAAATCTATCGCTTTTTCGGCGGGCCGGCGCGCAAGCCGGTACCACAGGAGGACATTCAGCAGCGCATCGCCCTGATCATGGCCAATGAGGCGGTTTACTGTCTGCAGGAGAAAATCATCAACAGCCCGGAAGACGGCGACCTCGGTGCGGTTCTCGGACTCGGCTTTCCGCCATTTCTCGGCGGCCCGTTCCGCTGGCTGGACCAGATCGGAACTGCGCAGGCGAGCGGGCTGCTGGAAGAGCTTGCCAAACAACTCGGCCCACGCTTCACCCCTGCTCCCCTGCTGCACGACATGGCCAGGGCCGGAAAGGCGTTTTATCCCGCTTGATGTGTTGCAGTGGCAGTTTGGGGCATGGCTGTGCGGGGTGGTTATTTCCCGCCTGGCATCTGGTTATCCACTTAACTCAGCACCATTGCATCTTTTGGCTCTTCCTCGAATCGTGTGGGTTGATTTTCAAAATGGGCACCCGGCGGGTCGCCCAGGCTGTACCGTGGCATTCATGTCGCGAAACACGATGCTTTGCATTATTCAGCATACCCCGGTGCGCAGGGCTGGAACGCGACATAAATGTCGCGGTACGACGAGTCGGGCTCAGGCTGCACCGCGGCATTCATACCACGAAACCGGAGGGAATGATGAAACAGGCTCTCGTTTTGAGCGGTGGCTCGGTCAAGGGTGCCTTTCAGGCAGGGGCCATCGCCGAAGTTTTGAATGCAGGGTTCCGCCCACAGGCGATCTACGGCACCTCTGTCGGCGGCCTGAACGGCGGATTTCTTGTCGAGCGTTTCGGGCGCAAGCCGGGAATCGGTGAGGATGAATGGCCGCGTGTGGGTGAGGAGCTGGTGTCATTCTGGCAGGACAAGATCACCTCATTCAAAGACATCGGACGGAGGCGAAACTTCATCGAGCTCGGGCTGGCACTGCTGTTCAACACGTTTGACGGCCTGCTGGACACGCGCAAACTGCACACACTGGTGCACGAAACCCTGCGGCGTGAATATCTGCACACCAGCCCGGTAAGGCTGTCTGTCTGCAGCGTGGATATCGATTCCGGCAAAGCGGTCTATGCTGATGCCAAACACATCGACATCCTCGAGTTCATCATAGCCAGCACAGCCATACCGATCGCCATGCCGGTAAAGACCATCGGCGGCGTGCCCTTTGTCGATGGCGGCATCCGCGAAGTTGCGCCACTGAAGCAGGCTATCGAAGAAGGCGCTGAGGAAATCGTGGTGATCGCCTGCCAGCCACAAAACATGAGTTCCATCGCTGTGGAGCGCGGCAATGCGGAAAAGCTCGCCGGACGGTTGATGGATATCGTCACCAACGAGCTGCTCAACAACGACATCCGCCGGTGCGAGGCCATCAATCAGCTTGTCCCCGAAGACGGCCGCAAGGTGAGCCGCGGCGCCCTCAAGGGCAAGCGTTTCATCCGGCTGCAGGTCATCCGGCCGGAGAAGGAGTTGGATATTGAGCTGCAGAAATTCACCTCCGCAGATATCCGCAGGCTGATCGCCCTCGGCAGGCAGGTTGCGAAAGAATCATTTCAGGCGAACGCATCCGGCTGAGCGGCACATCTTTTTGCGCCCGATCAGTGTTCACCGGCGTCAGATGCGGCGTCTGAATCCGCATCTTCGCGAGGCGGCACCGGATCATAGCCCATTCCGCCCCAGGGATGGCAGCGGCCGATGCGCTTGAGCCCGAGCCACAGCCCTTTAAACGGCCCATGAATCTTGACCGCATCGATCATGTAGTGGGAACAAGTCGGTGTGTAGCGGCAGGAAGAGGGAAAGAGCGGCGAGATGACCAACTGATATGCTTTGACAACAGCGATCAAAACAAAGCCCACCACCGCAGTGACAGCATGCAGCACAGCGGTGAGTGGGCTGTTTTTTTTCTTCATGTCCGGGTTATGCGACATCATGATCACAGAGAATCAGCCGCATCTACGCGGGCAGCGAGGAGACCAGCGGCTTGTAGCAACGCCGCTCGCTGGT
>WFTM01000121.1 GCA_015485525.1 Candidatus Zhuqueibacterota bacterium | reverse complement strand
GCACGAACACCGTACAGGTCGTATCGTTTGATTGCAGGCAAGGTGTGGTCGTAGCAGGCGCCTTGCCTTTTATTTGTCTTCCATGCTCATAAATCCATGCTGTTGTTCGCAGGCTAAACATCCGACATCTTCCCCAGAACAAAGTGTGTATCAATTCTCCGGCCTTCTGTCTTCTTTGAACGAGCCCGCTGATAGTGCTGTGGGTGTCTATGCACGGTCCGGTTAATTTTACGTTGTCCGTTATCAATCGAACAGGATAGTATGAAAAGTACGCTGCCAATCATCTGTGTGCTGCTCGGATTTTTGACTACAGCACAGGCGCAAAATCCCCCCAAAACAGAGTTACAGTTCAAAATCAGCGGTCGGCCGGCCTCTGATTCGCCGCTGCTGCGCGATCATGAACCGTATGTCTATCGTGCCGGACGTGTCGATACCCTGCGCATCATCGCCCTGCGCGTGGAGTTTCAGCCTGACACCATCGCTGAAACGACCGGCGACGGAACGTTTGATCTCTCCACACCGGTGGAACCGACCATAGACCCTCCACCACATAATAAGAGCTATTTCTCCGCCCAGTTGCAGGCCCTTGCCAATTACTATGCCACCGTCTCGAACGGTAAGCTGATTTTACAGTGGGATATTTTCCCCAACGGAGAAAATGACGCCTATCGTCTGGAAAAGGAGATGGCCTACTACGGCCCGGGAAGCGATGCGCCGGAGGCGGAAAAACGCCTGGCCGAGCTTTTCGCCGATGCTGTGCGCCTGGCTGATGCACAAGACTCCGTCCCGTTCAGTCGTTATCAGAGCGTCATCGTTTTTCATGCCGGTGTGGGCAATGATATCAGTTTTGATCTCGATCCGACACCGAATGATGTCTCCTCCGCATTTTTAACTTTTGCTGATCTGAAGCGGGAGCTCAGCGACGGCAGCGCGGGTTTTCAGGGCATTGCGGTTGAAAACGGCAACCATTTTGTCCGCAACGGTATCATCCTGCCGGAGACGCAAAGTCAGGAAGGTTTTGAGTTCGGCCTGCTGGGAACAGCGACGATCATGATGGGTTTTCAGATCGGATTACCGAGTTTATTCAACACAGATAACGGGGCCACGGGCATCGGGCGCTGGGGATTGATGGATCAGGGATCCGGGAATTTCCAGGGCATGCTTCCGGCTGAACCGAGCGCGTGGGAAAAGGTTTTTATGGGCTGGGAGAAGCCGATCGTCGTGCGCTCCGGCGAGGCATTTCAAGTTGCGGCCGCACGCGAGGGCCTTTCGCCGAACCGGGTGTACAAAATTCCCATCTCTGACGACGAATATTTTTTACTTGAAAACCGGCAGCGTGATGCCAATGGCGACAAGATAGCGGTTGGCTATGATCAGAACGGCAACCGGGTCGAATTCAAAGATCCCGGGCAGTTGGTTTCCAACGAAGTCATCGGTGTGGTCGTGCGTGTCGATGAATATGATTTTGGCCTGCCGGGCTCCGGAATTCTCATCTGGCATATCGACGAATCGATAATCCGCGCAAAGCTGGCGGAAAACCGCATCAACAGTGATTTTTTTAACCGCGGAGTGGACCTCGAAGAGGCGGATGGCGCGCAGGATATCGGCCGTTTTTATGGATTTCTCAGCCCGGGTTTTGGCACGGAAAACGGCGCCCCGGAAGACGCCTGGTTTGCAGACAATCCGATCCCGACACTGGTCAACAAAACCGAGAGCGTGATTTTCGGGCCGAAAACTCTGCCTTCGACGGCAAGCAATACCGGCGCGGCCAGCCATCTGCTCTTTTCGGATTTCAGCAGCAATGGCCCGGTCATGCAGTTCAGTGTTCGCCATGAGCTGCTGCGCCCCGGCTTCCCGGTTGCCATGGCAGGCGAGTCCTGGCCACCTCTTGCGGGTGAGCTCGATGCTGCCTTTCCGGGGCGTGAAATTCTCATCGTGAGCCGGAGTGGTGCTGTCCAGGTCTGGCACTATGACGGAAGCAGCCCGGCAGGAGAAAGCATCCAACGAACGCTGACTGCGCCGGGACAGGAAGAGCGCATTGTTTCTGCACCGGTGGTGTTGTCCCTGAGTTCACCGCCGGCAGCTGCGCCCGTCCTCGTCGATCTGGATGCCGATGGGGTTGATGAACTTCTCGTACTTGGCCGTGAAGGCCGTCTGGTTGCGCTGCAGGCAAGACTGCAGGCCGGCACACTTAGTC
>WFTM01000120.1 GCA_015485525.1 Candidatus Zhuqueibacterota bacterium | reverse complement strand
GAGACTGGGAGTAAACAAAAGGGTGAGTAAAAAAAAGATGAGTGAACGATATTTTCCTGACATAAAATCTGTTTTCACTTCCTGTCTGAAGATGAAAGGGAAAGGAGGTTGGTTTCGTATCCGTGCGCTATCACGGCCCGGACACGACTCCCGCTACAATACTGTGAAGACCGCCCGGATGCGCACATGTTCAAGGCTGTTACCGGAAAAATCTCTCCGGCATGTGCAGGGGAAATAATATCAATGATTCCTGCAAAATCCAAGATTAAAAATTGTCACGAAACATTCGAAGGGGAAAAAGCACGTGCAAGCATGCCGAGGATTTTCTGCACCATTGCTGTGAAATCTTCGCTGACCGGCTCGCCACTGTCTCCATGGCTCAAATAGAGCACACCAGAGCAGGCATCGCCTTCAATGATGGGCAGGGCAGCAAAGGGGAACGATTTGACGAAACGAAACTCATTAAAATCATACAAGGGCTCGGGCAAACTGTCTGTGTACTTATCGATGCGGAACACCTCCTTATGCAGAAAACAGCTCGCCAGCACACCCTTGCCATCCTTGAGGTCGATGGTTGCCCAGCGCATGGGATCATCTTTGGGAAAGCCAAAGTGCACTTTATTCTGCAGCTTCTCGTTGCGCTTATCATAGAAAAATACAGCGACATACTTGATGTCCGTATAGGCATCGATGCTGCGCGCCAGAGTAACCAGAACGCCATTGACGTCGTTTTCGTGCTTCAATTTCGGCATCAGCTCGTAGAGAATCGCCGTTTCCTGCTCACGCAGGGCAAGACGGGCATTGTTGATTTCCAGCTTCTTTTGATTTCCTTCCGCAGCTTCACACAGTTTTTCCAGCTCATAGCAATAGTGCGTCAGCCCCTCGGTCTGCTTGTTAAACTGATCGATGAGACCGTAGATCTGGTTAGCAACAGCCCGGATGACCCGTCTGTAACCCTGGTGGGAAAGCTCAAGAGCCATTTCGGCAACATCACGCCCCTGATAGAAATAATGATTGGCGTGTTCATGCTCACCAAACAGCTTGGCGATATAGTTGGCAACGATGACGATATCACTCATCAGCGCGCTGGTGTTGATGGCACGGCCGGAAGACGGCTGCTTGTGGTGATGGGCAACTGCCCGCGTGATCACCAGCGGCATGCGCAATGCAGTGAGCACGTCGCCGCCGACGGCGGCATGGGTGGTTTTGAGAATACGCTCCTCCACGCGCAGATGATCCGCGCTGGCGCTTTTACTTTTCATCAGCCTGTAGTTGATCTCCGGTGAAAATCGGGCAACCGCCAGTTTGCCGACATCATGCACAAGACCGGCCACATACGCACACTCCGGATTGCTCACTTTCAGCTCAACAGCAAGAGCTTCAGCAGCAAAAGCGGAAAAAATCGAGTGTTTCCAGTATGCCTGCAGATCGAAAAATGAGCTTTGCCGAAACTGCCTGTCATCCTGAAAAATCCTGCTCGAGCGCAGCAACTCCCGGATAGGGTTCAGGCCAAAGAAATTGATCACTTTTGCGATGGTAATGCTGTTGTTGCTCGGGCTGAAATGGTCGGTCTGGGTGACGAGGTGGAGCGTGCGCAGAGTCAAAGCCGGGTCGGAAAGAATAATGCGGGTAATTTCCCGCACCGGCGGAAGATTCTCATCGAGCAAAGAACGCAAACTCAGCATGATTTCAGGCATGGAAGGCAAAAGCTCCGCCTGAAAGGGGATGGTGAATAGACTGTTGCTCAGCTCCCGGCCATTTGCCCTGATCCTCGATGTGTTCCCCTCAGAGCCTTGTACCCCGGATGTGCTGTCCTGTGACAAAATGAATATCCTTTCCCAAAAAAAACTGAAAAGCCCGATGGTCTGTTTTCTGGGTATCGGCACAAGTGGAGATGTTTTTTCTGCGAACTGAAAAATTCAGAACTTTTGCACGTATTCAGCAATTTTTTACAGACCCCTTGCTCAGTTTCTTCCAAAAGATATGCGTTTCGCGCCCGGCTACCCCAGGCTCCCACCGCACCATCGTTGCAGTGCGTTGCAGACACGGCGCACACTTTCGAAGCCGCAGGCCTGCGCAAGCACCCGAAGAACCCGCCCCGATTTGTCGTTTACCAGGCAGGAGTCTGAGCCACGAGAAAGACCCGGCCCATCGTCACACCAGCAGTGCGTTGCCTTTGCTCACGCGCAGTTCGGGAATCATGCGCATGCCATATCGTGGCCGCAGGGTGACCCGGGGCAGAATATCCACCGGCTGATCACTGGCCAGCCGGAAGCGCCATCGCTGCGCCAGCGTCGCCAGAATGAGCATGCTTTCCTGCAGAGCAAAGGCTTCCCCGATACAGACGCGCGGGCCTCCACCAAACGGGAAATAAGCAAAACGCGGCAGGGCCTGCATGTCCGGCTTATCCCAGCGTTCAGGCAGAAAGAAATCCGGCTCACGAAAAAAGCGGGCATCTCTGTGCATCACGTACTGGCTCATCAACACGGTAGTGTTGCGTGGAATCCTGTAACCGCCAATTTCGTGTTCAGCCAGAGCCCGCCGCGCGATGACATAGGCCGGGGGGTACAGCCGCATGGATTCGCGCAGAATATTATAGGTACAGGTGAGGGCAGGCAGGTCTTCTGCCGTGGGCAGGCGGCCATCGAGCACATGCGCCAGTTCCGCGTGCAGACGTTCTTCGACGTGTGGGTGTGTGGCCAGCAGAAACCAGGTCCATGTGAGAGCGATAGCCGTGGTCTCATGGCCGGCAAGCAACAACGTGATCACCTCATCCCGTATCTGCCGGCCTGTCATCTGATCGCTGCCCTGCTCATCGCGAGCGTTGAGCAGCAGAGTGAGCACATCATCCGGCGGGTTATCCTGCGTGCGGCGTTCTGCTATCATGCGCTGAATCGTGGTTTCCATGCGGGCTATGGCCCGGTTAAACGCGCGTGTCTCCGGCAAGGGCAGGCGAAACAGCAGCCCGCCGGCAGGCATCATCATGCGCGGGAAAAGGCGCATGGCCGTGTTCAGAGCCTGGCCGATTTTTTCGCACTCATCCCGGATATCAACGCTGAAAAGAGCCTTCCCGGCGATGGTCAGGGTCAGCTTCATCATTTCGTCAGCCATATCTACGGCTTCGCGATTGCGCCAGGCGACCTGAAACCCTGCGGCAGTATCAGACATCATGCCTGCGAAGGCAGCGATGCGTTTTTTATGAAACAGCGGCTGCATCATCCTGCGCTGGCGCAGATGAAACTCCCCTTCGCTGGCCAGCAAACCATTGCCAATCACTTTTTTGATGAACTTCATCCCCCTGCCCCTGGCAAATTTCCTGTTGTGGGTAACCAGAACATCACGAATAAAGTCCGGATGATTGAGCACAATGACGCGCTGGCGGCCAAAACGCAGATAAGCAATATCGCCGTACCGCCTGGCTATCTCCTGCAGATAAACAGGGACATTAGTCCGCAATGCGCGAAGGTTATTCAGCATATTGTGCGAGCCCGGGCCCGGGGGTAAGGATTTTGCCTTCATAGGAGACCTCCCTGTTTCAT
>WFTM01000119.1 GCA_015485525.1 Candidatus Zhuqueibacterota bacterium | reverse complement strand
TGGTTTTGAGAAAGAGATAATACTGCGCGCCAAAGCCGCTGTTGCCGTAAAAGAGATTCCACGCGCCAAGGGTGATATCGGTATAATCAACCAGGTTCTGCTGTCGTTTCAGTTTGCTGAGGACAGTTTCATAGTGCCGGAAGATGGCAAAGATGAGCCGGTTGTAACGGTTGAGCGCCCGTATGCGAAATTCGGACAAAAAAATCTCGACCCGTTCATTATATTCCGCATGAATTGCTTTCATGAAGTTAGGTCTTTTGGTGATGGCGTATTTTTTTGTCAGCCAGCTCAGATTAGCGAGTTGTTTCGGGTCCCGTTGTACCCGGAACTTCTCCAGCACTTCCAGGTTTTGATCCATGTTATCCGGGTTGCTTGCCGCTTCGTTGATTTCGTACAGCACATGCAGAAAGGCCTGCATCAGTGCATCGTCGTCCATGCCGGCAAAATCGGGATGCAGCGGAAAGGCCGGTTCGCTCTCCGGGTCTGTGCCGTGTTGGCGCATGCGCCAGAGAATAAGCCGTTCCTTGTTCAGCGTGTCCAGGGTAGATTCCAGCTTTTTCAGCGTTATGCCGGGCAGAGAGAAATATTCCTGCAGCAGCGTATGCAGGGCGCCGCCTTTTTCATCGGCCTGGCGAAAGAGGGCGAGCAGGGCCTGCTTGTTCAACTCATCCTGTTCGCGTTTGGATGCGAGCTGGAAGGGGATGGGGATGTGCGCTCCGGCCTCGACCGGGAACTGCTGCACCAGCTCCAGCCACAGGCTGTCGATGGTCTGGATGTGCAGGCTCTGGGAATAAGCGAGGATGCGCTGCGCCGCCTGCACAGCCGGCCGCGGCGGGCGGATGCGCGGCGAACCCGGGCCCTCTGCATCCCGGTAAAATGCCTGCATCTCGACGTCGAGGCGCTGCGCAGCCTGCGGATCGACCAGCAGATTTGCCGCATCTTCGAGAATGCGGTCACGCATCTCCGCTGCAGCTTTGCGCGTAAAAGTGACGGTCAGCACCTCCGAAGGCTCGGCCCCGGCGGCGACCAGGCGCAGGTAGCGCTGGCTGAGTTGCCAGGTTTTTCCTGAACCGGCCGAGGCACTGACAACGAAGGAAAAGTAGGGGTTTTGCGGGTTATCGCGCAGGGTGCTCATGCCTTGTCCTCCTCCTGCTGGTACACGATCTCCTCACGCCGGCAGATACCGCTAAAATCACAGTAGGTACAGTGCCCGCTGCCGCGTTCCCCGATATCAGCGACCGGGCGAAAAGGTTCGGCGTCGAGCAGGATGGCAAACAGCAGCTCCGCCCATGTTTCTTCCAGCTTGTGCCAGGCTGCGCTGATGTCCTGCTCCTTGTCGAGCCCGATCGGCTGTCCGTCTTTGAAAACAAAATATTCCAGCGCAAAGTCTTGTTGCCGAAATTCTTCCTGCTCACGCAGCATCTTCCAGTACAGCACCAGTTGTGACAGCTCACCCTTTCTGAGTTTTCGCTCTTCCAGCCCGCCTTTGCTGCTTTTATAATCCAGCACCGTAACGCGGCTCTGTTCGCGGATGAGACGGTCGATGCGGCCGTCGATGATACTGGTGAAGGTTTCGCTGCCGCGGTGCAGAACGATGTCCTGCTCGATCATTTTTTCAAAATCAGCTTCGTTGAAAATCCACTCCGGGCGCTCGCTTTCGTGCTCCACAAAAGCGCGCCAGCCGGTAAATTCCATGTAGAGCAGCATGTCGATTTCCCCGCCGCTCAGGGGCATCAGGGCGCGGCTGAGTTTGCATAACCGGTCGATAGCCCGGTCTTTATCTGCCACCGTAATCGGACGGCGCCAGCCTTTGGCCAGCTCAGGATCGGGAATGTGTTTGCGCAATCGTTCCGGCAGACCGGTGAAAAATGTCTGGCAAATCAGATGCAACCACATGCCCACGCTGCGCGCATCGTTTTCATCGCTGGGCAGGCTGGTTTCGCGAAGACCTGCGCGCAGCAGCAGAAAGCGATACGGGCACTGCAGCAGATAGTCCAGCTGTGTGCCTGGAATGCGCTGAAAAATTTCCTCGCGAGCGCCGGGGAAATGCCCGCGGCTGTCTTTGCGCGCGGTGACGCTTTGCTGCAGAGTGCGGTATTGTTCAGCCCACGCCTCATAACTGCTGCGGATTGCCGGGATGCGCAAAAAATCATCGCGGAACAGCAGGCCTTGCGCTTTGCGCTCCGGCACGCAGCCGCGCCGCCGGGTGTTGACCAGCCGCAGCCGCTGCAGAAAGCGCGAGGGCACGAAAGGAGCATCCTGATCCTGTCGCGGATAGAAAAGATGCACCTGCGCGTGCGCAGCCAGCAGGTGGAAAAACTGCTGATCCTGCAGGTGCTCGCGCTTGTGAAATGTCGTCAGCCCGACCTGGCGGCGCATGGGCTCCGCCAGAAACAGTTCCCGGGAAATCTTCGCCGGGAAGCTTCCCTCGGTCAAACCGATGAGAATCATCGCCTCCGCCGGGACGTTGCGCGCCTCCAGCAATCCCATCACCTGTACACCGACAAACGGCTCACCGGCAGGCCGCAGCTCGGTGTTGAGGACGTTCTGCCGCAACAGCATGATAAACTCAAACCGGGTCAGGGTGTTGTGAAGAAATTCCCCGCTTCGCTCGATGATCTGCAGGCCGGAGTACCAGTGGTTCATGGCGCGTGATTCCAGGTTGTAGGCGTCGCGGGCCGGGTCTCCGGCGAGATAGTTCTCAAAAGCACAGGCACGGGTGAACTCGCGCAAACGTTCCGCCCATTCGCTGATGCTGTATCCGGTTTGCACTGCTGTATCGCCGGCAAAGGGCGTGAGAAAAACCTGCAGCTTTTCGAACAGCGAGATGAGTGAGGAGGCGTCGTCCTCACGTGCGGCCTGCAGAAAATTATCCAGGCCCCGGGCTATTTCGTACTTTGTGGCCAGGGTTTTCAGCTCACCACGCATGGTGACAGCCCGGTCCGTGCCGAACAGGCTGCGAAAATACTGGTTGTTGAACAGATCCAGCAGTGTGCGCAGCGGGCAGTCTTCGAGTACAAGGTCGCAGAAGAGATGAAGCCACTGGCCGATCTGCGTCTGATCAAAGGGGATGGCCAGGGAGTAGTTGATCGGCACGCCGGCTTTCAGGCAGATGCTGCGCACGAGCCGGCCGTAGCGGGCAGCATCGGGAACACAGAGAACGATCTGCTCAGGAGCAATGCCTTTGTTGCGTATCAACTCGCGCACCAGCGCGACAGCAGCCTTCACCTCATCGATCGGCGACATGGCTTCATGGATGGTGACCTGCGCCGGCCCCTCCGGCAGATCATCGCAGGTGCCCAGGTCAAAGGCAGCCCGTGCCAGCAGTGTGTTGTGCGCCGGTCTGTCCGCGTTCTCCGGCTGGGGAAGAACCAGGTCAAGAGCCTGCAACAGGTCGCTCAGGGGCTGGCCCGGGCCGCTGCCCTCGTTGGCAGCATGCTTTTGCAGCAGAGCAGCATCAGTATGCAGCCAGAAATGGGTTCCCGGTCGGCGCAGGAGTTTTTTCAGCAAAATGATTTGTGCACCGGTGGCGTCGCCAAAACCGGCGATGTGTATGTGCGTTGGCAGAAGATGATTGTCCTGCTCAGGGTCAAAAGTTTCGGCCTGTTTGAGGAAAAATTCCGAGGCGGTAATCAGGCCGTTTTCCTGCAACAGGGCATAGTAGCGCATGTGCAGAGTTTTGAGCTCATCGATGTGGTCGAGCACATGCTGGCGATGAACATCATCGTGAAAGACATCCCGGCTGATGAGGTCGCGAACCGTATCCAGAGCAGAAGGATCGATGGCTTCATCGGCGAATTCGGTAAAAAAGCGTGCCAGATCGCGCTCCATGCCGGGCTTAAGGCTGGCGTAGTCGCCTTCGCTGAGCAGGGCATTGAGGATGATCGCCTCCTCCTGCCCCTGCAGGATGCGCAGATGTTTTTGCACCGGCAGCATGCGGGCCACGCTCTCGAGGGTGGTGACCCGCGGCGGGATGCACGCGCGCACGTGACTGGCAAGTTCGAGATGCAGATACTGCTGCAGGCGCTGGTTAGGCAGAATGATCATGTGCCCGGAGAAATCGCGCTGTGCTGCACGCAGCAGCTCATCCGCCAGTGCGCGGACGAGGCTGGCGTGGGCAGGGATAAAGTGAATCGGTACAGTCATACTCATACCTGAAATTGGGTCTCGGTTATCAGCAGGCTGCCGGTCATCGCCCGGTGAATTGATGCAGTCCTCTGTTCGTATTCACCGGGCTCAGCCCCCGGCTCGAGATGGTCTGTTTCCCACCATCGGTTATGCTAAGCAATCTGTTGCTGTGTTGCAAATATGGCAATCCCCAAAGGATGGGCTTTTTCACGTTGTCGATCCGTTGGTGCACAGGAATAATACCGTACAGGCTTCCCTGACACGAAAATAACCGTTGTATCCCGGCTCACTCCTCATCCACGAGATGCCCGGCGATGCGCATGAAATCATGCTCGGTGATGATGCCGACCAGGATGCCGTCGTGCAGCACGGGCAGGCAGGAGGCACTGTGCTTCAGGATGAGACCGAGGGCTTCCTGCGTGCTGGTGTCCGGCGTGACAGTCGGCACATTCCGGCGCATGATCATCTTCACCGGTTGCAGCAGGATATCCTTCTCCTGGCGGTGGTTTTTGATCAGGCTGAGCAGGGAGAGGTAGTCCACAACACCGACGAGTTCATTGCTGTGGTTCTCCACCGGCACGTGGCGGATGGTGCGCCATTCCATCATATTCAGCACCAGCTCGATGGAGTCATCTTCTCCGACGGTGAAAATATCCGTGCTCATGAACTGCTCGACACGACGGAAATGGGTGCGCCAGTCGCTTTTTTTCGATGGTTTGGCCAGCGGCCATTCGTGCACCGGTTTTTTGCCGCGCTGTCTGTCACGTGCGGCCAGGGTGATGGTGGCCAGGCATTCGTGCAGTGTGCGCGAACAGCGTATTTTCGCCCATGAGTTGAGCATCCATTCCGCTCCGGTCTGGCCTGTTTTTACCCGATCACGAACGATGCCGAGGTAGCGCTGGATATCTCTGGCATCGATATCAGACTGGCGCAGTCCCTGTTCGGCCAGGGGAATGAGCTCGTTGATGATCAGGTCCGGAGCGGGGATGGTTTTGCCGCCGAACCAGGTGAACTGTGCCCTCAGCCCGCGCCGTGCCGCGGCGATGAAATTGGTTTTGGCATCATCGAAATTCATCTTGCGGGTGATGTCGCCATACTCCCGGGCCATGCCGCTGATCAGCCCGAACCAGAACGCGGCGTTGGCCACTTCATCGACGATGCTGGGGCCGGATGGGAAGATTCTGTTTTCGATGCGCAGGTGCGGCTTGCCATCGGTGATGCCGTAGCACGGCCGGTTCCAGCGATAGACCGTGCCGTTGTGCAGTTGCAGGGCCTTCAGTTTCGGGATGCCGCCCTCCTGCAGAACATCCAGAGAGTTCTCATCGATCCGTGCTCCCATCATCACCCGGAAGCGGGTGATGTCTTCTTTGAAAATTTCGGTCACCGATTGCTGCACCCATCTGGTGCCAAAACTGACACGGGCCAGCGATTTGCGCAGATGCAGCGGGTGCCTCCGGGTATCGACAGACTGCTGAAACAGGGGGATGCGCGATTCCCTCCACAGGCGCTTGCCGAGAAAAACCGGCGAGTTTGCTGCAATCGACAGCGATGGTGCTGCCACCGCCTGCGCGATGTTGTAGTACAGGGCGAAGTTTTCCGGGCAGATCTGGAAGTGGACCTGGAAACTGGTGTTGGCCGCTTCGAACATCACAGAGTCATGTTTGATATACAGCTCATCGGTGCCGCGCAGGTAGATTTCATACTCTGCGCCCCGGATTTTCATGATGGCGTCGTTCAGGGCATAGTAGCGCGGCTTCGGGGTCATCGAGTCGAGGGTGAAGTCGTTTTTGTTCAGAGTGGGCAATATCCCAATGAGTACGATATCACAGCCAAGCTCCTGTGCGGCTTTTCGTGCCTGGTCAATGTAGGAGCGCAGGTTGGATTCCAGTGTGGTGAGGCATTTTTTTTCGAACGACAGCGGCGGCAGATTCAGCTCGATGTTGTAGCGCGCCAGCTCGGTGGTAAAATGGTCGTCATCAAGGCGTTCGAGCAGCTCCATGGCCACAGGCGCAGGCCTGCCGGCAGAATCGATGAGAAACATTTCCTGCTCAGCACCGATGCGCCGGACGTCACATTCGAACAGGCCCTTGCTCTCCATCTGTTCGATCGCACGGATGTCGCTCAGCAGGTGTTTCTCAAACAGGCGCAACTGTTGCGCGCTCAACTCTTTGTTGATTTCTTGCTGTCCCATGCTCTCCCTCCATCTCGTCACCAGTTCAGTTCATGAGTTATCAGTCCCATGTCATTTTCATGTAAAATATGGGGCCCCTCCTCAAATTGTGTGGGTTGATTTTCAGTGTGGGCAACCGGGGCGAGTGCCCAGATTGTAACGCGACATTCATGTCGCGCGGTACGATACATTTCGTTCTTCAAGCTGCTTTAGGGTGGTGGCTGAGACGCGACATAAATGTCGCGGCGCACGGGACAAAAATTCTGGCTATGCACTTATTGAAAACACAGCATTTCCAACAAAAGCGAATGATATCGCATCCGGAATACTATCGTCAACAATCCCAAAAATTGGGCAGGGGACAACTATCGTTTTGACAACCATCAACACCGATCTGAGTAACAAAACGATAATTTCCCAGCCCACACAATCTGAAAAAGAGCCGGATATGCTCATACCCCAGCCACCTCTTCGCTGATACGCTGCAAAACATTTTCACGCCATGCTTTGTCGTTGATGATGTCGAATTCATCTGTTTCGATGACCAGTACGCGGTGGGTTTTCTGCATGTCCGAGACCCAGCTTTCGTACAGGGTGTTGAGTTGCATAATATACTCTTTGTCGATCTGCTGTTCAAAATCGCGCCCGCGTTTGCGGATGCGGCTGATCAGCGTCCAGGCCGAGGCGCGCAGGTAGATGAGAACGTCGGGGCTGCGCAGAAAATCGCGCAGGCCGGAGTAAAGGTCGTAGTACACGGCGAAATCGCGTTCCGGCATGATGCCGCGTTCGTACAGGTTGCGTGCGAAAACTTCTGCATCCTCATAGATCGTACGATCCTGCACGCAGGAGGTCTGCAACTGCTGAATGTTAATGTGTTCCTTGATGCGCTCTTTGAGAAAGAAAATCTGTGACTGAAAAGCCCAGCGGCTCATATCCTCATAAAAACTGACCAGATACGGGTTTTCGTCAAAATTTTCATAAAATGCCTGCCAGTTGAAGCGCTCGGAAAGCAGACGGGTCAGCGTGGTTTTACCGACGCCGATATTGCCGGCAATCGCGATGTATTTTATGTCGTCAGATGGTGGCATCGTGTGGGTTTGGGTATCTGTTTTCGATCAATGCGTCAGGTGAAAATCAGCATGCGGTCTGTTGCCGGCACGCGAGGCTGGAAGAACCGGCAGGATAAAGTGTAGAATAATTTTCCGCCATCTGCAAGCACGTTTTGCCATACTGTCCCATCCTCGTCACACCGCTCCTGCGGTGTGACGCCCCTCTTGCCGCTCCCGCGGCAATGCACAAGCGAAACGCAATACCCTCAGCTCCGAAAGCCCGCACCCATACCGGAATCTGGGGGATGAGGATTCTGATGCAGGCACGTACTGCGCTCAGGAAGTCTGATCGAAAAGATGCAACTGTGGTGAATGAAACGGATAACCAAGCTTCAGCGGTCATTCCGTCTTATGGACGCGGAGCGTCCGGAATTGCGTCACACCGCAGGAGCGGTGTGACGAGAAGGATGGAAGGCTTCATTTAGCGCAACTTGCCTTGTCTTTATCCCCGGAAAGTGTAGATTATGAAAAAACAGGCGGGTTCGCACAAAACACCGCGCTGCCGCTGCGAAAACAGCCATCACAACGGTTAGTATTTTCAGGTCATCGACAGGATACCATCATGTTAGCAAAACTGATCATGCTCTTCGTGGGCGTGCCTTTTATCGAAATGCTGATTTTGATCAAGCTCGGCGAGGTCATCGGCTTCTGGCCGACGATGTGGCTGGTCATCATCACTGGCGTTTTAGGAGCCAGTCTGGCCCGGCATCAGGGGCTGCGGGTTTTTCAGGAGATTCAGCGGGAACTTGCGGAAGGACATGTGCCGGCCGCGCAGATGATCGACGGCTTGCTCGTGCTCATCGGTGGTATCGTGCTGCTCACGCCCGGGCTGATCACCGATATGATCGGCTTTTCCCTGCTTATCCCCATCGTGCGCGGCTGGATCCGGACCTTGCTGCAGAAGCATTTCAGTGAGATGGCAGCATCAGGCACTGCAACGACTCAGGTGTACGCGCGCGTCATCGAACATGATGATGAGAACGCTGACGGGACGAGATAAAGCGGCCCCTGCCAGGCCTCACATGAGGAGGGGCCGGCGCTATCGGATGATCTTCAGGTACAGAGAAACTGTGCGAAGGGATCGCAGCTCCGCGCGGTTGAGGCGATGCACCGCTCAGGGTGCCACGCTCTGCATGAGAATACCACACAGCCATGCCCCGTAGGTCCCCAGCGCATAGCCGAGAACCGCCAGCAGCACCCCGACAGGAGCCAGGGCGGTATGGAACGCCGAGGCCACAACCGGAGCAGAGGCTGCCCCGCCGACATTCGCCTGGCTGCCGACCGCGATGAAGAAAAACGGCGCACGGATGAGCTTACCCACGGTCAGCAGAATGGTGACGTGGATCAGCATCCACACCAACCCGACAGCAAAAAAGCCCGGGGACTCCTGCACCGCGCCGATATCCATTTTCATCCCGATGCTTGCGACTAAAATATACAGCAGCAGGCTGCCGACCTTTGAAGCACCGGCACCTTCGAGATCGCGGACTTTGGTGA
>WFTM01000118.1 GCA_015485525.1 Candidatus Zhuqueibacterota bacterium | reverse complement strand
TTGCAGCAATACCAACGCAGGCGGGCACTGATCGATGCGCTGATCTACAGCTCAGGCCTTGACACCAACAACCGCTCCATGTTCATCAGCCAGAGCCGCAGCCTGCTCGGTCTGGCGCAGGCGATACGCTCGGATCAAAGTTACAAGAACGTCGCCCCCATCGACCGCGATGAAATCGCCCGGCGGCTGAACATCAACGCTGCAGACCGCAGCCAGACTCTGGACTTTGGTGCTGTGATCCGCGGGCTGCTGACGCGCGCCTACGACAAATTCTCCAACCGTCCGAAACGCATCACCGACCTGCCTATCCCCACACCAGTGCAGATGGATATCCTCAATGTGCTCTGGCAAAAGGGATCGGTAACCGGCCCGGAGATTTATCAGGCCCTGCCGAAAGAAACCATCATCACAGCGGAAATGCTCTGGCGCGAGCTGCACCGCATGGCCAGCAACGGATATGTGGACGAAAAAATCATCTCACCGCAAAACACGATGATGATCATGACACCGGTCGGTGGATTTCCGGTGGAGATGTCCGGTAAAAACCGGCGCAACCGGGTCTATCGTTACACACCGAAAATCGATAAAGAAGCCATGCTGCACTATATCGACAGCCAGCGCTACCTCGCGGCAGACAGCACGGCACCTGCCCTCTCGCAAATACGGGCCAAAGAGCTGCAGGAGCTGCTCTATAAAATCCTCATGGCTGACAAAAAAGCCGCTGCGGACTCGGCAACCACATCAGACGGGCATGCGCAACCCGGTCTGAAACGACAAAGGCCATGAAGCGGGCTGTAACTTCCGCGCTCCACGGCCGGTAATTTAGAGCAGCAATCCATCGGGTGACTACGTTGATGCTCATCAAGCCCACACGATGTGAGCAAGAGCCATCCACTCTGCTACTCAGGATGCCGGATTGAGCATCAAATGGCGAAAAGGAGCAGTCATTTCACTATTCTGAAAATCTGCTTCCGATCCGGAAAAATTCCAGCACTTCATTTCGTACTGCGAAAAAACCGCCACCTAACCGCAGGCAACGGCAAACTCGCTGCGGATATCAGCCACCACCTGGCGGCGCTCATCTGCATCGAGATGGGGTGTGTGGAAGACGGCAAACTGATAGCTGCCCCCTGCTTTTTCCTGCCAGCACGCCTGCCGCGGATGCCCTGTGACCTTTTCGCTCATATCGTCAGACTCATCAACATCGATGAGATAAGGCTCTGTTTCACTCCCCGAAAGAATCAAAAATACCCCTGGTTTGCTCTGAACATAACTGCTGTCTGAATATGGCCCAGCAAACAAATACTTGCCGATCAATACCGTCATCTTGGCCTCTATAATTTTCCGGCTCCGCATTCTATCCTGCCTGTTTCTGGTCCTGTCCCCACACAGCAGCCCGGGCATGCCGATAGTCAAGCATCCAGTGTGCATATCGAACTGTCAGGCTCTGTCATCCCCCCCGATTGACCGCCGGAATCGGAAAAAATTTTTCAGGTCATTATCCCAATTTCACTAACAGGCGCATCGCGCAGGGATAGTCGGGATAACTGAAAAATTTTCATTCGACGAAGTGCCTTGTTGTAACCAAAGAATCAAACCTGGTTACGCCGGCTTCCTGTAGAATTTGTGAATTCTCAGTTTTTGAGAGTGAGAATACCTCTTTATCTTCGAAATTCGTACAACTGCAAAATATACATAAGGTTCACTGATTAGTATTGCGTAACAATATATTTTCAGAGGGAAAATATCGCGTGCAAACCAGTAACTGACGTGATTTATTCAACGATCAACGCGCCTTACATGGGAAGCGTAAAACTGAAAACTTTGCTGGCCGGATAACTTCTTCGTATGGCATGATGGCAAGAGTGCAGGTAACCATTTTTTTATAAATTTTCTGATTATCTGCGGTGCTGTGGGAGGCATACAGCAGGCTGGGAATAGAAACGGGGAAGACATGCGGTGCAGGTCTTCCCCGCGGCAGAGATGAAAAATCACCCAAAAGCGTACTGGCAAAAACAGCTAAACGCGTGTCATGATCAAAGCACAAAACGGCTTACCGGCACACCGGTCATTTCAAAGCCAGAGGCGACAAGTTGAGCTTTTGCTTTTCTTTGCCGTCTGCACGCCAGAAACGAAGCGACAGTGCCACGGCTTTCTCGCCTGGCAGACTATCCTGCGGCATTTTCAACCGATAAGCGACAAAGGGACGGCTCAACATCTGAGTGACCATGGCGCCCGGTTCCGGCTCGATGATCTGCACCACTGCGTTGATCATCTTTTTTGCCGTGTCCATATCCACGGTCTTCAGCCGTACACCATAGCCACCGGTGCGCTTCTGGCCAAGGGCCAGTACCAGCACCCTTTCGCTGGAGAAATCGACATCAGGCACTGAGTCGAGGCCGGCGCTTTTGGCGATTGCCTGCCATTGTTTCGCATCAGCTACCAGCAGGTAGCCGGGTTCATTCGTGCTGGCGAAAAAACTGGCCTGCGGCCCGGAAATGAGTTCAGCGAATTCGATTTTCTGTCCGGCCTGCCGCGACTCCACACTCTGTGCGCATCCCACCCAAAAGAGTGCGCAAAGCAGCATGGCGAGCCCCCCCACCATGTGCGGTTTTCTGCTGATGACGTGCATGATTGGCCTCCTTAGTCCTGATTGGCATTCTACTCAGCAATTGGTGAACAGAATAACGGGAGCACTGAAAGATTTCATTCGATAAATCGACTTCTCTGATTATCCACTTCACTCCGCATAGCGGCAAACAGCCATCCGGGGAAATTGCCCTGTTACGAGGCTTGTCATTTTATCCGCACAGCCAGTCTGCGGCGGCCGAACATCCGGACAGCCAGCAGCAGAAACAGCAGGTTTGCCAGCACGAGGGCTCCCTGGCCCCAGTGTGTACCACCGAGCGAGGACAGAGTGAACAGCAGACCGCCGCAGATCGGACGCCTGGAGGTAATTTTAAAACTGTGCGAACGGCTGCGTGTCGTTGCTCCGCCGTCATCCGTGGCCTCAACATAATAGGCGATCGTGGTTTCCAGCGACTGGCCGGGGATTTCCGCGCGATAGCGATCTCCGGCTTCTCTGGCCATGTTCAGAGTCTGCGCTGCCCCGTCATTGATGGTGTAGCTCAACGTCATCGAAGCAATGCTGCCATCATCCACCGCCTCGGCAGTGATCACATACGGTCCGGCTGTGTCATCGGTATCATCCATCCGCGTGACCAGAGCAACGATCGGTGCTGTGGACAGGGCTTTATCAGCATTGAGACGACCGCCGGTTACGGTGGTGCTGCTGTAGTTCGCCTTGCGGTCCACGCTGCCGAGCACACGGATCATCAACTGGCGGTACGTCAGGCCGGGATACTGGGCTGCCACGAGGGCTGCTACGCCGCTGACATGGGGAGTAGCCATGGATGTTCCGCTCAAAGACTGATACCGGTTGCCCGGCTGGCAACTGAGGATATCCACTCCCGGAGCAAACAGATCGACGGTCTTCTTGCCGTAGTTAGAGAACTCGGCGCGGCGCTCGGTGTTATCCGAAGCAGCCACAGCAATGACGTTTTCCACATCATAATTAGACGGGTAGTTGGGCGAAATATCGTTATCCGTGCCGTTGTTCCCGGCCGCGGCGATAAAGAGGGAGTTTTTATCACGCGCATAGGCGATCGCATCCTGCAAGGCCTGTGAAGCACCACCCCCGCCCCAGCTGTTGCTCTGGATGATAGCGCCGTTATCCGCTGCATACAGAATCGCCTTGACTGCATTATCCGTCGTACCGCTGCCCTGGCTGTCGAGGAATTTCAATGCCATCATCCTCACCTGCCAATTGACGCCAACAACGCCGGTTCCATTATTACCGACAGCACCAACCGTACCGGCAACATGGGTGCCGTGACCGTTATCGTCCATGGGATCGTTGTCATCTGCAGCGAAATCCCAGCCATACACGTCATCGACAAAACCATTGCTGTCATCGTCAACGCCATTGTTCTCCTTGCCGTTGCCGCTTTCGCCGGGATTGCGCCAGAT
>WFTM01000117.1 GCA_015485525.1 Candidatus Zhuqueibacterota bacterium | reverse complement strand
CCGCATAAGGATGAAAAGCAGCAGACCGTGGTGAGTGGAGGCGAGCAGCAGGCCCGACAGGATACCGTGCAGACGGTTTTTGGCTATCGCATTCAGATTTTGCAGACACGGGATCCGGAAGAAGCCCGTACGGCCCAGAGCGATGCGATTATCGCCCTCGATGCCGAGGTCTATTCGGTGTTCGATAGTCCATATTACAAAGTCCGCGTCGGTGATTTTACCTCACGGTACGAAGCGGAGCTCTTTCTCGAAAACGTTATCCGCAAGGGCTACAAAGGAGCGTGGATCGTGCGCACCCGTATCAATCCTGCAGCCCTGCAGCGAGAAGCCGGCGCTGCTGAGAACCGGTAGCTCCTGCTTTTTTTTACTCTCCTTATTTGACTCATCACAGTGCGATATCCCGCTCCGGCATGTACCGGTTTCGACCCATCTACCCGCGTCTCGCTCTGCTCCGGCCGGAATGACGTTGCGGGGGGCTTTCCCCGTTGCTTTGCCCCGTGGGCAACGGGACGGCGCATTCATGACCCTTTCTTCCGGGTATCCACTTTACTCAGCAAACCGGGCCCGGCCCGGATACCGTCGTCTGTCATTTCGGCCGAGCGAAGCGCAGTGCCGGAATTTCATCTTTTCGGGCACTTGCCTGAGTCAGGGAGATTCCGGTCTTCCCCTGCGGGGAAACCGGAATGACCGTCCTGGAGCAGGCACGCGCTATTTTCAGGCAGTCTTGTTGAAAAGATGCAACCGTGCTGAGTTAAGTGGATAGCCAGTATCCTTTCTCCATAACTCAAGAATAATTACCCACTTGTTCCTGCCTCAGCCCCGCATGCCAAAAGACCCCGTTTCTTAGAAATTGTTTGGAAAACGACAACTTTTTTGTTAAATTACAAGGTTTTTTAGCTGGAGGATTTTTATGGCTGGACATTCCAAGTGGAAACAGATCAAGCACAAGAAGGCCAAGAATGACGCTGCCCGTGGCAAGATTTTCACAAAACTCATCAAAGAAATCACGGTAGCAGCCCGTCAGGGCGGTGGCGATGAAGCAGCAAACGCACGGCTGCGGACAGCAATTCAGGCAGCGCGGGCTGCGAACATGCCCCAGACGAATATCGATCGGGCCATCAAGAAAGGCACCGGAGAGCTGCCCGGTGTGTCCTATGATGAAATTACCTACGAGGGCTATGGCCCTGGTGGCGCCGCGTTGATCGTCGAATGTCTGACAGATAATAAAAACCGGACCGTGGCCGAAGTGCGGCATATTTTTTCCAAATGTAACGGCAACCTCGGCGAAAGCGGCTCGGTAGCGTGGATGTTCGAACGCAAGGGTGAGATCACAGTGATGCAGGGCGATCGCAGCGAGGATGATCTGATGGAGCTGGCGCTCGAAGCGGGTGCTGATGATTTGTCTGTTGAAGATGGTGTTGCGCTGATCACCTGCGCGCCGGAATCTCTCGATGCTGTGAAAAAAGGGTTGGAAGCTGCCGGTCTGGAAATCGAGAGCGCTGAGCTGGTGATGAGTGCCCAGAATACTATTAAGGTCGAAGGTAAGCAGGCCGAGCAGATGATCAAGCTGATGGAGCGCCTGGAAGATCACGATGACGTGCAGAACGTCTATTCGAATTTTGATATCGATCCGGAAGTCCTCGCGGAGCTGGAGTAGGTGGCTGCGCAGCATACCGGATCGGTTCTGGGCATTGATCCCGGCTTAAACTGTACCGGCTGGGGGGTGGTTGCCACACAGGGCGGGCAACAGATTCTGCTCGCCAGTGGTGCTATCCGCACCAGCTCTTCGGAAGATTTTTTAGTGCGACTGGATCAGATTTATCAGCAGTTGCGGGAGGTGATACACGAGCACCAGCCTGCTGTTTTAGCGGTTGAGGACGTCATCTACGCAGCGAATGTGCGCATCGCTTTGAAGCTCGGGCACGCGCGCGGGGCGATCCTGCTCGCTGCTGCGCACAGCTCACTTCCAGTAGCCAGCTATGCGCCGAAAGAGATCAAGCAGGCGGTATCCGGAAACGGCAATGCTTCGAAAGAACAGGTGCAGCGTATGGTACAATCCATCCTTGGCCTGCGTACCGTTCCCTCGCCGAACGATATCGCTGACGCGATTGCCGTCGCACTTTGTCACATCAACCGCAGCCGGTTTGCGCATTTGGGGTGATAGTGTGCTGCGCAACCGACGTGCGCAGGCAGATGGGTGTAAGCGGAACTGGTGAAGTGGCCAGTGACAGCAGGGTTTATCCAGAAAAATTCAAGAAATTTTGCAGAATGCCGGCTCAAGGTGCTGGAAGTCATGCCGTGGAACCATATTTTTCAGTGATCCCGACGCTCCCTCGTGCGCAGCGCTCATTTATGAAAAAACGGGTTAAGCAATGATCGGATATCTTCGCGGCAGGATTGTAGATCGCCAGCCCACGCGTATCATTCTCGATGTACAGGGAGTCGGGTACGAGGTTTTTATCCCTGTCTCTACCTATGACCGGCTGCAGCAGGGCGATGAGCCGGTGTCTGTTCTGACCTATCTGCACGTCCGGGAGGACGTATTACAACTTTATGGTTTTGCCTCGGCGGAGGAAAAATCGCTTTTTCTCAAACTGATTTCCGTTTCCGGTATCGGTCCGCGTGTAGCGCTGGGCATTCTCAGCAGCAGCACGGTGGATGAATTCTCAGAGCATATTGCCACGGCAAATCTCGCCCGCCTGAAGGCGCTGCCTGGAATCGGCAAAAAAACCGCAGAACGGCTGGTGATCGAGCTGAAAGACAAACTGAGTCCGGCCGGCAGCAGTGGTTCTGTGACGCAGATGGTACAGAGCACAGACAGTGCCGAAGATGCCATTGCAGCTCTGGTCTCCCTCGGATACTCGCGCCAGAATATCGAGAAGGTGATCACGAAGATTCTTCGGGACGGCGGCGCCCCGGACGTGGAATCATTGATCAAGGTTGCTTTACGGCAGCTCTAATTTTTTTGGATTGAAACCAGGCGATGATCGACAAACCGCAGCGGACGACCAATCCCGAGCCTTTTGAAGGCGAGCGCGAAATAGACCGCACGCTCCGGCCCGTTTCGTTCGATGACTTTGTCGGCCAGGGTAAGCTGAAAGAAAACCTGAAAGTCTTTATCCAGGCTGCACGCGAGCGCGGTGAAAGTCTGGATCACGTTCTTTTTTACGGCCCGCCCGGTTTGGGCAAAACCACGCTGGCTCACATCATCGCGCAGGAGATGGGGGCGAATATCCGTGTCACTTCAGGCCCGGCGCTGGAGAAACCCGGCGACCTGGCCGGCATTCTCACCAATCTGCAGGAAAACGATGTTCTTTTCATCGATGAAATTCATCGCCTGAGCAAGGTTGTGGAGGAGTATCTCTATCCGGCGATGGAAGATTTTAAACTGGATATCGTTATCGACAAGGGCGCCAATGCCCGCACCATCCAACTCATGCTGCCAAAATTTACCCTCGTCGGTGCGACAACACGTGCCGGGCTGCTCACAGCGCCGATGCGTGCCCGTTTCGGTGTTGTCTCGCGTCTGGAATACTATAATACCGATGACCTGGTAAAAATCATCAGCCGGTCTGCGACACTGCTGCAATTCAGCATCGGCGAAGCCGCAGCGGCAGAAATCGCCGGACGTTCGCGCGGTACGCCGCGGGTGGCCAACAGGCTGCTGCGCCGCGTACGGGATTTTGCTCAGATCGCCGGGGAGAAAGAGATCAGCCGGGAGATCGCTGTCGATAGCATGGACCGTCTCGATGTTGACAGCCGCGGCCTCGATGACATGGATAAACGCATCTTACTGACGCTGATCGAGAAATTTAACGGCGGCCCTGTGGGAGCAAATACGCTGGCCATCGCAGTCGGTGAGGAAGAGGAGACGCTGAAAGAAATTTACGAGCCGTATCTCATTAAAGAAGGTTTTTTGAAACGAACACCACGTGGCCGCATGTCCACACCTCTGAGCTACACACATCTGGGTATAACTCCGGCGCGAAGAGACCAGGGGAGCCTGTTCGATTGAGCAGCTGCGGTGGAACACGTGTCAGAGTCAGGGAGATCGCGGATCCCGGCTTCGCTCCGGCGGCATGACGTGGTAGGGCGAGGCAGACGGTGTCTCTTTTCCCGTCGCACCGGTTTCTACAATTTTAGACGAGATCACGCTGCACGAGCAGCGCATTTTTCACAGATGTGGCGCATGAGCAGACCGTAGCGGCGCAGGCTTGTGGCACGCAGCTATTTTACTGAGTTTTCATCACGCACGGACAATCCTTTGCAAAACAGGCGTAACGCATTGTGAAGTAACATACTTAACCAGAGGGAACCTATGAAACTATCAGATTTCAAGTATAATCTTCCCGAAGAACTTATCGCCCAATATCCGGCCGAGAAGCGCGATCAGGCTCGCCTGATGGTGCTCGACCGCGAGAAAGAGAAAATTGAAGAAAAAGTATTCTCTGATATCGTGGATTACATCAATCCCGAAGATTGTCTGGTCATCAACGAAACCCGGGTTTTTCCGGCGCGCTTGATGGGCACCAAGGACAAGACAGATGCTCAGGTAGAGATTTTTCTTCTGCGCCAGCTCGAAGCCAGCGGGTTGTGGGAAGTGCTGGTCAAGCCGGCACGCAAAGTCCGGGTCGGCAACCGGCTGAGCATCGGCGATGAGCTGATGTGTGATGTGATCGACAATACTGTTTCCGGAGGCCGGGTCGTGCGTTTCAACTATGACGGTGATTTCTTTGATATCGTCGATCGCATCGGCCAGTCACCTTTGCCGCCTTATGTGCGCCGTGAACCAGAACCGCTGGATAAAGAGCGCTATCAGACCGTTTATGCGAAGAAGCGCGGCGCCGTTGCCGCACCCACAGCCGGGCTGCACTTCACACCCGAGCTGCTGGAAAAAATCCGCGCCAAGGGCACCAAAATTGTGCCGATCGTCCTGCACCTCGGTCTGGGTAGCTTTCGTTCGGTCGTGGTTGAAGACCTCAGCCGCCATAAGATGGACAGCGAGTACTACGAAATTCCCCAGGACAGCGCCGATGCCATCAACGCGACGATGAAAAGCGGCGGCAAAGTAATCGCTGTGGGCACCAGCACGGTCAGAGCGCTGGAAACCCAGGTCACGTCCGAAGGCTGGGTTAAGCCGGACCGCGGCTGGACCGACAAGTTCATCTTTCCGCCCTATGAGTTCAAAATCGTCGATCGGCTGGTTACCAATTTCCACCTGCCGGCTTCAACGCTGCTGATGCTGGTTTCTGCCTTCGCCGGCCGGGATTTTGTGTTCAAAGCCTACCGCAAAGCGGTGAAGGAAAAATATCGTTTTTACAGCTATGGCGACGCGATGCTGGTGTTGTAAATGAAAGCACAGGCGATAATCGTTGCTGCCGGCCGCGGAAGCCGTTTTGGCAGCGACATGCCGAAGCAGTTTCTTGAGCTGAAGGGAAAGCCAATCCTGGCCCATGCCGTCGCAGCGTTCGAAGCGCATGCGGACATTGAATCTGTCATCATTGTCGGAGCCGAGGATTGGCTTTTCTACATTGCGGAAGATATCGTCAGCAAATACGGGCTGACTAAGGTACAAAAGATCATCCCGGGTGGTAAAGAGCGGCAGGACTCGGTGGAAGCCGGCCTGACTGCGCTGGATGATACCAGCTTGCCGGTGCTGATTCACGATGGCGCCCGTCCGCTGGTGAACGCAGGTGTGATCGATCGCGTGCTGGCGGGAATGGCCGAAGCCGATGCCTGCATTCCGGCTGTGCCCCTGCATGATACGATCAAGCGTGTGCAGGGCAGGGAGGTGGTGCAGACCATCGACCGCGAAACCCTGCGCGCAGTGCAGACTCCGCAAGGATTCTGGCCCGAAGCCCTTGCCGGGCTGCTGCAACAAGCCCGCACAGAAGCACTGCACGTGACCGATGAAGCCAGCCTGACAGAACACTACGGTGGCCGTGTGCACTGGGTAGAGGGCGACCCTGCCAATCTGAAAATCACCACGACATTTGATCTGAAAATTGCACATTTGATTCTTGAGGAGTAATGCATGCGTATCGGGCAGGGCTATGATGTCCATCCCCTGGTGAAAGAACGGCCGATGATCATCGGCGGGGTGCGTATCCCTTACGAACTCGGACTGGGCGGCCACTCTGACGCAGACGTGCTGCTGCATGCCGTCGGCGATGCGCTGCTGGGCGCTGCTGCACTCGGAGACCTTGGGCTGCATTTCCCGGACAGCAGCGAGCAGTATGCTAATTTTTCCAGCTTGTTGTTGCTGAAAGATATCGCCCGCCTGTTGCAGCAGAACGGGTATGAAGTGGTCAACGTCGATAGCACGGTCGTGCTCGAAAAGCCAAAGCTGGCACCATACCGGGAGCAGATGCGACGCAATATTGCGGACTGCCTTGGCATTGGTATAGATGCTGTTTCCGTCAAAGCGACGACTTCGGAAAAGATGGGGTTTATCGGCACGGGAGAGGGTGTGGCCGCTCATGCGGTTGCGCTGATCCGGAAAGTATGAGTCTCGTCACAGGCACAGTGCCCGGGCGATGAGACCCCGGGGAAACAGAAGTGACGGGTCCGGTGCAGGCACGTGCCCGAAAAGATGAGAGTCCGGCTCTGCGTTTCTCTCCGGCCGGGATGACAGAGGTCGGTAGCCAGGCCGGGCCCGGTTAGCTGAGTTAACAGGATATCTTGAGACGAAAAAAAAGCAAACACTTGTTATTAAATAATTTATTGACTCTTTTATCTCAAAAGAAAACGGAAAAAAATGACTGAGCAAGTACGCGTACGATTTGCACCCAGCCCGACCGGTCATTTGCACATAGGCAATGCGCGCACCGCTATCATGAATTGGATTTTTGCGCGTCACAGCAACGGGGTTTTCGTCCTGCGCGTCGAAGACACGGATATGGAACGGTCTTCTGAAGTGAGCGAGAAGAGTATTCTGCAGGATTTGCGCTGGCTCGGGCTCGATTGGGACGAGGGCCCTGAGGTTGGCGGCGAGTACGGCCCCTATCGCCAGTCCGAACGCCTGGATTTATATAAAAAATATACGGAACAGCTTCTCAAATCAGGCCATGCCTATCATTGCTACTGCACACCGGAGGAGCTCGAAGCCGAGAAAAAACAGGCCCTGGCTGCTGGTGCACCTGTGATGTACAGCGGCCGCTGCCGCACGCTGACGCAGGAGCAGAAGCAGCGTTTTGAGGCTGAAGGCCGCAAGCCTGTGGTGCGAATGAAGTACCCTGAACAACCGCTGTCTTTCACTGATCTCGTCAAGGGTGAGCTCTCATTCCCGCCGGAGAGCAACGGCGATTTTGTCATCGTGCGCGCTGATGGCGTGCCGACATATAATTTTGCTGTGGTCATCGATGACGGTTTGATGCGGATCAGCCATGTGGTGCGCGGTAATGATCATGTATCCAACACGCCGCGCCAGCTCGCTGTCTATCACGCTCTCGGCTGGAACCTGCCGGCTTTTGCCCACATCCCGATGATTCTGGGGCCGGACCGCACGCGTCTTTCCAAACGCCACGGCGCCACCTCGGTCGATATGTATGCGCAGCAGGGGTATTTGCCCGAAGCGCTGATCAACTTTCTCAGCCTGCTCGGGTGGTCTTCGGAAAGCGGTGATGAAATTCTGTCAGTGCAGCGCCTGATTGAAGAGTTTGATTTTTCACGCGTGTCCAAATCCCCGGCGATTTTCGACGTGGAGAAGCTCAACTGGATGAACGGGGTGTATATTCGCGAGACGGACCCGGCGCGGCTGGCGGAACTGTGCCTGCCCTATTTGAAAAAAGCGGGCTATAAACTTCCGGAACAGCCTGTGCTGGAAAAAATTGTAGCCGCGGTTGCCAAAAGTATGGAGCGCCTCGAAGATGTCATCGCCAGGGCCGAGCTGTTTTTTACCGATGATATCCAGCCGGAAAATGAGGAGGCTGCCCGTTTTCTCAACAAAGAGACCACGCAAAAGGTTTTCTGGTCGTTCCTGCGTCAGCTCGATCGCATCGAGGTGCTCAATGCTGACACATTCCGCAAAATCATGAAGACCGTGGGGCAGGAGACCGGCGTGATCGGCAAAGACCTATGGATGCCGGTGCGCATAGCGCTGACAGGCCAGGCGCACGGGCCGGAACTTCCTGCTGTGGTCGAAATTTTCGGCAAGCAGCGCTGCTATCGTTTGATCAAATCACGCATCATAGAATAGATGGTGCCGGGATGAACAGGGAGGAGTTCAAGCACATTTTTCAGCAGGCCCCTGCGGTGATCGGCATGGTGCATCTGCCGGCGCTTCCGGGGAGCCCCGGTTTTTCCGGCGATGTTGAGGCGGTGCACAGCGCAGCTCTGAGCGATGCCCTGGCACTGCAGCAGGCTGGTGTTGGTGCGCTGATGGTGGAAAATTTCGGCGATGCCCCCTTTTTCCCGGATCAGGTTCCCGCAGAAACCGTGGCCGCGATGGCCTCGGTGCTGCGGTTGCTGCGCGCTGAGTGCAGTCTGTCGTTGGGGGTTAATGTTCTGCGCAACGATGCTCTGTCGGCGATGGCCGTGGCGGCAGCTACGGGCGCCGCATTTATCCGGGTGAATATTTTGAGTGGAACCCGCGTTACGGATCAGGGGGTGATCAGCGGCCGTGCGGCCGAGCTGCTGCGCCTGCGCAAAAACCTCCGGGCGGATGTTAAAATTTTCGCAGATGTGAACGTCAAGCATTCAGCGCCTCTGGTGTCGCGCTCTCTTCAAGAAGAAGCAGCGGAACTCACCGGCCGCGCTGGTGCGGATGCTGTGATTGCGACCGGCGCGATGACGGGCAGCGCCGTCAGCTTGGACGAACTCAGGCAGCTGCGTGCTGCCCTTGGAGAAACAGCCCTGATCGCCGGCAGTGGTGTGACGCCGGAGAGTATCGCGGAGATACTCACTGTCGCTGATGCTGTCATCGTTGGAACGGCGATAAAAAAAGGGGGCAAGACGACAGCACCGGTCGATCCCGGCCGGGTCGAAAAACTCATTCAATCTTTCACGAGGTAAGCCTGATGGCGATCAAAATATACAATACATATTCGCGGAAAAAAGAAGAGTACACGCCCCTGCACCCGGATGTCACGGGTTTTTATACCTGCGGCCCGACGGTGTATGATTATTTTCATATCGGCAATGCCCGCGCGTTCATCGTTTTTGATATGATCCGTCGCTATTTCATCTACCGCGGATATCGCGTGCGCTATGTGATGAACCTGACCGATATCGACGACAAGATCATCAAACGTGCGAATGAGCAGGGCGTCGATAGTGCGGAAATAGCGGAAAAATACGCCGCGGCATTTTTTGAAGATATCCAGAAGCTCGGTATCCGGCCGGCTGATGTGTATCCGCGCGCAACAGATCATATCGAAGAGATCCAGGCGCTGATCGCCAAACTGATCGAAAAAGGTGTGGCCTATGAAAGCGGCGGCGATGTCTTCTATGACGTCGCGAAATTTCCGGCTTATGCCTCGCTTTCCGGGAAAAATCTCGACCAGCTCCAGAGCGGTGCCCGCATCGCCGTGGATGAGCGCAAGCACAATCCCCTGGATTTCGTGCTCTGGAAAGCAGCAAAACCGGGCGAGCCAAAGTGGCCGAGTCCTTGGGGCGAGGGCCGTCCGGGCTGGCACATCGAATGCTCGGCCATGTCCATGCGTTATCTCGGAGAAACCTTTGATATCCACGCCGGCGGGCAGGATTTGATCTTCCCGCATCACGAAAACGAGATAGCACAGAGCTCGGCGGCAACAGGCAAGGAGTTCGCCCGCTACTGGCTGCACAACGGTTTCCTCGATATCCGGGGTGAAAAAATGTCGAAATCTCTCGGCAATTTCATCACCGTGCGCGAGTTGACCAAACAGTACAGCGCTGCTGTCGTGCGCTTGTTTTTCATGCAAAAGCACTATCGCAGCCCGGTGGATTTTACTGAAGAAGGCCTGCAGGCAGCCAGGGCATCGAGCCGTCGCCTCACAGAAGCCTGGCGTAAAATCACCGCTGCCGCGGGTGATGCCCTGCCCTGGGCCTCAGTCGATGAGGCAGGTTCGGCAAAGGCGTTTGTGGAAACGGTTTTTCGGCTGCAGCGGGAGATCCAAACCGCGATGGATGATGATTTTAACACGCCCGCGGCTGTGGGCAAGCTGTTCGATCTCGTGCGCGAGGCGAACCGTTTTATCGACAGCGGTGTCAGCAGCGAGGAGGAACGCCGTGCAGCAGCGACTGTTCTTGCTCACCTCGAGGGTTATGACAGTTTTCTGGGTGTCATCGATCGCAGCGCCGGAGATGTGGACAGCGAGCGAGTCGGCAAAGTGCTGGATACGATTTTGCAGATGCGGTCGCAGTTGCGCCAGGAGAAAAATTTTGCACTCGCAGACCGAATTCGCGATGAGCTGGCAGCCAGCGGCGTGATCATCGAAGACAGCCCTGAGGGACCGAAATGGCGGTGGAAGAATTGATGGAGCATAGCGCGTGGACGGAGTGCCGGGGGCGGGTTTCACCGGCGCTGTCGTGCCCCGGGCTGGTGTTCTCCCATGTAAGGTTTGATGTGTAATGCCGGCAACATCAGAATACGGCCCCGCGGGTAGCCGGGACTAAACACGCAGTCGGCAAATACCGCGCACTTTCCTGGTTTTCCTACCTTTATATAGAGGCCTGCCCTTCCATGACGGCACGGTGGGAATCCCCAGCTTTGCCGCACAAACAAGGATATTTGGGGCATCAATCTATATTCGAAAAATAATTAATTAAGTCTTGACAAGGTGATTTATTTTTGTATATTATTGGGCTGTGCTTTCAGCACTACTGGCTTTCGGCCCATGAACATTTTGTAATTTGCCACCATAGCTCAGATGGTAGAGCGCCTCACTTGTAATGAGGATGTCGCGGGTTCGATTCCTGCTGGTGGCTCACAAAATGGGGAGATTCCAGAGTGGCCAAATGGGACAGACTGTAAATCTGTTGGCGATTGCCTTCGGAGGTTCGAATCCTCCTCTCCCCACATATACTGATTGCATAGCGAGTTGATGGTACGGGTGCTGAGCCTGTCCCCACGTGAAAAATCCTCCGAGATGAACACAGTTTCCTCTATATAATTAAGCCCCCTGTCTGCTCACTTTGCGCGGGGCTGGAAACAGACTCGCGACTCCAATCAGGCGGTACTTATGATAAATTCAACATCCTGCTGTTTTCAGGACAGGTGGGTTGTTGAATTTATTTTTTTGCGGTTGTAACTCAGTTATTGGAGTCATCCCGATCCATCGGGATTGGTCGCGGATCAAGTTTCGTTTTGACCGTAGTGCCTTTCAGCGGGAGTAACTCAGTTGGTAGAGTCATCCCGATCCATCGGGATTGGTCGCGGATCAGGTTTCGTTTTGACCGCAGTGCCTTTCGGCGGGAGTAACTCAGTTGGTAGAGTCACAGCCTTCCAAGCTGTTGGTCGCGGGTTCGAGTCCCGTCTCCCGCTCTTTTAGATAGTTCAGTATTCCCCCGGGCAATGCTGGACATTGGGAGTAACTCAGTTGGTAGAGTCATCCCGCTCCATCGGGATTGGTCGCGGGTTCGAGTCCCGTCTCCCGCTCTTTTAGATAGTTCAGTATTCCCCCGGGCAACGCTGGACATTGGGAGTAACTCAGTTGGTAGAGTCATCCCGATTCATCGGGATTGGTCGCGGGTTCGAGTCCCGTCTCCCGCTCTTTTAGATAGTTCAGTATTCCCCCGGGCAATGCTGGACATTGGGAGTAACTCAGTTGTTAGAGTCATCCCGCTCCATCGGGATTGGTCGCGGGTTCGAGTCCCGTCTCCCGCTCTTTTCATAATAGTTTTGCATCTTCCCGAGGGTTGCAGAGCATCGGGAGTTGATTTTCGGCAGGCTCACGTAGCTCAGTCGGTAGAGCACTTCCTTGGTAAGGAAGAGGTCACCGGTTCAAGTCCGGTCGTGAGCTCAAAAACAGGGTGCTCTCTGTAACAGGCCAGTAGCTCGAATTGGTAGAGCGCCGGTCTCCAAAACCGGATGTTGGGGGTTCGAGTCCCTCCTGGCCTGCTTTTTTCACTGCGCTAAAACGATTCCAGGGACATGGGCGGCACACAGCACTTCGATGTGCTGATTGATTGCGTAGCGTCAGTGCAGGAGATGATAAGTTGTGACGGCTGTAGTCAGCGGTCATCATGCGACATGTTGAGATATCATTAATTATCGGGAAGAAGAGCGATGGCATTATTCGAAAAGCCCATGAAATTTCTCAACGAGGTCAAGGTTGAGTTGTCCAAGGTCAGCTGGCCGGATTTCGAGAGTTTGAAGAGCAGTACGTGGATTGTGATCATCCTTTCCCTTGCCTTTTCCCTGTATGTTTTTGTCGTTGATAAAGTTTTGACATGGGCATTGTTGCAGCTCTATTAACCCACTTTTCCCATGGATGAGCGTTTCGCGCAGGGATGAGTGCGGGAGAGCAGAAAAATCACGTTATGGCTCTCTGTGCCGGCAAATCGTTGAAACTGCAGATTTGGCTGTGCGGGAGTTGGCGGGTTTTTCAGGTTAACAAACGACAGGATTTCGTATCACCCTATCTAAGGTTGGATGACATTGTCAGAGGAAACTGAAAAGCAGAGCACGACGGAAGAGGCAAAGTGGTATGCCATTCATGTGCTTTCCGGTCATGAGCGCAAGGTCAAGCTGCACCTCGAGAACGAGGCTGAGCTGGCCAACATGAGCGACAAGATCGTCGATATTCTGATACCATCGGAGCAGGTCACGGAGATGCGCGAGGGCAAGAAGCGCGTGCGCAACAAGGTCTTTTTTCCGGGCTATATGCTGGTAAAGATGGTTTTGGATAAAGGTACCCGGCATCTGATTCTGAACACGCCGGGCATTACCAATTTTGTCGGCCCGAAAAATGAGCCGCAGCCTTTGCGTCAGGATGAGATCGACAGGATTCTCGGGCGTGTCGAGGACAGCGAAACCGGGGAAATCATCGAAGTGCCGTTCAAAGTTGGTGATCCGATCCGGATCATCGATGGCCCGTTTACCGACTTCACCGGCTTTGTCGAGGAGATCAACGACGAGAAAAAGAAGGTCAAGGTAAGCGTGAGCATTTTCGGCCGTTCGACACCGGTCGAGCTCGATTTTTTGCAAGTTGAATTAGAACAGTAATATTACCGAAGCGGAGAATTCATGGCAAAGAAAGTTGTTGGCCTGATAAAATTGCAGATACCAGCAGGACAGGCAAATCCCTCTCCGCCGGTTGGCCCGGCACTGGGTCAGCACGGTGTGAATATCATGGAATTCTGCAAGGCATTTAATGCCAAAACCCAGGATAAGGCCGGGTTGATCATCCCGGTTGTCATCACGGTATATGCTGATCGTTCCTTTACTTTTATTACCAAAACACCGCCAGCAGCCGTGCTGTTGCTGAAAGCCGCTGGTTTGGAAAAAGGTTCGGGAGAGCCGAACCGCAATAAAGTCGGGAAGGTCACCAGTGCCCAGGTACGCGAAATTGCAGAAACCAAAATGCCTGACCTGAATGCGAATGATGTCGAAGCAGCCATGAAGATGGTTGAGGGCACAGCTCGGAGCATGGGACTGGTAGTAGAAGGCTAAAAATTCAGGATAGATCAAGATGAAACGTAGCAGAAGATATCGCGAAGTAGCGGAAAAGATCGAAGCTGGTGTCGATTACAGCCTCGAAGATGCTGTTAAAATACTCAAGGACACGGCCACAGCCAAGTTCGATGAAACCGTCGAAGTCTCCGTCCGCCTCGGTGTTGATCCCCGGCACGCGGATCAGGTTGTCCGCGGAACGGTTTCCCTGCCGCACGGCACTGGTAAGGATGTACGTGTGCTGGTTATCGCCAAGGGCAGCAAGGCGACAGAAGCAGAGGAAGCTGGTGCTGATTTCGTCGGTTTTGATGACATGGTCACCAAAATCCAGGGCGGCTGGTTCGACTTTGATGTTGTTATCGCCACGCCGGATGTGATGAGCGAGGTCGGCAAGCTGGGGCGTGTACTTGGCCCGCGCGGGCTGATGCCCAATCCGAAAACCGGCACGGTGACCATGGATGTCGCCAAGGCTGTCAAGGATGTCAAAGCCGGAAAAATTGACTTTCGCGTCGATCGCTATGGCATTTTGCACGTCGGGGTCGGCAAAGCATCGTTTGATGCTGACAAGCTGATGGAAAATATCAAGGCCTTTGTCGATACGGTGTTGCGTTTGCGCCCGCCGGCTGCCAAGGGACAGTACGTCCGCAGTTTGACACTGAGCACGACCATGGGCCCCGGTGTTCCCATCGATACCAATTCATTGTAATCCGGTAATCCGGAGAATGTATCGGATATCCGCTGCCGGCGGATAGACGAACTGGTCAAACGAATCTTTCGGTTACACCGCTTAGCGGGTACGCTGTCAGAGTACTAAATTATCGCAGAGTCCGCAAAGCGTCAACAATAGGCTGAATAACAATGGAACACGTTAGCAGAGAACCCCGTCCGGAAAAAGTTGCCGCGGTTGAACTTTTAACGGAAAAATTTAACAAGGCCAACAGCATCTACCTCACCGATTTCAGTGGCCTTTCAGTCGAGGATATCACAGAGCTGCGCCGGCAGTTCCGTGCCAAAGACGTGGAGTATCTCGTCGTTAAAAATACTCTGGCACAGCGTGGCGCCCAAAACGCCGGCCATGAGGGCATGATGCCCTATCTCGTCGGCCCTATCGCTGTTGCGTTGGGCTATGATGATCCGGCAGAGCCGGCACGTGTCATCGCGGAGTTTCGCAAGAGCCATGACAAGCCGGAAGTCAAAGCATGCATCATCGAAGGTGATGTTCTGCCCGGCAGTGAAGCAGACAGCATCGCCAAATGGCCGAGCCGCGATCAGTTGCTGGCCTCTCTCGTCGGCAGCCTGAACTCGCCTGTGAGCGGTCTGGTGATGACGCTGAGCGGCCTGCCACGCAAGCTTGTCTATGCTCTGAACGCCATCCGTGAAAAGAAAGAAACGCAAGCCTGATTTTGACGGCCTGAGAATTTCAGGCCGGACGTTTTTCAACACAACAGCCCAGCGCGCTCGCCGTGATCTGGTCTATGTGCACATAAAAAAGAATAATTTTCAGTTATCCTGCACTCTGTGCGCGCTGCGCTCATTCGAGAACCAGGCAGGATAGAACAGACGAAAATAGTCATCTTCACATAATCCTTAAGACACCGAAGGAGGAATTACCGTGGCCGAAGAAAAAAATGGTCAACTGGAAAGCTTGATCGAAACAATCGAGAATATGTCTGTTAAAGACTTGAATGAACTGGTAAAAGCTCTTGAAGAACGGTTCGGTGTAAGTGCGGCAGCTCCTGTCATGGCAATGGCGCCTGGTGCGGCCGGTGCAGCAGGTGGCGGCGAGGCTGCTGAAGAACAAACCGAATTCGACGTTGTGCTGACCGGTGCCGGCAGCCAGAAAATTCAGGTGATCAAGGTTGTGCGCAGCCTGACGAGCCTGGGCCTGAAAGAAGCCAAAGAGCTCGTTGATTCTGCTCCCAAGCCTTTGAAAGAAGGTGTTTCCAAAGAAGAAGCAGAAGAAATCAAGGCTAAAATCGAAGAGGTCGGCGGCACAGTCGAAATCAAGTAGCCTGAAGAATTCATCATCTTTTGCATCGCATCTTTGCGGGCATTCTTTGCGCATTTTGCTCAGTGCGTGCCCGCAAAGCACGAATTTTTCAGTTATCCTGCCAGCCATGATCGGAGCTATTGTGGTTGCATCAGCAGGATAATCTATCAAAAACCAAACGCCAGAGGATGGTTATTGCATGACCGGAAACGGCAAATTCACTCAGCGTGTTTCTTTTTCGAAGCTCAAGAGCGCTATTGAGCTTCCGGACCTGCTGGACGTCCAGCTTCGTTCGTTTGAAGAATTTCTGCAAACCCAGGTTCCGCCCTCCGAAAGGAAAAACATCGGTTTGCAGGCAGTCTTCACCAGCGTTTTCCCTATTGTTGACAGTAGGGAAAATTTTTTATTGGAGTTCATCGAGTACTATATCGAGCGCCCCAAGGCCAGCGTGGCTGAATGCCAGGAACGCGGTATTACGTATTCCGCGCCCCTGAAAGCCAAGCTGCGTCTCTCGGTGAAAGATGATACCGGACTTGACGACGAGTTTGGTGACACCACTGAGCAGGTCGTCTATCTCGGCAACATCCCGTATATGACCAACCGTGGTACTTTTGTCATCAACGGAGCCGAGCGCATCATCGTCAGCCAGCTGCATCGTTCGCCGGGCGTGTTCTTCGATGAATCCAACCACCCGAACGGGGCAAAAATTTACTCCGCACGCATCATCCCGCTGCGTGGTTCGTGGGTAGAATTCACCACTGATATCAATGATGTGCTGTACGTCTATATCGACCGGCGCAAGAAGTTCCCGGTGACGACGCTGCTGCGTGCTCTTGGTTATTCTACCAACCGCGATATTCTCGAGCTGTTTGGTCTCATCGAGGAAGTCACGGTTAAGAGCCTGAAAGTCAAGAAGCATCTCGGCCGCGTTGTCGTGCTGGATGT
>WFTM01000116.1 GCA_015485525.1 Candidatus Zhuqueibacterota bacterium | reverse complement strand
TCACTGGCAGCCGCTGGTAGCGGCGCCGGAGGGCAATGGCGTCAAATTCGGTTTTTTTGACCTGAGCTATCCTGCTGCCGGCATCAGCAAACAAGTGGCGGCTATCTCGCCGCACTTCCGCCTGCAGTTCGACGGTGATGCCATCGTCGGCTCGCCGACCTGGCTGACCCTTGACCTCTCCTTTCGCTATCTGGACTCCGCCCGTTCCGGCGTCCGGTTTTATGTCGGCGGCGGTACCGGCATCGCCATCGGTAAGACCTCAGGCATTCCGGGACACGTTCTCGGAGGGCTGCAGTTCGAAATCGACACCATCCCTTTTTTCGCTGAAATCAAAGTTCATCTCAACTCTCCTGCCGCGACTTCAGCATGGGTCGGCATTCGCTACTGAGGCGGGCTTTGCTTTTTTTCAGAGTTAAGTCTCTATTTTTCAAGCAAAAATCTCTTGCTTTTCTCTTTCGCAAACCTTATGCTATGCATTGCGCGATTTTTTTACCGGACGTTCAGCACAGGTCCGGCGAAATGGGGTCCAACCTGTATCTTCTGATTTACCCGAAACCACAGCATCTGCCTTCCAGCATCGATCGGGTGAAGTGCACTGCATCATAAGTGAATTTTAGCCCGAAACCCAACTACACCAAAGCATCACTCTCCCTGTCCAGACACCGGTGTTTCACACTATTTGGTAAAATCGATCAAAATGGCCACATCGATGTCTCTGACGGCTCGAATTCTCCAATTTATTCGGGGAGCTCTCGTGTCCGGCCTGATGCTCGTGATGATCGTTTGCGCCCAGGCCCAGGCACGACAAACCACACAAGCCCCGGATTCGATTTTCATCAACGTGAACAACCCGTTTACCGAGAAATTTGCCATCCGTGGCCTGACCAGTACATTCCCCCATCCCATTCTCACCACGATTTCCGTACTCGATGAGCACGGCAAACACATCAGCGGGCTGGCGGATACCCTGGACTGGATCGGCCCGCAGGAACAGGCAAACAACGGCAGACTCGTGCGCGAAATATGGACACCGCTGCTCGAATTCTACCAGAGTGACAGCACCCTGCCGCCCGAGCCAGACTTATATCAGCAAGTGCGCGACCCGCTGTTCACCGAAATCCGTGAACTCCTCGAGGTGCCGACAAGCACTATGCTGGTCATGGACATGAGCGAGAGCATGCAGACGGTGATCGACAGCGTCCGCGATGCGCTGGAGGCTTTTGTCGCCAGCATGCGCGATGTCGATCGCGGTGCTGTTCTCCAGTTCAGTGATAACAACAAAATCCACATCATCCGCCCGTTCATGAGCGACCGCCAGCGCCTGCAAAACGGCGTCAACTCAGGGATACCAAAAGGGCGCACAGCGCTTTATGACGCACTGGGCAAAGCAATCCAGGCGACGCGGCAGGAGACCTCGGCGCGCCGTGCCATCATCGCCTATACCGATGGCGTCGATAATCATTCGTTGCTGTACACTCCGGAATCAGTCATCGACAGCGCCAATGTGTACCGCATTCCTATCTACATGATCGCGCTGGGAGACTCGCTCAATGTCGAACCATTGATACAGATCGCCGAAGGCACGGGTGGGATTTTCTTCCGCGCCGCCGGTCCGCGCGAAATGCCCGGCATCTATCGCCAGCTTTCGGTGCTGATCAAAAACTATTATGTGATGGCGCATCAGAGCAGTGATTCGCTGTACAACAATACGGTGCGCACCGTCACAGTGCAGGTCAATACCTCCGCTGGCTCGGTTCGTGGCCGCGGCATCTATTTTGTCCCCGGGCCGGACCTGAGCCTGACCTTACACGCATCTGCGGACAGCAGTGTTTTTTTCGATGCAGCACAGCATCCGGCAACCATGCCCGGCGATACAGTCGGACTTTTCCTTCGCTGGCGCAACAACGGCGAATTTTCTGCAGACAGTCTCACCCTCGACGTGCGGCCCGCCTGGCCGATCGCGGCCGTGGATTCTTCCCGCTTGCCGGTGCATGCCGACTCCCTTCTACGCTGGCGCCTGGCTCCCCTTGCTGTACAGAGCGAGGATTCGCTGTCTCTGCGCGTAATCATGCCGGACAGCCTGTCGCCGGACTCGCTGCTGCAGATTTTTTCCGCTTCGATCACTACACGCAATGAATTCCCCGGCCCGAACAATTTTGCCAGCGATTCGGTTGTGATTCTGCATCCGCAGATGCCGCCGGACACCAGCACCACACCCGGCAAAACCGATCTCGCCATTACGCTCTCATCGCTGACTGACACCACCGGCATACGCGAGGGCATCGAACGCAACGCTGTCTTTCCCGGCGATACCCTGACCATGCAGATTCGCATCGACAACCTTGGGCCCAATCAGGCCGACTCGATTCGCATCACACGCACTCTGCCAGCGGAGCTGCTGCTCATCGGCGAAGACTCGTTTCCGAAGATCATCGAAACGCTGGCACCGGGTAGCGGCACACTCTTCTGGTTTGATGTCAGAGTACAGGACTCCCTCGCTGCGCAGATCACCGAGCTGGTCAGCACGGCGCAGCTCGTTGCTGCAAACGATTCCGTCGCTGCAAACAATACCGATGCTGACACGTTGTTTGTGCTCAGAAAAAGCATTCTGCCGCCGGACACCAGCACCACACCGGGCAAAACCGATCTCGCCATCACCCTCTCGTCGC
>WFTM01000115.1 GCA_015485525.1 Candidatus Zhuqueibacterota bacterium | reverse complement strand
TGCCGTGCTGTGGCCCCGAGCATATCGCGAAAAGAACCGAGCACGTGCGGCCGGATGGCATCGCGCTCGTAAGCTGCGATCAGCGGACGCGCCTCACTGTCCGTAAGGGATACATTGAAATGGTTAAACCAGAAATCAACCAGGAGTTCGGTGAGTTGATTCTCGCTGTACACAGCGCGCAGCAGTTTATTGGCCATCATGTCACCGATCAGACGATTGAGGGGCTCGTAGCCTTTTTCGCGGCCGTACTGTACCAGGCGCTGGTGCCGCTCACGCCGGGAGAGGGATTCATCTTTGGCGGAAATACGGCCCTCACGCTCGGCCATGCGCAGCACGCGGCCGGGCCGGGGATAGGTGCGGACGATCGTTTCCGGCGACATGCGCAGATAGGCAAGGGGCTCCAACCTGTCCCTGAGCGTTTTCTCGTCTGCCGACTGATCGAGCTGCAGCAACAACCAGTTCTCCAGCCCCATCTGGACGACGCGATCGACTTCACCCGGACGCGCGCCAAAGGCAAAACGATCGAGCAGATGTGCAGCAGCCTGCCTGGGTGTCAAACCGGCGTCTGCGTAAGGCAAGGAAAGCGAGCCATCTTCAGGCCACCCGGCATTGAGCAGTATCAGCGGGCACAGCAGCAGCACGATAACTGAATTCCTTTTCATCGTTATTTTCCTGTTTGTTTATGGTAAGAAAAATGTTTTACTTATTCCGATCTCTTCGCCACACGGCGCTGCGCTCATGTTTCCTGTGGAGTTCATGAGAGCGCGCCTGCGCAGGGCATGCGGAGAAACGCAGACAGCCTGAAGCACTACTGCCCTGTAGTCAATAAGAACGCATGGGCGAAGATTTTATTGTGCGCTGCGCGTAGGGGCGGGTCGCATCCGGAATGATATCATCAACAATCGCCAAAACTGGGCCGAGGGCAAATAGCATTTTTACAACCATCAACACCGACCGGGTTTGTAAAACGACATAAACAGCTTTGGCTGCAGTTTTTTGTTCTAACAATAAATCCACTTCAGTTGAACAAACGTCTGGTTATCCACTTAACTCAGCACGGTTGCATCTTTTCAAGCAGACCACATGACAACAGCACGTGGCTGCACCAGAGCTGTCATTCCGGTTTCCGCGCAGCGGAAGACCGGAATCTCCCAGACTCAGGCATGCGCCCGAAAAGATGAGATCCCGGCACGGTGCTTCCCCTGGCCGAAATGACTGGTGCCGGTATCTGGGTCAGGCCTGGTTTGCTGAGTAAACTGGATACCCGGAGAACAAACGGGATAATCCGGTGGTTTTTCACTCTCATACCAGAAACGGTGGAATCGCTCTGGCTCCTGAGTTTCAATATCGTCTGTGCACTTTTATGAACCACAAAGTGCACGATGGACGCGAAGAAAAACACGAAGAAAGGCCAGGAACTGCTGGTTCTGATTTTTCTATCGATCCACTTCCTTCGAGCTCTTCGTGACCCTCGTGGTGAAACCCCGCTTCAGCCCAAAGCTGTGAGAACGGGATAACCAGACATGATGCGGACAGATAGAGATAAAATATTCATGAAGACCTGACACCAGTTACTGATACTTGAATGGAACGATCCAAACACATAGCCTGAATTATTCACAAATTTGCGGCAAAAATAGCATAAAGATTTATAAATCAAATAATTAACGTGAAAGCCCATTTTAAACTCAGTTTTCCATGACTGTTCGCACGCAACGCCGCTAAGCCCGCAACGTATTGTTTTAAATTAATGTTAAGCTTGTCCGCCGCGCCGTGGCGTGAATAATTCAGGATAGTTCTGTCTGCTGCTTTTTTCTCCCAAATAATAAATCGCGCAAGTCAGGAATGTATAAACTTTGCACGCTATGAGCATCCACCACCAGATCGATTTTTCCGGCAAACTGCTTTTGATCGGCGCCGGGCAGGCCGGCAGTGTTTTGCTGCGCCTGTTCCGGCACAAGCCGGCGTTGCAGATCATCGGAGTTGTGGACAAAAACCCCGAAGCACCGGGACTGGCGCTCGCGCGCGAGGCTGGTATTGCCACCAGTGATGACTACCACCCTTTCCTCACTGAGCCCGGCCTGGCGCTGATCATCAATGTGACCGGCGACAGTACCCTGCAGGAAGAGCTGCTGCGCAGCCGCCCGCCGGGGGCCGAACTCATCGGCGGAGAAAGTGCGCGCTTCATGTGGTCGATTTTAGACGAGGTCACGCGCAAGGAAGTGCTCGAGGAGAATATTTCGGTCATGCGCCGGGAAATGGAGCAACGTTCTCCGGGTGAGTTCATCTTCGGGGATAATCCGAAGATGCAGGAAATCCGCAGCCTGATTGACAGCGTGGCACCGACCCCGGTGGGTGTGCTGATCCGTGGCGAGAGTGGCACGGGGAAAGAGGGCATTGCGCGCCTGATCCACAAAAAAAGTCTGCTGGCCAAAAAACCGCTGATCACGGTCAACTGCACAGCCTTCAGCCAGAACCTGATCGAAAGCGAGCTCTTCGGTTATAAAAAAGGTGCTTTTACCGGCGCCAGCAGTGACCGCACCGGATTATTGGAACTGGCAGACAAAGGGACGATTTTTCTCGATGAAATCGGTGATATGTCGCTGGACATGCAGGCCAAACTGCTGCGCTTCCTGCAATCCGGTGAAATCCGTCCGGTGGGCAGCACGAAATCGCGCATCGTTACTGTGCGCATCATCGCGGCGACCAATCGCGACCTCGAACAGGCCATCCGCGCCGGCGAGTTCCGCCAGGATCTGTTCTATCGCATCAATACATTCACCATCACCCTGCCGACGCTTTCAGAACGCCGCGAAGACATACCGGCGCTGATCCGGCATTTCATCCGCCGTGCAGAAGCGCGGGTCAACAAACGCGTGCACAGCATCACCCCGGCAGCGATGTCGCACCTCTGCGCCTACTCCTGGCCCGGCAATCTGCGCGAGCTGGAAAACGTCATCGAGCGCGCTGTCGTGCTGGCGCGCAACAACGTCATCGACATCGGTCACCTGCCACAGGAAATGCAGGAGCAGTCGCCCGGTTTTGATTTCAGCGAAGCGAAGATGGAGCTGGGCCTGCCGGAACTGAAAAACCAGCTCATCGAGCGCATCGAATACGAAGCGATTTTTCGCTATCTCAACGAATCCGGCGGCAACGTTGCCAGGGCAGCGCGACTGGCAAAAGTTTCCCGGCGTACGTTCCATCGTCTTCTGCTGCGGCACAAAATCAATCCCGATGATTTCCGCAAGTAATCCGCATTCCCGGTCTATTTCATCCCCCCTGTGCGGCCTCCCTTCTCATATATGCGCCCGGAGAAGTAATGCGGCACCATTTCAGGCACGATAAATCATGCGCGACAAACGTGTTCGTCTCACCACACCGCTCCTGTGGTGTGCCACCTCTCCCGACGCCCCGGCGTCACCACCACCCAACCCGGCCGGCAGATGTGCTAAACCCTGCCCGGCCCACACGACGTGAACAGGAACACAAAAAAACAATTTTTCTCTTGACATTATGTTCACCAATACATATATATGGTAAACAAATATACACACCAGCAATCAACGCGAGGGTGATGATGAAAAAACTCACCGAAAGACAAAAATCCATTTTATCCAGCATCATAACCAAAGTGCGCTCAGATGGTTTTCCGCCGACCATGCAGGAAATAGCGGATGAAATGGGGATGCGGTCGAAGAACGGGGTGGTCAAACACCTGGAGGCATTGGAGAAGAAAGGCTACATCCGGCGGGCCAGCGGTGGAGCACGTGGCATCACCATTCTCAACAGCCTCGGCTTGCTCGATGAGAGCAAAAACAGCGTTCCGCTGCTCGGCTCCGTCGCAGCAGGGATGCCAATCCTCGCTGAGGAAAACATCGAACGCTACATCCCGGTACCGGACTATCTGACCAGCAATCCCGGCACCTACTATGCTCTGCGCGTTCAGGGCGACAGCATGGTCAACGCCGGTATCATGGAAAACGACCTGGTGATCGTTCGCCAGACACAAAATGCTGAAAACGGTGACATCGTCGTGGCTCTGCGCGAGGACGAAGCCACGGTCAAGCGCTTCGTCGTCAAGGGGCGGCAGAAATACCTCAAGCCCGAAAATGAAATTTACGACAACATCCCCCTGTCGAACAGTTGGTCGATACAGGGGAAAGTCGTCGCCCTGATCCGCGAGCATGTGTGACAGGGAACAGCCATCAGTATCGCATCAAACCGTCGAGGGTCCGGCGCACCATCTCGTTCAGATACGGCCCCATGTATGGGCCAAAAAAGGACATGTTAAACGACTCGTAGCTGTGCATGCGGTAGTAGTGCCCGGGGATCACATAGCCGATATAACTGCCGTTGAAACTGCTGATCACCGCCTGAAAGCCCTGCACAGCAGCATGATTGCGCAAATCGATCGCCAGTTCCCCGCTGAAATCGCAGGGCGTGCCGACCCAGAGCAGCTCCCCCAATCTCAGGGCACGCAGCTCTGTGCCGGTTATGGGCAGGAAACGGCGCGCCAGCGCCGGCCGGAAACGCCAGTTGGTTGTCAGGCGGGCGTGCAGTTCCGGCAGGTCGATGGGCAGAAAGAGTGAAGCCAGAACAGCCTGCTGCTTCCAGGCAAGTTTTGGCAAATAGCGTAACACGCTGTCTGCCAGTGCTGTGCCGAGAGCTTCCGCCTGATCAAACGGCTGCCCGCCCTGCACATAGGGGCTGTGGCTGCCAACCGCGCCGGCAAAAAACACCGCGTGCGTCCCCTCCCCCAACTCATTTTCCAGCCTTCTCTGCCAATAGCCGGGATAATCACCGCTGAACTGAATGTTGGATGGCGGCAGCACAGTTGCATGCGCAGCATAGGCGCCGGCGAGAGCGAGGTCACCATCCTGCTGGCGCACGGCCAGGAGCGAAAACGTGCTGTCAATCCGCCCGCGGCTGCCGACAAGACGGTTGCGCACAAAAGCTGAAGCCGGAAAACTGGCCAGAGCATACCGGGCTGGTGTCATGTCAGCCAGGGCGCGCTCGATTGCTGCCACCACCTGCTCCGCCCACCACTGGACCACGCGAGCATCGTAAGGGCCAGCGAATAATTCATAAATCACCCCATCGCCCCAGCCTCCGATACAGGAATGGCTGTGCGTTGCAGAATACAGCACCTGTTGCGGCGCCACCGGCACGCCCCGCTCTTTGAGCAGTCTGTTGACACGTTCTGTGACCGCGCTGTGCATGATCAGGGCGTCCTGGCTGAGGAGCACAGCAGTCTGCTCCTGCACGCGCAGGGCAATGGCTTTGATGAACAGGCTGTCATGCACGCCGGTAGCGGCTTTGCCGCGGCGTTTTCCGTATCCTGCCAGGGGCAGGCTTTTGCCAAAACCAGCACGGGAAGTGTCCGGCGTCAGCGAAGCGCGGCCAAAACCTGCAAGCAAAGGCCCTTCCACAGGCCGTGTGCCGGCCAGCACACTGTCAAGACGAGCGCGCGTGCTCGTGTAATACTCTGTCTCATAGTAGGGCTGATAGTCAACCTTCTTCAGAGCAAGCACAGCCAAAGCGAGCACCAACACCAGGACACCGGTACTGATTTTTAAAAAAGAAAAACGTTTTTTCATCACCACTCCAACCCTGTTTATTTACTCATCCTCTCGTCACACC
>WFTM01000114.1 GCA_015485525.1 Candidatus Zhuqueibacterota bacterium | reverse complement strand
TCCCGGATTCATACCATTCAGGAAGGCGAATATCTCAGCCGTCTGGCGCAGGATTACTATGGCGATGCCGAGTACTGGCGCCAGCTAGCGCTCATCAACCGGGCGCCGGACCCTGACGGTATCTATCCCGGCGAGCAGATTTTGCTGCCGGGTATCGGTGTGATGAACAAGCTGCGCCAGGCACGGCGTCTGTCCGAAGTCAACAGCCTGGTATCATTAGAAGAGCGTGCCGCAGAAGTCGAGAGCATCGAGCAGGCGCGGGAGTTTACTCAACGCCGTGAGATGCTGCAGGAGCAGCCCCACCCGGCCACACCTGCGCCGGAGACGGTTTCCGAGCCGGCTGAAGATGCCGATGCTTCTGCGACAGATGATCTGACTCTGCTCCCGGATGAGCCAGCTTCCCCGGAAGACGAGCCTGTTGCTGCTAAAAACATGACGCCTTACCCGGCAACGCAGACTGTGGCGGACAGCCGCAGTGGTGGCTGGTTCCTGTTCTTCCTGTTGATGGCTGGTGCAGGTATTTTTGGCTACGGCTTTTACCTGTTCCGCAAACATTCGCGTCTGGAAGATGATACCGAACTCGAGGCCACGCCTATCGATGCTTTTGCCGGTGCCCAGAAAGATGCAGACGCTTCTCCGGACTTCAGCGATCTGCTGCTCGGTCGTGATGACGAGAAAAAAGACAAGAAAAAAGCTGAAGACAAAGAAGCTGTTTTGCACTGATGGCACGAAAACGATTCCCGTTCCCGAAAAGGGTTAGCTTCCTCTGACCCTGTTCAACCCCCAAGCCCTGTCTCCTGCCCGGAGGCGGGGCTTTTATTTTCGGTTGCATCGCAGGGGAAAATCGGCTATTTTCGGACACCGCAAACCCGAAATCAGGAATCGATTCGACAGGAGCACAGCATGAAGGGCATCATTCTGGCCGGCGGCAGCGGCACGCGGCTTTTTCCGGTCACCCAAACGGTCAGTAAGCAGCTTTTACCCATCTATGACAAACCCATGGTTTACTACCCTCTCTCGGTACTCATGCTCGCCGGCATCCGCGACATACTCATCATTTCCACACCCCATGATCTGCCTCTTTTTCGCAAACTTTTCGGCACAGGCGAGCACATCGGCCTGTCCTTCAGCTATGCAGAACAGCCCCGGCCCGAAGGCCTTGCCCAGGCGTTCCATATCGGTGAGGAGTTTCTCGATGGCGATCGCGCTGCTCTGATTCTCGGGGATAATATTTTTTATGGCCATGGCCTGCCGGATATGTTGCACGAAGCTGTACGCCGCGAGCAGGGTGCCACAGTGTTTGGCTACTATGTCAGCGATCCGCAACGCTATGGTGTGGTCGAGTTTGATCAGCAGGGCACGGTGATCAGTATCGAAGAAAAACCGCAGCAGCCAAAGTCCAACTATGCGGTCACAGGCCTGTATTTTTATGACCAGCATGTCTGTGAATACGCCAGAACTCTGAAGCCATCGGCGCGTGGTGAGCTGGAAATCACTGACCTGAACCGCATCTATCTCGAGCAAGGTGCGTTGCACGTCGAGCTGCTGGGCCGCGGTTTTGCCTGGCTGGATACCGGCACGCACGACTCCCTCACCGACGCCAGCCAATTCGTGGCCACGGTTGAACAACGGCAGGGCTTGAAAGTCTCCTGCATCGAAGAAATTGCTTACAATATGGGATATATCGATGCCGCCCAGCTCACCAGGCTGGCAGAACCGCTGAGCAAAAACCAGTATGGCCAGTATCTGCTCTCCCTCCTGAGCCGCTGACCGGGACAAGAGGCCTCAGGGTTTTATCGGTAACGGAACAGGAGCCCCTGTAGCCTGAAAAATTCGCAGACCTTGAGCTGTCTGCTCTCCTGCTGTCTTCTGATAGATTAGATGAAGTCTTCCCCGGTTATCCGGTTTATTGCGCACGGTTGCAACTTTTCAACCGGACTGCCTGAGAACAGCACGTGCCCGAAAAGATGAGATTCCGGCACTGCGCTTCGCCTGGCCGGAATAACAGATGGCGGGATACGGACGAGGCCTGGTTTGCTGAGTAGCTGGAACCCCGGAGATTCATTGCGCACGGTTGCATCTTTACAACCGGATCAGGCCCTGTCGGCTGAGTTATCCGCACAGGCTGAGATGTCGCTTCAGGGGGAATGTTTTTTCAGGTATCGTACTATTTTCAAAGTTTGAATTGATCAGGTTCTGGTGGTTACAGCTCATGGCGTTGAGATTGATTCTTTTTTCGCTGGCCGTGCTCGGCAGCCTGGTGTCTGAGGCCTGTGTTTATCAGCAGCAGCGCATGCGCGGGCTTGGGCAGGTCAATACCTCCCTTGCAGAGTGCATCCGTCTTGAAAACCGGGTTTTCGAACTGGTCAATGCTGTGCGGTCCTATCGCGATTTGCCGGTGCTGGCCCTGGATGAAGAGTTGCGTGCGCTTGCCAGAAACCACTCCCGCGATATGCAGACCCGGCGGTACTTTGACCATGAAAATCCCGAGGGCCAGTTGCCCTGGGACCGGGCGCGGGCGGCGCGGATCGCGTTTATCGCTGTTGGTGAAAATATCGCAATGAATATCGGGACAGATGATCCTGCAGGCTACGCGGTCAAAGGCTGGCTTGATTCGCCGGCCCACAAGGCGATTCTCCTCGATGAAGAAGGTTACGGCTGGACGCACACCGGTGTCGGCGTGGCGATTTCTCCGCAGGGAGGGTACTATTTTACGCAGTTATTCATGCGCCCGCGTGAGAAATGAGGACATGCCGGCATTTTCGTGCTCTGGGCGGGCCGCTTTAATGAGCACAGTTTCGTGGCGGGCTCTTGTTTTTGCTATCAGCAAAACTTATTTTTCTTGAGAAAATTAAGAACTATTAGTATTATTTAATTTTCCGTGCACAAATCAGTGCGCGTTCCCGCTTTATCTTTCGATGAGCACTTTGTGCACGCACCAGGGTAAAACTGAAAAAATGTCCGTTGGAGTGCTTTTGTATAACCTGATGATAAAAATAGAGTGAAAAAGAATTGTTACTGGTTATCCATTCAACTCAGCACGGTTGCATTTTTTTAAACCAGACAGCGTGACAACAGCACGTGCCTGCCCCAGAATCGTCATTCCGGTTTCTCCGCAGGGGAAGACCGGAATCTCCCAGACACAGGCACGTAGGCGAAAAGATGAGATTCCGGCTCTGCGCTTCGCCTGGCCGGAATGACACATGCCGGTATCTGAGCCGGGGCCGGTTTGCTGAGTAAACTGGATAACCAGAAGAATTGTTGTATGATTTATGAACTTTTCATGTTATTGAATCTCCCGAAAGGCAGGAAATTTCATGATAACCCTCGACCGGAAAGAAAAGTTTGCTGACCGCCACATCGGGCCGGACAGCAGCGAAATCTCTGACATGCTGCGCACCCTTGGCTTCGATGATATGGACAGTTTTATCGATGCTGTTGTTCCTGAGTCCATCCGTACGCAGCATAAGCTTACGCTCGACCCGGCGCTGGATGAAGCAGAAGCCCTCGATGTCATCCGCGCCATTGTTTCGGAAAACAAAATCTATCGTTCGCTGATCGGCATGGGCTATTCTGACACCGTCACACCAGCGCCGATCTTGCGCAATATTCTCGAGAATCCCGGCTGGTACACGCAGTACACACCGTATCAGGCAGAGATTTCCCAGGGACGGCTCGAAGCCCTGCTCAACTTCCAGACGATGATCATCGATCTGACCGGTCTGGAGGTTGCAAACGCCTCGCTTCTGGACGAGGGCACGGCGGCAGCAGAGGCCATGGCGATGTTTTTTAATATCAAAAAACATCCAGAGAACGCGGTATTTCTGGTTTCGGATGCCTGCCATCCGCAGACCCTCGCAGTGGTGCAGACGCGAGCTGAGCCTCTGGGCATCGAAGTGCGTGTGGCAGCGCACAGCGAATTTACTTTTGATGAAAACACCATCGGTGCGCTGTTGCAGTATCCGACTACGGACGGGGCTGTGGAGGATTACACCGGCGTGTGCGAGCAGGCTCATGCGGCCGGAGCATACGTGGCGGTGGCTGCTGATTTGCTCAGTCTGGCGCTGTTGACGCCACCCGGTGAATTCGGCGCAGACGTGGCAGTTGGCAACAGCCAGCGTTTTGGAGTTCCCCTCGGTTTTGGCGGCCCGCATGCAGCCTATTTTGCCACTCACGAGCAGTTCAAACGCCTGATTCCGGGACGGATTATCGGAGTCTCCAGGGACTCACGCGGCAAGCCGGCGTTGCGCATGGCGCTGCAGACGCGTGAGCAGCACATCCGCCGTGAAAAAGCGACTTCCAATATCTGTACGGCGCAGGTTCTGCTGGCCATCATGGCCGGCATGTATGCAGTCTGGCACGGCCCCGACGGTATCCGCGCTATCGCCACGCGCGTGCACAACCTCACCAAAGTGCTGGCTGCGGGCCTGAAAAAACTCGGCTTTGAGCTGGTGCATGATGACTTCTTCGATACTTTGCGCGTCCGCACGGGCGAGTACTCGGCCCGCGACCTGCTGGTTGCTGCCGAAGCACAGCAGATCAATCTGCGCCGCTATGAGGATGGCAGCGTCGGTATTGCCCTCGATGAGCTCAGTACTGCCGAGGAAGTGACCCTGCTGCTGGAAATCTTTGCCATGGATCGCGAGCTCACCTTTACGGTTGCCGACCTGGCCGCAGGCCTGCAGGAAGGCTATCAGGGCCGGATGAAGCGCAGTTCGGAGTATCTCACGCATCCGGTTTTTAACAGCCACCATTCGGAAACCAATATGCTGCGCTACATGCGCAGTCTGGAAGAGCGTGATCTCTCCCTGGCCTTCAGTATGATTCCGTTGGGCTCCTGCACCATGAAACTGAACGCGACAACAGAGATGATTCCTCTGAGCTGGCCGGAGCTGGCCAAAATTCACCCCTTTGCCCCGGAGAACCAGACCCGGGGCTACCGCACGCTGTTTGCCGGTCTGGAAAAGTGGCTGGCGGAGATCACCGGCTTTGATGCGATTTCTCTGCAGCCGAACGCTGGTGCTCAGGGTGAGTACACCGGGCTGCTCACGATCCGGGCGTATCACCGCGATCGCGGCGATGCGCATCGCAATGTGTGCCTTATTCCTTCTTCTGCGCATGGAACCAATCCGGCCAGTGCGGTTATGGCCGGCATGAAGGTTGTGATCGTCAAATGCGATGAGCGGGGGAATATCGATGTCGAAGATGTGCGCAGCAAGGCGCAGGAGCACGGCGAGAACCTCGCTGCGTTTATGGTGACCTATCCCTCTACCCATGGCGTGTTCGAGGCGGCGATCCGTGAGATTTGCGATATCATCCATGAGCATGGCGGCCAGGTGTATATGGATGGTGCCAATCTCAACGCGCAGGTGGGGCTGTGCCGGCCGGCTGAGCTCGGTGCCGATGTGCTGCACATGAACCTGCACAAGACGTTCGCTATTCCGCATGGCGGCGGCGGGCCGGGCATGGGGCCGATCGGCGTAAAAGCCCATCTCGCGGATTATTTGCCGGGTCATCCGCTCGTTCGCGTCGGCGGTGAAAAGGCGATCGGGCCGGTTTCTGCCGCACCGTGGGGCAGTGCCAGTATTCTGGTGATTTCCTGGCTGTACATCGCCATGATGGGGGCCAAAGGTCTGACCCGGGCGACGCAAGTGGCTATCCTCAACGCCAACTACATGGCCAGAAGGCTGAAGGAGCATTTCCCCGTGCTGTACACCGGCACACGCGGTTGGGTTGCTCACGAGTTCATCCTCGATCTGCGCCAATTCAAAGCCAGCGCCGGCATCGAGGCGGAAGACCTGGCCAAGCGATTGATGGATTACGGCTTTCATGCTCCGACGATGTCTTTCCCGGTACCGGGCACGTTCATGGTGGAGCCCACCGAGAGCGAGTCCAAGGCTGAGCTGGACCGGTTCTGCGAAGCGATGATCGCCATGCTGGGGGAAATCCGCGATATCGAGGAAGGAAAAGCTGACAGGCAGGATAATGTGCTGAAAAATGCGCCGCATACTGCGGATATGGTGATCAGCGATGAGTGGGAGCACGCCTACTCACGCGAGAAAGCCGCCTTCCCGGCAGAGTGGACCCGCGAGCGTAAATTTTGGACTGCGGTAGCGCGCATCGATAATGCCTGGGGCGACCGCCATCTGGTCTGTGCCTGCCCGCCTATCGAAGATTATGAGTAGCCAGCGCAGCGCCTGCAGGCAGGCCGCAACCTGTCTGAAGATATATCCCCGGCATGTGCAACGTGCCGGGGATTTTTTTTGTGATTTTTGTACCGCGATATTCATGTCGCGTTGTCGGGGGTTAAATTTTTCGTCGCAGTTCAAAATTGTAGGAGTTCAAAATTTTGAACCCCGACAACAACAACGCCGACAACAAAATAAATACCAAAAAATTATCCCCCCATCCAGACACCGGCCGGATTTGCACAACGATAATTCTCCACCCCACACAATCTGAGGAAGAACCTGATTGTGCAGCAGCGTGGTGACACCAAAAACGCGGGACCTCGTCGTTTCTGCACCATACCACGCCGCCGCGGTGGGGCGATGTGAGCTATTCTGCCTGTGCCGCTTCTGCCGCAGCGGTTTTGCTGACTTCAACAGCGACAACTTTATATTCCGGGCACAATGCTTCGCTGTCATGCACATCGCTGGTGATCTTGTTGAGCATGATTTCCGGGAAGTGGAACGTGGAGCAGAGAATACCGGGCTGCACCTCGTCCGACAGTTCTGCGCGCAGATCAACGTGGCCGCGGGCAGAGCTGACGCGCACAAAATCGCCATCAGCGATGCCGCGTTCTGCAGCATCATCCGGGTGGATCAGCAGCACATCCTCGTCGAGAATGGCGAGGTTGTCCGTTCGCCGGGTCATGGTGCCGCAATTATAGTGCTCCAGCTCGCGCACAGTGGTCAGAATCAAGGGGAAGCGACTGCTGTTTTCCTCGATCTCACGGCTTTCCTCGAAATTGAAGAAATAGAATTTCCCCTTGCCGCGCTTGAATTCCTGCTGGTGCAGAATTTTCGTGTCCTGCCCGTTTTCCGCCACCGGCCACTGCTTGCCGTTTTCGCCCAGTTCGTCCCATTTGATGCCGCGGAAAAAAGGCACGATCTGCGAGATTTCATGCAGAACGTCGCGGGCATCGTAGGGCGGCTGCTCATAGCCCATGCGGTTCATGATCTCGACGATGATCTGCCCGTCCGGCTTGGTGCCCGGCAGCGGATCGATCACCTGATTGACGCGCTGCACCCGGCGCTCGCCGTTGGTAAAAGTGCCGCTTTTTTCCAGAAATGAAGAGGCCGGCAGCACGACCGTGGCGTATTTTGCCGTCTCGGTCATGAACAGCTCCTGCACCACCAGCAGGTCGAGCTGCTGCAGAGCGATCTTCACTTTTTCCGTATTCGGATCGGTCTGCGCCACGTCCTCGCCAATGATCCACAGGGCTTTCAGCTTGCCGTCGATGGCTGCATCGAACATTTCGGGGATTTTCCAGCCCACATGCGCCGGCAGTTGCACGCCGTAAAACTGTTCGTACTGCCTGCGGATCTGCTCGTCGGTGACATCGAGGTAGCCCGCGCCCTGGTGTGGCTGCACGCCCATATCTGCCGCGCCCTGCACGTTGTTCTGCCCGCGCAGGGGATTGACGCCGACGCCTCTGCGGCCGATGTTGCCGGTGATCATTGCCAGTTGCGCGATCAGCATCACCGTGAACGTACCCTGCGAGTGCTCGGTGACACCGAGGCCGTGGAAAGACATGGCCGCCGGCGCTGTGGCGTACGCGATCGCTGCCTGTCGCACCAGCTCGCGATCCACGCCTGAAACGCGCTCCAGCTCGGCGATATCCAGCCCGAGGATATGCTCGCGGAACTCTGCAAAACCCTCGGTGCGACGGCTGACGAACGCCTCATCCACAAGCCCTTCAGAGATGATGTAATACAGCATCATGTCCAGCACAGCCACGTTGGTGCCGGGGCGCAGTTGCAGGTGAAATGTGGCATAGCGTGCCAGCTCAGTCCTGCGCGGATCGATGACGATCATGGTCTTGCCTTTCATGGCAAACTGCTTCAGTTTGGCACCGGTTACCGGATGCGCTGCAGTCGGGTTTGCTCCGATGACCAGGATGCAATCGGTGTAGTTGATGTCCTCGACCGAGTTGGTCGCTGCGCCGGTGCCAAATGTGCGCTGCATGCCCAGAGCTGTGGGCGAGTGGCAGACGCGCGCACAGCCGTCAATGTTGTTGGTGCCGATGACAGCGCGAATGAACTTCTGCATCAGATAGTTTTCCTCATTGGTACAGCGCGATGAGGAAATCCCGGCGATGGCATCCGGGCCGTGCTGCGCGCGGATGGCGGTCAGGCGCCCGGCGATGAAGTCGTAGGCCTCCTCCCAGGTGGCTTCCTGCAGCTCACCGTCACGGCGGATAAGCGGCGTGCGCAGGCGGTCGGGGTGGTTGTAAAATCGGAAAGCGTAGCGGCCTTTCAGGCAGGTATGTCCCTGGTTCACTTCCGCGTCGTAGGGCGCGCTGATGCTCAGAATCGTGCCATTGGTTTTGGCAACGTCGAGGTTACAGCCGACGCCGCAGTAGGTGCACACGGTGCGGACTTTTTCCGTAGCCAAAATCGCCTTTGATTGGAAGACATCGGAAATGGCCGAAGTGGGGCAGGCCTGGGCGCAGGCGCCGCAGGACACGCAATCTGATTCGGCGAAAGTCGTGTCCATGCCCTTGATGATGTGGCTGTCGAAGCCACGCCCGGCCATGCTGAGCACGAACTGACCCTGCACCTCATCACAGGCGCGCACGCAGCGGTAGCAGTTGATGCATTTGGCCAGCTCTGAGGTCATGTAGGGATGGCTGCGGTCTTTTTCGCGGCCGAGGTGGTTTTTGCCGGCAGGGTAGCGGATCGCGCGCACGCCTACCCGTGCCGCCACGGTCTGCAGCTCGCAGTTGCCGTTCACCTCACAGGTCAGGCAGTCCGGCGGATGATCGGACAGCACCAGCTCGACGATGTTGCGGCGCAAATCGCGGATGCGCGGCGAGTTGGGATAAATATACATGTTCTCCGCGATGGGCGTGTGGCAGGAAGCCAGGGCTTTGGCAGGCCCGTCCTCGCTCAGCGCAACATCGACGCTGCAGACACGGCACGATCCGAAGGGCTTGAGATTCGGTGCATCACACAGCGTGGGAACGGCCTCCGGGCCTGCGTGACGGCGCAGAAAAGAGAGAATGGTCTCACCCGCGCGCATTTCAAAAGGAACATTATTGATAAAGGCTATTTTTTTCATCGTTAACCCTGAGGTTT
>WFTM01000113.1 GCA_015485525.1 Candidatus Zhuqueibacterota bacterium | reverse complement strand
ATCCCCACATCCATTGGCGCCGTTGCAGGTGATTTAAAACCGGTGTTATAAAATGGTTTCGCCAAAGTACCGATATTTACACCGTTTCCGTTTGGCAACGCAATTATTTTTAATGATAACAGGCACGAAACCCGTGGGGCGACCCGTTGGCGAATGGCTTTATTCTGCTACCTGTATTTCTTCTTCCTCCGGGGCGGGAACATAGGCATCGGCAATCAACTTCCAGGCTGGCCCGCGCATGACCCATTCGATAAATCGCTCGGCCAGAGGGCCGGGCTCCGCACGCGTCACCAGACTGATGGGCACTCTCAGCGGATAGCTGCCGTCGGCAATGGTTTCCGGTGTGGGGAGCACTCCTTCGACGCGCAGAATCTTGAGATGGCGATAGTGAGCCTGTGTCAGGCTGCAAATCGACAGTGCCAGGGAGTCGCTCATCATCGCGTAGATTGCGCCGTACGTTGAGAGTTCCTCCCGCGGTTGGATTTTGATTTTATTCCGTTTGACGACAGCATCGAGAAAAGCAGTGCGCAGGCCGGAGCCCGTATCCGGCAGGATGACCTGAATCGGCGCGTCCTGCCAGCCGAGCTTTTTCCATGTTTTAATTTTATGCCGGAAAATCTTCTCAAGCTCTTTCAGGGTGACGCCTTCCAACGGGTTGGATTTGTGCACAACCACAGCGATGGCATCATAGGCGAGCAGCGTGTCCACCAGCCCCTTTTCGCGTTCTTCGGGCTTCAGTGGCCGGCTGGTGATCGCGATATCGGCGTGACGATTGCTCACGGCGGTGATGCCGGTTTCGCTGCCACCGCTGTACAGCCGCAATTCAAGATGGTTGCGGCGGGCGAATTTCCGTGTCAGCGGATGCTGGAGCGTGGTACGGAATGAAACCGCTCCGGCGACACGCAATATGGGCTTTTCATCCTTTTTTTTGTCTTTTTTATTTTGTCCGCTCAGGGGCAGGGTAAGAAGAAGGGCCGACAGGAAAATCAGTAAAGACAGCCTTGTTGTTCGCATGGGTCACTCCGTTGCGTATCGTGTCCTGTTTTGCTGGTCGTCGCTGCTGTTCTGAGGGTATTGCAGCAACTGCATCATTATTCTGATATCGACACGAATGTGACAGCACTGAACAAAAGGGCAGAGAAGCAGGATGTGGGCAAAAAAATCCCCCCGAAACGAGCCGGTTTCGGGGGGAGAAGGTATTCAGGCGAGGTCTTTCAGCGCGGCAACCAACAGGTCATAAAACTCTTTCACCGTGCTGATTTTGACGCGTTCATCCGGCGAGTGCGGAAACTCGATACGTGGTCCGATGGAGACCATATCCATCCCCGGATATTTTTCACCGATGATGCCGCATTCGAGCCCGGCATGAACTGCAAGCACTTCGGGTTTGACGCCGACAACATTTTCGTAGATCTTAGTCATTTCCGCCAGCAGGGGAGAAGAAAGGTCGGGTTTCCAGCCCGGGTAACCGTCACCTTCCTCAACCTCAGCAGCGACCAGCTTGCCGATAGCGCGGATGCGCTGCCGCAGGGCTTTCAGCGCCGAAGCAACAGAGCTGCGCGAACTCATCAGAACGTGCAGGCCGCTATCCTGTACCTTGACGGCAGCCAGGTTGGTGCTGGTCTCGACCAGGTCGGGAATATCGTAGCTCATGGCGATGACGCCATGGGGCAGGGCGAGAATAAAGGACATGACCTGCATGGTGGTCTTTTCGTCCCAAACTTCATCCGGAACAACCGTTTCTTCGCTTTCATACCGCATGTCCGGCTCAGCCGGTTTGAACTCCTCGGCGATGGCCTGCATCTCTGCTTCCAGTGAGTCGAGAAAGGCCTGCTTTTTATCTTCAGCAATGATGACCGTGGCGTGGGCTTCGCGGGGGATGGCGTTATGTTTGTTGCCGCCCTCGAGCAGAGCGAGGTGGAAGGGGATGCTGTCAAACGTCGCGAACAGGGCACGCGTCAGCAGCTTGGTGGCATTGCCGCGCTGCAGGTGGATATCGCAGCCGGAGTGGCCACCTTTCAGTCCGGCGAGCTTGATGTTCAGCGCGGTGGTCGCGCGTGGTGCCGCAATCCGGCTCAACCCCATGGTCAGCGCTGTGTCTGCACCGCCAGCGCAACCGACATAAACGCAGTTTTCTTCTTCCGTATCCAGGTTGATCAGGCGTTTGCCTTCCAGCATGCCGGGGCCGATGTTGGATGCGCCGGTCAGACCGGTCTCTTCATCGATAGTGAAGAGAAACTCCAGCGGGCCGTGCTCGATGTTCTTGTCCTCCATCAACGCGAGCATGGCCGCAACGCCGATGCCGTTATCCGCGCCAAGAGTTGTACCGGTGGCCATGAGATAGTCACCATCGCGGCGTGGTTTGATCGGGTCGGTGTCGAAATCATGCTCGACGTCGGAATTCTTTTCATTGACCATATCGAGGTGGGATTGCAGGATGGTGATCGCTGCGTTTTCATGACCGGGTGAAGCCGGCTTTTTGACTACTACATTGCCGACAGCATCGGTTTTGTACTCAAGGCCGTTTTTTTCTGCAATGGAAATGACGTACTCGCGCATTTTGTCTTCATTCTTCGAGCCGCGGGGGATTGTCAAAATCGTGTCAAAATGTGTCCAGAGTGCTTTAGGCTCGAGATCCGATACGAAAGTCATGGTTGTGCCTCCTGTATGTCATGTTTTTCAAGGGGAAAGCTGTTATCTGTAGAATTCGCACATGTTCGCTGTTGTCCCATACAATGGATCGCCCCGGAGTTGTCTTCGGGATGTTGACCCGGGCAGCCCATGATGAGTCGAAGGTTGTGATGAAAATCTGTAACCGTTTAATCAGTCTGGTCGTGCGTCAAACGATGAAAAAGGCTACGCACGTGCGGCGACGACTGAACAGGTGCTAAAAACAGGATCGATGCTTTCTCCGGCTTTGCCGTTCAACGATCAAACAAAGTAGTATTTGACGATCCGATAAGCAAGTAAAAGTTCCCCCGCAAGGCCACAGGGATATCTTTATATTTGTAATTTTCCGCTTGCGCATGATGAAAAATTTACACACTATGATAGCCCTTTCAGCGGGTAAAGACTGGCCGTGTCTGCAAGCTGCAGACTTTTGCACGGCCCCGATCTTTTGCCCGATAGTTCGCCGCATTTTCTTTGTGGAACGGTCGCTATGCCCGAATTGCTGGCACTTCAGCACAATCCTTTTTTCGCCTATCTGATCCAGTCGGTGCAGGATAACGCCATCTTCTTTCTGCTGCATATCCTGACGTTTGTGGCGCTGTTTTTGTCCTGGGTCTGGCTGCGTTTGCAACCTCAGCCATACTTTTTGCATTTGACGCTGGCCACGGCTATGGGCTTTTCCCTGGCCATGGCCAAGCTCCTGCCACCCTCATCGCTGCAAACTGTTAACGGCGGGCAAATCACCTTGCTGAGCTTTATAACCGCACTGTATCTTACTCTGGCGTTCGCCCCACACGAGTATGCCAAATCGACCACTCTTGTGAAAATCCGTTCTGTTGTGCGCCGCCGCATCTGGTTGCTGGCTGCTGTTTTGGTGCTCATAGCAGCCGGCATAGCCGCAGACCTGCGTGTGCCCGGAGTTGCCCAAAAGCCGGGCTTTTTTTATAGCTGGCTCGGGGCCATGGCCCTGATGCTCAGCGGGGGGGGCTGGCTGTCGTTCCGTAATTTTCGCAAATCACGTACGGAAATGCTGGTCTATTCAGCGGTATTGCTCGTTTTTGCTCTGGCAGCTTTTGCCAGTCTGTTCATCCATCCGCTGCTGGGTTTCTGGCCGGCGATCCTGGGCTTTACTCTGATCATCTGGCAGGTGCTGCTCTATCACAGCCGTTTTATCGGCCTTGAAGCTGAGCTGCGATCCGGTTTGTATGAGGAAAATCTCGCCCTGCGCGAGGAAAATCAGCGCAAAAATACGGTGCTGGAGATCGTGCGCGAGGCTGTGCTGCAGCTCGAACGGGACGAGACGGTCATCTATGCCAATACAGCTTTTACGCGCGTTACCGGCATCGAACACGGCAAGGTTCAGGGGAAAAAGTTCCGTCAAATCGTCGGCAAGGAACTGTATCAGACCGCGATGCCGGCCCTCAAGTCTGCTCAGCGGGGAAAAGAAGCGGGTTTTGAGATCATGCTGCACCGGCAGGACGGGTCCGATGTCGCCCTCAGCGTGCATGCGCAACCTATCCTCAACAACCGTAACAAAGTCCGCGGTATCCATCTCGGCTTTTTCGATATGACCGAGGCGATCCGGCTGCATGATAATCTGAAAACCCGTATCGAGCAACAGGAGAGAGACCTCGAGCTTTACCGCTCAGCGATCGACAAGACCGCCGATGCCATCGTGCTCACCGATGTTTCTTCCCGGATCATCTTTGCCAATTCCGCTTTTACCCGCATCACCGGCTACAGCCAGGTGGACCTTGTCGGGCGGCTGACCAGCCATTACCGCCTGGACTCGCGCGACGAGCAGCTCGCCATTCAACGCCTCAAACAAGGTAAAACCTGGCGTGGGCGTTTCCAGTCACGGCGCAAGGATGGCAGCCTGTTCACTGCAGACGTCACTGCCTCGCCGATCGTGGAAAAGAATGGTGATCTGAGATATGTTCTGTGGACGGAAAACGATGCTCAGCCGCGCCAGGATCAGGAGAAGATGCTGGAGAACCTGCGCACAGAGCTGGCGGAAAAAGAGATGACCCTGTTCAATATCAAGCAGGAGTATATGCATGTTTTTTCAGCGCTTGAAACCGGCGTCATACTCGTGCGGCCTGATGGCGCATGCCGCTATTTGAACGATGCTGCCGGTGATCTGCTGGGGTATCATGCTGATGAGATTTCCCTCGAACACTTGCCGGAGTTTGTCCGCGATCTGTTGCGGATCGAGGCCAGTTATGGAAAGAAAATCCGTGCTAAAGTGACAGATTATGTCGATGTATTCCAGCGCCCTGACGGCAAACGCAAACCCCTGCGCTGGCGGGCTATGCCGGTCGCGCTCGACGATGAAAGTCTGGGCATCGTTTTGCAGATTTTCGATAATACCGAGCAGGCGTCACGTGAGGAAAAACTCACCCACCTCGAAAAGCAGCTTGCCAAACTGCAGGCCGATCGCGCCGAGAATGCGCAAAGCCAGTTGCAGAAACTACAGCATATTTTGCAGGTGGCCGAAATGGTCAATCTGCAGATCGACCTCGATACCACCTTGAAAAATGTCATCTCAGCCGTGCAGGCAGTGGGGTGGCCGCGTGTTCTGCTCTATCGCAAAGACAGCAACCGGCAGGTGTATGTTCTCGAACAGGCTTCGGGCCTGAAAAACCGCCAGCGCAGAAGCATGCAACTGCTGCGCTGTGAGCTGGTCGATCAGTATCTCGTCGAGCGTTTTGCTGTTGGCAGCGGTTTTTTTCTGCGCCATGCTGAAATGGGTGAAGCGTTGAAAGAGTTCATGCTGCCCTCGTCGATCTGGGAAGATGCCGGCGCATGGCATCCGCAGGATGTTCTTCTGTTGCCCGCCTTCGCGCGCGGCAAACAAACGGGGCTGATGCTTCTGGGGGCACCGGCCTCGGGCGCACAACCTGACGCAACCTCGCTGCAGGACCTCGAACGGCTGGCGCTGCAAACAGCGAGTGCCGTCGATCACGAGCAGCAGCGGCGGCAGCAGGCCAAGCGTTCTCTCGAAGACAAACTGCTGGTCGAACTCAGCAAAATCCAATCTCTCGATATCACTCCGGAACGGGAAATCGAACAGATCGTCGCCCATATACGGCCTGCTTTTGAAGCAGAAGCCTGTGTCATCGCCTATGGGCCGCCTGCCTTTGGTGCCTGCACGCGCACTGGCCCGCGCCGGTCGCTCTCCATCGTCGCGCTGGAATCGCCGTATGTTGACAGAATTATCGCCGAGATCGAGCCCCTGCTGCCGGAAAAAGGAGCGCGCAGTCAGGTGCTCGAACAACATGCTCCCGGGCTTATTTCCAGCACCGGGCTGGCGGCAAAAGGGGCGCCGGTTTACGGTCTGTTCACGGTACTGCGCACACGGTCCGTGCAACGCGGTATGCTCTGCTGCATCCGCGAAAACGTGCCTTTTACCCAGGAAGAAAAAAACTTTGCCGAAGAAGTAGCCAACCGCGTCACCTTGCTGATGGAAAACTCGCGTCTGTTTGCGGACATCGAGAGCAAGGCACAGGAGCTGGAAAAAGCCAACACCCTGATTTCCGAGTTTCTCGCCAATGTCTCCCACGAGCTGCGCACCCCTCTGCATGCCATTCTTTCCTATGTCGAGCTGATGAAGCAAAAGGAAAATCTCGACATGAGCGAGCGCGAGCGGCACCTTGCGACAATACAGAACAGCGGCCAAAAACTGCTGCGCCTGATCAATGATTTGCTCGATTTGAGCAAGATCGAGGCCGGAAAGGTCGAGCCGGTCATCGAGGTGTTCTCGCCGCGTTCCCTCATCAGGCAGGTCGAAGAAGAAATAGCCCCCCTGTGTCGGGAAAGCGGTTTGGAGCTGAGAGTCGAAACCGACATGAGCTTGCCGCCCTATGCCCGCTCGGACCCGGCTCTGATTTCACGCGTGCTGCTCAACCTGGCGCGCAATGCCCAGAAGTTTACAGAGCACGGATCTGTGGAAATCGCTGCGACCATGCTGCCTAACAAAGTCCTGCGCTTGCAGGTCAAGGATACCGGCATTGGCATTCCGCGCGAGAAACTGGATATCATCTTCGAGCCTTTTCGGCAGCTCGACCCGCACACATCGCGTCAGTACGAAGGATCAGGGCTTGGACTGGCAATCTCCGGGCGTATCGTAGAGCTGCTCGACGGCACGATCAATGTGAAAAGTACGCCGGGGCAGGGCACGCTGTTCACGGTCGAGATTCCGGTGCAGCCCCTGAGCCGCAAACCGAGAGATTTCCGCTCGCAGCCGGCACGCTCGGCGCCGAGAAAAAAGAGCCGGCGGAAACCCCTGCACAGCTGTCGCATCCTGCTCGTCGATGATGACTCCAGTACACAGGAAGCCATGCGTTTCCTGCTGGAAAACGAAGGCTACCAGGTCGAATTTGCCAGTGACGGCCCGACAGCGATCACCCAGGCACAACACATGCGGCCTGATATCATTTTTCTGGATATCATGATGCCGGGAATGGATGGCTATCAAGTGGTGCACACGCTGAAGTCTCAGAAACAACTGAAGGCCATCCCGGTGATTGCCCTCACAGCCAGGGCAATGGCAGACGACCGGGAAAAAGCCCGCCGCGCCGGATTCGATGACTTTTTGATGAAGCCTTTTGCGATGGAAGATTTCTTTTATAAAATAGAAGCCTACACCAACGGTGGCTCAAAAAAGCGCTGAGTCAGCCTTTTGCAGAACACATGAATTTTTCAGATTAAGGGATCGATTGCGATCGGAGGGAAATGTTCGGGAAAAAAGAAAAAGAGTTCGATACGGAGCAGGTGCGCAAGCTGTTGCATGACCTGCGAGCCAGCCAGCATGCGGCCAAACTCAACGCAGAAGCAATTGCTCTCCTGGCTAAAAAAATGAAAAGTGAATCAGGAGAACGTATCCAGAAACACGCTGCGCTGTTAACTCGGGATATGGAAAAATTCCGTTCAGAACTCGAAAAGCTGTCTGCTCTGGTCAAGGGTAAATGACCTGCTGCAGCTGCTTACATGTAGCTATGTATGTTGCCTTTTCGGGAAGCATCACATAACCAGACTGCTTGCGATGAAATAGAATGTTCAGTTGTCCTGCTTTTCTTGCGTGCGGCGCATGCGAGATCACTTCAGAGCAGGATGAACAGGGATCGGGAAAAATTTCACCTTATGGAGACAGGTATGACACGTGCAGCCACCGGGCGTCCCAGTTTGTTGATCGTCGATGATGAT
>WFTM01000112.1 GCA_015485525.1 Candidatus Zhuqueibacterota bacterium | reverse complement strand
TAACCCGAAAAATTATAAATTTAGAAACATAATCATCCGGCCATCTTCCTGACTCAGTGCGGTTACATCTCTTCAACCACTCTCGCCAAACTGCTCCGGCGGTGTGACACTCCAATTGCCGCTCCGGCGGCAATTCCACAAACGAAACAAAAGAACACCTGACCCGCGAAACTGCCCATACCGGCGAATTCCGGCACTCCGGTGAAATTGGCGGGTTTCAGGGCGTCTGGCTATCTATTCAACTCAGCAATGTTGCATTTTTCAGCCAGCCCGCCAGAGCACAGCACGTGACCGAAAAGATGAGATTCCGGCACTGCGCTTCGCTTGGCCGGAATGACTGATGACGGTATCCGGGTCAGGCCCGGTTTGCTGAGTTAACCGGATACCCGGATTCGGGCGCGATAAATCGCGCACTACGAACGTGTTACATCTTCTCGTCACACCGCTCCGGCGGCAATGCCACAAGCGAAACAATAGACCACCTGACCCGCAAGCCCGCACCTGACCCGGCGGGATTCCGGCACTGCGCTTCGCTTTAGCGGAATGGCAGATGTCGATATCGGCATCGGGTCCGCTTAGCTGAGATAGCCGGATTTCCTGAGCAAACTTCAGAATAAAACAGAATATAAACTTTTTTGTAACAGAAGCAAGCACCCGTCAATTTTCCCTTGCGCTTATGCACAGGGGACGGTACACTTGTGTGCTTGCTCCGGGAAGATTTTGCGTGCCCATCTTGCTGCCTTCTGAATCGTCACAGGGCACCCCCAAAAATCTCCCGGCATGCCATACCACCCTGTTCTCATCAGCATTGCAGAACCCTGCCAAACAACGGAAGGAGACCATGAATCCGATCAAACGCCGTGACTTTCTGAAAAAATCGACAGCAGCTCTTGCCGGAGGATCAGTTCTTCTCACCGGATGTCAGTCGGGCACTGAAGACGCCGGGCCCGCTGTGCATACACGAAAAAAATACCGCTGGAAAATGGTCACTACCTGGACACCGCGCTTTCCGGTCATGGGTGAGGGCGCAGAACTCTTCGCACAATGGGTCGAGGAAATGTCCGGCGGCCAAATGAAGATACATGTTTACGGCGCAGGTGAGCTTGTGCCTGCTTTCGAGGCATTCGAGGCAGTGCGCAGCGGCGTGGCGGAAATGAGCCATGGCGTATCGTACTACTGGGCCGGGAAAATTCCCGCAGCCCAGTTTTTTGCCGCTGTTCCTTTTGGCATGAATGCCCAGCAGATGAACGCGTGGATCCTGTCCGGTGGCGGCTTGCAGCTCTGGGAGGAACTTTACGCGCCTTTCGGCTTGCTGCCCATGCCTGCGGGAAATACCGGCTTTCAGATGGGCGGCTGGTTCAACCGCGAAATCAATTCCGTACGCGACCTGCAGGGCCTGAAGATGCGCATTCCAGGCCTCGGTGGCAAAGTGATCGACAAAGCCGGGGGCGCAGGCATCGTCAAATCTGGAGCGGAGATTTACACCAACCTCGAACGCGGCGTCATCGATGCTACCGAGTGGATTGGCCCGTACCACGACTACCTCAAGGGCTTTCATAAAATCGCCAAGTACTATTATTATCCCGGCTGGCACGAGCCCGGCACTGTGCTCGAGCTCACCGTCAGCAAGCCGGCGTTCGAAAAGCTGCCTGCCGAGCTGCAGGGAATCATCCGCGCAGCCGCGTTTCGTGCCAACACGTGGATGCTTTCCGAATTCGAAGCAAAGAACAACGAGTACCTGCAGAAACTGGTCAATGAACATCATGTCCAGCTACGCCGCTTTCCCGATGACGTGCTGGCAGCGTTCAAAAAATACTCCGCAGAGGTCATACAGGAGCTGATCGCCAGCGATGAGCAGGCCAGGAAAATTTATACTTCATTCAAGGAATTCAAAGACAACGTCAGCGGCTGGTCACGCATTTCCGAGGCTGTGTACTACTCCACCATGGCGTAGTGGGCGGCCTGTTACCCATCCTCCCACCCATCTCTTTTTTTGAAGGAAATACACATGTCCGCATCACACGTCACCATCGACGCCAACGAAGCGGCAGCCTATGTCGCGCATAAAACCAACGAAATCATCGCCATCTACCCGATCACACCGGCTTCACCGATGGGGGAACACGCCGACCAGTGGAGCGCCATGAAGATCAAAAACCTCTGGGGCACGGTACCCGAGGTGATCGAGATGCAGTCTGAGGGCGGAGCGGCCGGCGCTGTGCACGGAGCGCTGCAGACCGGAGCGCTGACGACCACCTTCACCGCCAGCCAGGGCCTGCTGCTGATGCTGCCGAATATGTATAAAATCGCCGGCGAGCTGACCGCCACGGTATTTCACGTTGCTGCCCGTTCTCTGGCTGCGCAGGGGCTGTCGATTTTCGGAGATCACAGCGATGTCATGTCCGCCCGCGGTACCGGCTGGGCCATGCTGTTCGCCAATTCCGCCCAGGAAGCGATGGATTTCGCGCTCATCAGCCAGGCTGCTACCCTCGAAAGCCGCATCCCCTTTCTGCACGTTTTTGACGGCTTCCGCACCTCACACGAAATCCGAAAAATCGAGAAGCTGAGCGAGGTGACCATCCGCGCCATGATCGACGACAAGCTGGTGCAGGCTCACCGGCAACGCGCCCTGTCACCGGACCGGCCATTCATCCGCGGCACAGCACAGAACCCCGACACCTATTTTCAGAGCCGCGAGACGGTGAATCCCTACTACCTGGCTACACCGGAAATCGTGCAGCAGGCCATGGATCGTTTTGCCGGCCTGACCGGCCGCCAGTATCGGCTGTACGAATACTACGGCGCGCCCAAAGCCGAACGGGTGATCGTGCTCATGGGTTCGGGCTGCGATGCTGCCGAGGAAACGATCGACTACCTGAATGCCCGCGGCGAAAATCTCGGCATGGTCAAAGTGCGCCTGTTCCGGCCCTTTTCTGCAGCGCATCTGCTGGCGGCGCTTCCCCCCACCGCCAAAGTCGTGGCCGTGCTCGACCGCACCAAAGAACCCGGCAGCGCCGGCGAACCGCTGTACCAGGATGTGCTCACAGCCATCAGCGAAGGCATGATGAGCGGCACAGCGCCCTTTGCAACATTCCCCAGAGTGATCGGCGGGCGCTACGGCCTGTCGTCAAAAGAGTTTACCCCGGCGATGATCAAAGGCCTGTTCGACGAAATGGCCACAGAACAGCCCAAAAATCACTTCACCCTCGGCATCATCGACGATGTCACTCATACCAGCATCGATTTTGATCCGGAGTTCGACATCGAGCCGGAGGAGGTGACGCGGGCGGTGTTCTGGGGGTTGGGTTCGGACGGCACGGTTGGGGCGAATAAGAATTCCATCAAAATCATCGGTGAGGGGACACCCAACTACGCGCAGGGTTATTTTGTTTATGATTCAAAAAAAGCCGGTGCGCGCACCATATCCCACCTGCGCTTCGGGCCGAATCCGATCAAAAGCACGTACCTGATCCGGCGCGCCAATTTCGTGGCCGTGCACCAGTTCGGTTTTCTCGAGCGCTACAACACCCTCGACCTTGCCGCTGAGGGCGCTACCTTTCTGCTCAACAGCCCATTCGGCCCGGATGAGGTCTGGGATAAAATACCCCGGCCGGTGCAGGAACAGATCATCAGCAAAAAGCTGAAATTCTACGTCGTCGATGCCTACAGAGTAGCGCGGGACAACAACATGGGCGTCCGCATCAACACGGTGATGCAGACCTGTTTCTTTGCCATCAGCGGGATATTGCCCCAGGAGCAGGCGATCGCCAAGATCAAAGAGGCGATCGAAAAGACCTACGGCAAGCGTGGCGAGGTGGTGGTGCGCATGAACTTCGCGGCCGTGGATGCTGCGCTGGCGCATCTGCACGAGGTGAAGGTGCCCGGGCATGCGGACAGCGCCATCGACCTGCCTCCGGTGGTCCCGGCACAAGCGCCGGATTTCGTACAGCAGATCACGGCGAAGATGATCGCCGGAGATGGGGATCAGCTGCCGGTGAGCGCTTTGCCTGCGGACGGCACCTATCCCAGCGCCACCACGCGCTGGGAAAAACGCAACCTCGCGCTGGAAGTGCCGGTGTGGGAAAGCGATCTGTGCATCCAGTGCGGCAAATGCGTGATGGTCTGCCCGCACTCGGTGATCCGCAGTAAAATCTACGGCGAAAAAGAGCTGGCCGGCGCACCGGAGACCTTCAAAGCGACCGGGGCACGCTGGCGCGAGCTGGCCGGGCAGCAGTACACCCTGCAAGTGGCAGTAGAAGATTGCACCGGCTGCCGCCTGTGCGTGGAGGTGTGTCCGGCAAAAGACAAAAGCCGGGTCGGCCGCAAGGCGATCAACATGGCGCCGCAGCCACCGCTGCGCGAGCAGGAGCGCGCCAACTGGGAGTTTTTCCTCAGCCTGCCGGAGATCAGCAGCCACGAGGGTGAAAAAAACGGGCTGAAATTCGGCAGCGTGCGCAATGTCCAGCTGCTGCAGCCGATGTTCGAGTTTTCCAGCGCCTGCGCGGGTTGCGGCGAAACGCCCTACCTGCGCCTGCTCACCCAGCTCTTCGGCGACCGGGCGCTGGTGGCCAATGCCACGGGCTGCTCCAGCATTTACGGCGGCAACCTGCCGGCCACGCCGTGGAGCATCAACCAGGAAGGCCGCGGCCCGGCCTGGAGCAACTCCCTGTTCGAAGACAATGCCGAGTTCGGCCTGGGCATGCGGCTGACACTGGACAAACAGGCAGAGTACGCCCGTGAGCTGGTCGAACGGCTGCAGGATGAAATCGGCGCGCAGCTCGCCGCTGCCCTGCTCGAGGCGGATCAGTCCACCGATGCCGGTATTGCGGCACAACGCGAGCGTGTGCAGGCGCTGAAAGAGAAGCTGTCCGGGCGCACCGAAGCGGCGGCCAGAGACCTGCTCAGCCTGGCAGATGCACTGGTGAAAAAGAGCGTGTGGATCGTCGGCGGCGATGGCTGGGCGTACGATATCGGCTTCGGCGGGCTGGACCACGTGCTCGCCAGCGGCCGCAATGTCAACCTGCTGGTGATGGACACGGAGGTGTATTCCAACACCGGAGGGCAGGCTTCAAAAGCCACCAGTCTGGCGGCAGTGGCGAAATTCGCCGCAGGCGGCAAGGAAACGCCGAAAAAAGACCTCGGATTGCTGGCTATGAGTTACGGCCATGTCTATGTCGCACAGATCGCCATGGGCGCCAACGATGCGCAGACAGTGAAGGTTTTTCAGGAGGCCGAAGCATACGACGGGCCATCACTGATCATCGCGTACAGTCAGTGCATTGCCCACGGCATCGACATGACCAAGGGCATGCACCATCAAAAGCTGGCTGTGGACTCGGGCCACTGGCTGCTGTACCGCTACAATCCGGCGCTGAAGGCTGAGGGCAGGAAGCCGTTGCATCTGGACAGCAAAGCGCCGAAGATTCCGTTGCAGGACTATATTTACACCGAGAGCCGCTACCGCATGTTGCAGCAGGCACACCCGGACACAGCAGCCAGGCTGCTGGAAAAAGCCCAACAGGCGGTAAACGAACGCTGGCATCATTACGAACAACTGGCACAGCTGGATGAATGAGTTTTCCTGCTGCCCTGAGGGGATGCACCTGTGTAACAAAACATGATGATGAAAGTGTCGTGCCCAGAGCGTACCGCGACATTCATGTCGCGAAGTGTGATACTTCCGTGATTCAGTATGCTCTCGGGAGCATGCCTGTAACGCGACATTCATGTCGCTGTACGTGTTGCGGACACGACAACAATTCTGGCAACGCAATTCGTAAAAACTCCGCATTCGCAACAAAACCGAATGATATCGCATCCGGCATGATATCGTCAACACGCCCAAAAATTGGGCCGATTTGCAAAACGATAATTTCCCACAATCTGAGGAAGAGCCAAAAGACATCGCGTTTCTCTTTCCAACCATCCAGAGAGGAAAGTAACCATGGATTTATCGACAACCTACATGGGGTTGTCTCTGAAAAACCCCATCGTCCCGTCTGCCTCTCCGTTGACTCGTGAGCTTGACACCATCCGGCTGATGGAAGACAACGGTGCCTCTGCTGTGGTGATGCACTCTCTCTTTGAGGAGCAGATCTCACAGGAAAGCCGGGAGCTCGATCACTATCTCAACTACGGATGCGACTGCACGGCAGAAGCGCTCACTTATTTTCCTGAAATGCAGAGCTACAACGTCGGCCCTGATGACTATCTCAACACCATTTCCCGGGCCAAACAGGCGGTGGAGATTCCCATCATCGCCAGCTTAAACGGCCAGACCGCCGGCGGCTGGCTGGAATATGCCTCCGAAATCGAACGGGCTGGTGCTGATGCACTGGAGCTGAACATTTACATCGTACCAACCGATCCGGACCTGGACAGCGCCACATTGGAGCAGATGTACCTCGACATCGTTCACAAAGTCGCCGGCGCAGTTTCAATCCCCGTGGCTGTCAAGCTGCCCGCTTCCTTCAGCACGCCGGTGAATATGAGCAGGCGTCTGCATGCCAGCGGAGCAGCAGCGTTGGTACTTTTCAACCATGGCCATGTCAACGATTTTGATCTGACCGAGCTCGAAGTCGTTGCCCGGCCTGTCTTGAGCAGCTCCAGAGACTTGCGCATTCCGCTGGCCTGGACCGCGATTCTCTTTGGCCAGACAGGGGCAGACCTGGCACTGTCCGGCGGCATCCACAACCACGAAGATGCTCTCAAGGGACTGATGGCCGGCGCCAGTGTCACGATGCTTGCTTCAGAGCTCCTGACCAACGGCGTCGGACGTCTGAGCGCAATACTCACCGGCATCGAGACCTGGATGCAGGAGAATGAATACGAGTCCGTGCAGCAGATGCGCGGCAGCATGAGCCGGATGCATGTTGCAGACCCACAGGTCTTTGAGCGAAAAAACTACATGCACGTTCTGAGCTCATGGCGCCAGGACCCGGCAGGTGCCCACGGCCATCACAAAAGCCTGTAGCCGGGTTGTTCCGTCCCGCAGAGAAAACGCAGCCGCCGGCCCATCATCCGGAGCTGCAAGCCACAGTACGGTCGTGACATGATATACCACGACGCATGATCATTCACCCTCACGCTTACATCACAAAATGGACACAAATCCCGTCAGCGAATATTTCGGGCAAATCGATATCTATCTCTTCGACCAGATACTCAAAGGACGTTTTCAGCCCGGCATGCGCATCCTCGATGCCGGCTGTGGTACAGGGCGTAATCTCGTTTTTTTCCTGCGCAATGCCTATGATGTTTTTGCCGTCGATCAGGATGCGCATGCCGTCAGGAATGTCCGGCGGCTGGCCCAAACTTTGAACAGTGCCCTGCCGGAAGAACATTTCCGGGTGGCACCGATCGAAAACCTGCCTTTTGCAGATCATTATTTCGATGCGGTGCTCAGCAGTGCAGTCCTGCACTTTGCCCGTGACACCGGCCATTTCACAACGATGTTGCAGGAAATGTGGCGCGTACTCAAACCAGAAGGCCTGTTTTTTGCTCGACTCGCTTCAGACATTGGCATCGAAGATCGGGTGCGGCCACTGGGGGGACGGCGCTTCCGGCTTCCGGACGGCAGCACGCGCTTTCTCGTCAACGAGCCCATGCTGCTCGATCAGGCCAGCAAACTCGGAGCTGCACTCATCGAACCGATTAAAACGACCAATGTCCAGAATCTGCGTTGCATGACGACATGGTGTATGCAGCGTGAGTAAAGAAGTAAACCGGTTGCCTGCCAGCCGGTACACACGTCACTATTTCATAACCGGAGGAGAGAAATGATACCCGAAAACCTGATCTGGTTCGTCTGGTCGCTGGGCCTTGTCGCGATCTGGCTGGTCGTTTATATTCTACGTAAAGATGCCCGCAAACGCATGCTCTGGGCCAGCATCCTGACAACACCATTTGGTCTTACAGAGCCCCTTTTCGTCCCGGAATACTGGAACCCACCCTCCCTTTTTGACCTGGCTCAGCGTACCGGTTTTGACATCGAAAGTCTGATTTTCTGCTTCGGCATCGGTGGCCTCGGCGTTGTGATGTATGACCTGATTTTCAAAGTCGAGCACGTTGAAATGGACTGGAGCGAAAAACACAGCCAGCGCCACCGCCTGCACTTCTGGACGCTGATCTCCCCTGTACTGATCTTCCTGCCTCTGCACATCTGGACATCGATGAATCCGATTTACAGCTCCGGTCTGGCCATGTTTTTTGCCAGTCTCGCCGCGCTCTGGTGCCGCCCGGATCTGAAGAAAAAAATCTGGATCGGCGGGCTTATTTTCATGGCCTTTTACTTTGTTTATTTCTTCCTTCTCGATACGGCCTCGCCCGGCTATGTTGACCGGGTCTGGACTCTTGATGTACTGTCAGGCATACGCATTCTGAATGTCCCAATCGAAGAACTGCTCTTCGCCTTCACCTTTGGCATGCTCTGGTCCAGCTATTATGAGCACCTGACCTGGCACAAATTACAGCCCGCACATGCTGGAAAGGGCCATACCGGCTGAGGAGAAGAGAATATTAT
>WFTM01000111.1 GCA_015485525.1 Candidatus Zhuqueibacterota bacterium | reverse complement strand
TTATGAAATCTCTAAATCCAAAAGAAATCACCCGCTTGCTCAACCGGGTTAGTGATGGTGAAAAAAAGGCTTTGGACGAACTCATACCGTTGATCTACGGTGAATTACGCGAGATAGCCCATCGGCATCTGCTGAAACTACGCCCCGGCAATACCCTGAATACGACTGACCTGGTCCACGAAGCCTACCTCAAACTTACCGGTAGCGAAAATCTGAATTGGCAAAACCGCGCCCACTTCTTTGCTGCTTCGGCAACAATCATGCGCAACCTTCTCATCGATTATGCGCGTGCACGCCAGGCACAGAGACGCGGTGGCGGGAATCGCCCTTTGCCTCTGGATGAGGCAACGCGGTTTATCGCAGAGAATCGCGCACGGGAGCTCATCGATCTGGATAATGCACTTACCCGCCTGGCAGCCTTTGACGCCCAAAAGGCCAAAACTATTGAATACAAATTTTACGGAGGGCTCACCAATGAAGAAACAGCGGCCGTCCTCGGCATTTCAGCTTCGACCGTAAAACGGGAGTTCCGTCTGGCTCGGGCGTGGCTGTTTGGAGAGCTCAATGCAGGGAATTTTGAATGACTTTACAAGAGCGCTGGAGACAAATCGAAGCGCTGTTTCATGCGGCGTGTGAGCTACCTGCAGCCGAAAGAGTTGCATTCCTGAAGGAGCAATGCGCCGGTGACCCTGATATCCTGCATGAAGTCATCTCGTTGATTCGCGCTGAAGAAAAAGCGGGCGCTTTTCTGCACAAACAGGCTTTTGAACAACTCGAGACTGAAGGATTATTGCATGCCGACCATTCGCTGATAGGCAAAAAAGTCGGCGCATATGAAATCAACGGGATACTCGGTGAGGGTGGCATGGGCACGGTCTATCTCGCCTGTCGCGCCGATCAACAGTTCCAACAGGCCGTCGCCATCAAAGTCATCCAGCAGGGCCTGCAATCTGAGGGGATTGCCCGTCGCTTTCTCAACGAAAGACAAATTCTCGCCAGTTTGCGCCACCCCTATATTGCTCAACTTTTCGACGGCGGCATGCTTGAAGACGGCCGGCCCTATTTTGTCATGGAGTATGTCGAAGGCACGCCCGTGACTGAATATTGCCGCAATCAGGCACTTACCTTCGAAAGTATGCTCCGTTTATTTCAGAAGATCTGCACGGCTGTCAACCACGCTCATCAAAACCTGATCGTACATCGTGATATCAAACCCGGCAACATACTGGTCACGCCCGAGGGGATACCGAAGCTGCTGGATTTCGGCATCGCCAAGCTGCTCGCGACACCGCCAGGAGATAAGCCAACCCCGGTGACACGCACAAAGCAGAGGCTGCTTACTCCCGAATATGCCAGCCCGGAACAAATCCGCGGCGAAAACATCACCACAGCCACCGATGTCTATTCTCTCGGCGTCCTGCTCTATGAGTTGCTCACCGGCCAACGTCCATTTCCGCTCAAAGACCTGCCCTCGTACGAAATCGAACGTATCATCTGTGAAGAAATGCCCGTCAAACCCAGCACAGCCGTCGGCAATCCCGGGGATACACATTCAGCCGACTCAGAGAAGAGCATCACTGTAACAAGCCTCGCCGGGCGGCGTCTCAAAGCATTGAAACGTAAACTACAGGGCGACCTCGACAACATCATACTCAAAGCACTACGAAAGGCGCCTGAACAGCGCTATGGTTCGGTGCAGGAATTTTCAGCGGACATCGAATCCTATTTGACCGGATTGCCTGTCAGCGCACGTGGAGATCACCTGGCTTATAAAAGCCTAAAATTTGTCAAACGTCACAAAGTCGGTGTGTTTTCTGCTCTCCTGATCGTCCTTTCGCTCATCACCGGGCTGGGACTTGCGCTTTGGCAGAACAAAATCGCTCGCGTTCAGCGAGATTTGGCATTCAAAGCCGCACAGACCATGGTACACGAGCTTGCCCAAAGTTTGAGCGAGATGACCGGGCCGACCGAAAGCCGTCTGGGTCTGCTCAGAAGCGCAGCGGAAGTGTATGATGAAATCAGCGAAGGTTTTCTTTCGACGCTCGAGATGAAACGGCAGAATGCGGACGCGCACGGCATCCTGGCAAAAACCTACGCCACCCTCGGCGATAGCGCCAACGCCCTGGCGGAGGCGCGCTTAGCCGAACAGCAGGCGCGCCGATTGGCGGCGGGGAACAACGCGGAGGTCAGGGATAAAATTCTCCTGGCCTCAGCCCTGGTTACGCTTGGCGATGTCAGGGTCATGAATCAGGATGAAAGCGGAGCACAAAGCGCTTTCGACGAAGCGATTGCATTGGCCGGGCACGCGGCTAGCGATGACGCCCAGCGGAACCGCGCCCTGCGCTGGTTGTATTTCGCCCTGTCGCGAAAAGCAGACCGGTTATTCTACACCAGCCAGCTCGATAGCGCGGCGGTTCTTTACCGGCAGGCTAACCAGATCATCGCAGAACTCGTGCTGGCGCATCCGGAACAGTCCGAATTTTACAACATGCACGCCACCAGCATCGAGCGGCTCGCCGATGTGCTCTATTATTCCGGAAATGTGGAGGCGAGCTGCGAGAAGTACCAGCAGGCGTTGCTGGTGCGGCAAAGAGCCGGGGATTTGGCGCCGGCCAATGTCATCATTCAGCGCGCCCTGGCGATTTCCATACAAAATGTGGGCTGGTGTGCGGCTTATTCGGGAGAGCTCGATAGCGCTATTTCGTTGTATCAACAAGGGGTACAAGTACAGATGCGCCTGCTGCAACAGGACTCTTCCAACACAAGACTGATCGAGAATGCGATGGGCGGAGTCGGTGAGTTGGCGAACGCGTATCTCCAAAAAGGTGAGACCCGAAAGGCGCTGGATACCTACAAGTCTGCACTCAACCTCGGCGAGAACGCCATCAAACGCAACTTGCATGCGCCCGGCCTTTTTCTGAAACAGGCCAATCTCGCACAGCTCTATGCTACGGCTCTCATGAGCCTGGAGCGCTTTACCGAAGCGCTGCGGAGCCTGAATAGCGCACAAAACGCCCTGGAAAGCCTGATCGAGCACTCTCCGGAAAACACGGAACACCGGCGCAGCCTCGTGTATGTCATCACAAGCCGGGGAGACCTCACAGGCAAAATGTCCCATCCCACAACCTCATTGCAGCACTACAAGCAGGCGTTGCAGCTGCTGCAGTCTGTTGCCGAGACGACCGGAATCATACAAGATCGCGAGCAACTTGCGGTCATCCATTACAAATTAGCCCGCACCTATCAAATGCTGAACGACCCGGAAAGCGAACGGGCTGCCATGCGCGAAGTAAGCGGGATCATCGAGGAACTGAAACAAGCCGGGCAGCTCGATCCTGCATCCGAAATGTTGAAAGTGTACCTGCCGAAAATCGAGCAAGCGCTTGCGCGAACCCAAAAGTGACCTTCCTACTCTTCTAAAATCAAAATATCGGTGAGCTTCCCCGGGCCGCCGAAGTTAGTGTGCTCCCCTCTATTTTTCTGAATCCAAGAACTCCTCCTGCATTTTGCCTCGCTTCAACTCATGACTTGACCCTAACCACTGTAAAATTCCGTTTTTCAGTTTAGAAGCAAGTGTGAACATACGTGCCCATCATGCTACCACCCCAGCTTTTTCCAACATAACGTTCTACCGGGGGTGATGAAGTCGGAAAAACGAAATTTCGCTCAGCAAAACAACCTACTGTAACATTATAATAAAAATACAATTACGTGAATCTTTACAAAATCAATTTAAGGAGGCCATCATGAAAAGCCACAAAGTGAAGACACTCGTAACTATCGTCCTGTTCGGGTTTATTTTCTCTCTGCACAGTGGGCATTCCGCATACGCTCAGCAGCAGTCCAACAAATCAAAAACCAGGAAACCGGCGCCCATCAACGGTCAATGGCAGGTCAAGGATGAAAGCTATGGCATTCCCGTACCATACGCATGGGATATCAAGATCGACAAAGGCAAATTGACGATTACCTATCTCGGTGCAGCACCCTTTGGCGAAGTGCTGCCGAAGATGGATGGCAGTATGAGTCGCGAGAAATTGAATATCGTGAAATTCTCTTACGATGGTAAAATCCTGATGTTCAGAGAGCGCATGAACGCGCAATCCTATTTTGACTATAAGTTCAAGCTCGTTGCGAAGGATCATATTATCGGGGTCCGGACAGAGCACGACCGAACCTTTCCCTATCTGACTCGACAACCCCTCAAAATGCAACTTTTCAAGATTTCCGACAAGAACATCGAGCAGGACGTCTGGGAGGATTTCTAGAAAATAGATTATCATGAGAGAACATGGCATTTCCATTATTGGAAGGAGGGTACCATGCGCTTTTTCACGAAACTCGCGAAAATCAGTTTTTTACTCATTTCTCTTTTTACACGCCACTTCCTTTTTCCCGGCTCTGTATTTTCACAAGAATTACAGCAAAGTCAAACAACAATCATAACCTCGAGCAAAGTACAAAGCATATCCGGGCAGCAGGCAGGCCGGCAGCCAGCGCATCAAAATATGACATCCGCAAGTGATGCGATTCACACTCTACCGGACAGCAAAAGAGATGAACCCAACCACACTGCTCTGTTTGCTGAATCGCAACGAGGGCCTGCCATCGAAATAATGTCATCCGGTTCCAGTAAAATTATGCAGCAGCCGGAGACGGTAACAGGTTTCGCCAGTGAAAACTACATGCCAAACCAGGCATCGGTTTTAGGCAACATGCCCAACCTCATCTTTGACACTGGTTTTTCCTTTTACAATCAATACTTTTACGTTTCCTTCAACCATGAAATTCAATTGAGTGCCCGTGCGAAAAATGATGGCAATGCCTCAGCCGGCGCATTTCGGATTGGATTTTACCTATCCACCGATTCAACCATCACGACCGAGGATTTTCTCATCAAAGGATTTGCCACCGACAGCCTCGGGGTTGGCAAAGTCTTCTCCGTTTCCAAAGAAAAGGTCAATCTCGACACACTGGCAAATCTTGCGCCGGGGATGTATTACGTCGGCGTCATCCTCGATGACCAGGCACAGGTGGACGAATCTGCAGAAGATGATAACGCCATCCGATTCAACAAAACTTTTTTCTATCCGGGCTCGACGCCGAACCTGGTGTTGGACCCCGTATTACTTGGTAGCTATTCTTACAGCTCATCTTCACAAGAGTTGACGATTAGCATGGCTTATCGCAACACCGGGGGCGACGATTCGGGGCCTTTTCATTTGGGTTTTTATTTTTCTGAAGACAAGGACATGACTACAGACGACTTTCTGATTTCCTCGGTAGAACTTCCGAACTTGCGTGAGGGAGGGTTCTCAAGCATCTTCCATCGTGTTGCTCTCGATACACTCGATACCATTCCAAGCGGGACGTTTTATGTCGGGGTCATCATTGACCACCTCGATGAGGTTGACGAAAGTGATGAAACGGACAATGCACACACCTTCGAAGATCGATTCACATTCAATAATTACCCTGATCTTGCCATCAAAAACGGCACGCTGAATCGATATACATTTAATAGGACAACCGGTGCACTAACTGTGATTACGACCGTGAGCAATACCGGTTTGCAACCCGCAGGGCCTTTTCATGTGTCTTATGGTCTGTCACTAAACCGGTCTAGCAGTCCGGCGGATTTCAATATTGGAGAGAGCTCACATGCCGGACTCGATGATGGAGAATCCATCACAGACACGCTGGTTGTTGATCTAAACACCATAGACGGTTTGCCCAATGGCCCCTATTATATCTCGTTTTATTTTGATAACCGTGCCGAAGTGCGGGAAACCAATGAAAGCAATAACGGCCTGTTTTTCACTCAATCGATCCAATTCACTTCCACTCGGGGCGCGCCGGCACTTCGGATCGAAACAACGGAAATTGCTATCAATGAACCGGGCGGCACAATGTCAAATATTGCCCGAAAGCCAAAAACACCCGAACCCGGGGAATATGTACCGGGGCGATTGATTGTAAAGTTTCAAACCGGTCCGGGGCTTGGTAAAGCTTCGGCAGCGCAGAATGCCGCCTCGATTCAAGCGTTGAACCGAAAATATCAAGTCCAGGCCATGAACCAACTCGTACCGGAGAGCGGTCGCGGCCTGGCGAAGAAACGTGACATGGGGTTGCATGCCGTTTACCTGTTGCGCACCCCGGAGACCACGAATATCTGGCAAATGGCACAGGATTATTCGTCTGATCCGAATGTGATTTATGCAGAACCGGATTATTTCCAATACGGTCATACCGCCTCCCCCAGGGGAATCGATAACAACAAGGCTCAAAACAACACAGCGCGTGTGGTACCCAATGACCCGTTCTATCCGAGGCAGTGGGGGTTGAATAATGTCGGACAGGCCGACCCGTTCGGAAGCGGTGATTCCGTCGGTACGACGGGCGTGGATATCAATGCCGAACAGGCCTGGAGCCTGCAAACCGGTAGTGAAGATGTCATCGTCGCAGTTATTGACGCCGGGATGGATTTTTCCCATCCGGAGTTTGCCGGCAGGCTGGTGCCCGGTTATGATTTTGTTGATAACGACGATGATCCTTCGGAGGTGGATAATGCCCACGGGATCGCCGTGGCCGGTATCATCGCTGCAGCCGGCAATAACGGGATTGGCGTTGCCGGCATTGCCTGGAATGTAAAAATCATGCCGTTGCGCACTCAGAGACCTGACGGGTCTGGGACAATAGCCGCTTCATCTCTCGCCATGATTTGGGCTGCAGATCATGGGGCAAAGATCATCAACATGAGCATTGTCGGCAGATACTTCTCGCAATTCGAGGAAGAGGCCGCCAACTATGCTTACGACCAGGACGTCCTCTTGCTTGCCTCTTCAGGAAATAAAAATTCAACGGATCCACAATATCCTGCTGGGTATGCTAGTGTTATTTCCGTTGGTGCCCTCAGCCCGTGTGGCACTCGCAAACGCAGCAGTTCAAACCCCGGTGCCGTTTCAAAAGGAGTTACAGCGGATCCTCTCGGCGTCTCATGTGATAATGAATACTGGTGGGGAAGCAATTACGGAGCACATCTTGATTTTCTTGCACCGGGTACGCGTATATACACCACCGATCTGACCGGTGAGCTTGGCTATCGAAATGGTGATTACACGGAAACTTTTAATGGTACCTCAGCAGCTTGTCCCTATGCCAGCGGCGTGGCAGCGCTCATCCGTTCGGAAAATCCCTCGCTGACCAATGCCGAAGTCCGGGCGATCATGCAAAGTACCGCCATTGATCTGGAAGCTCCGGGGTTTGACGAACAAACCGGATACGGCCAGCTGGACGCATATATGGCCCTGTTGGCGGCACGTGGTGAAAGCATCAGCGGTTTTTTTGAGATTCACAACGTTGGCCTCTCTCCGCTTTTGATAAAAGAGATTACTTCGGACAAAAACTGGCTGATCCCATCATTTCAAACGGCAACTGTTGAAACAGCGACAAGCAGACGTCTGACAGTGGCGGTGAATTGGGCCGGCGTTGGTTATTTCCCGGATAGCGCCACACTCACCGTGACCAGCAATGATGAGCAGACACCTTCGCTCAAACTCAAGGTCAATGCCACACCGCTACCACGGGCTGTACTCAATGCATCTCCCGGGAATTTTGATTTCCCGGCAACTTCCGGGAGCGGTACAATTCAAATTACCAACACCGGTTCCGCGACATTAAACTACACCGCAACAGTAACTGCGGGCAGTGACTGGCTTTCGATTACCGGCGGCGGCACCGGGACAGACGACAGCAACATTCAATTTTCATACGCTGCAAACGATGGCGTAACACCACGCAAGGGTTCCATTGAAATTTCAGCAGAAGATGCGGTTAACAGTCCAATCACGATCACTTTCAGTCAAATAAATGGCAGGAATTTCTGGAAACAGGTAGATGGGCCCTTTGGTGGCACGGTCCAGGTATTGCATCAATTAGAAAATAGCACTATTCTCATGGGGACGTTTGGTGCAGGTGCCTACGTATCCAAAAATAATGGTACCCAATGGCAGCCAATTAATTCCGGGCTGCCACGCAACAATATTTACGATTATGTTGTCGATAGCCAAAACGTCATTTATGCTGCTACAGAATCAGGCGTTTTCAAATCCAATTCATCTGATTTGCAATGGGCTGCAACCGGCGAAGGCATCCCCGAAGATCGTACTGTTCGGGCTCTTCATATCTCGCAGGACGGTGCACTCTTTGCTGGTGTTTCCGCTGCCGGGATTTATAAATCCACAAGTGGCGGCAATACCTGGGTGGCCATTTCCCCGGATTTCCAAAACCGGAGCGTCTATGATATCGCTGAAGCGCTTGATGGTACTTTATATGTTGCGACAAGTCGTGGCGTTTATAAATCTGCAAACAGCGGTGGAAGTTGGTCCCCCGTGAACACAGGTGCTGCTAATGGAAAGCTAACTACAGAAATATTTATTCTGCCAACGGGTGCCATTTTTATCGATGCCGGGTCACTCGACGTTTTGCGTTCGTTAGACGACGGCTTGACCTGGGTACAAGTCAACACCGGATTACCTTCATCTTTCTTCAGCGTCAGGAGCTTTTTTTATGAGAATGGTGTTTTGTATGCCGCTACCAGCAGCGGACTGTACCGCACATCAAATAACGGCGACAACTGGGAGGTGGTGAGCGAAACATTATCCTATCGCGCTCTGAATACCCTCATCCGCACAAAGAGTGGGGGCTTGCTTACCGGTAGCAATGGCAGCGGTGTCTTTCACTCTTCCGATGATGGCGCCACCTGGCAAAACAGCAACGATGGACTGAATGGTATTTTCATCTGGTCGCTGGTGAACAACACAGCCGGTGACCTTTTCGCAGGCACAAGTCGTGATGGCATTTTTCGGAGTACAGATGCCGGTCAGACCTGGCAACAGGTTTTCATCGAACAAGCCAGAACCGGTGTTTCTGTTCTGACCCTTGATGCTGATGAAAACATCATTGCCAGTGTCGATGCTTTTGGCCTGTTCCGCTCGAAAGATAATGGTAGTTCATGGGAAAACATCACCGGTGATTTGCCTGCCAACGGTCTCAGAAGAGCTGCTTTGCCACTCGGTCCCGGTCAGTTTATGGTGACGGTCTCGAACAATGGAATTTTTCGAACTGACGATGACGGCGTCAGTTGGCAGAAAAAAGAAAATGGTGCACCGACTTCAGATGGCATTGCCCTGTTACAAAAATCCAGTGGTGAAATTTTTGTCGGCACACGCAGAGATGGCGTGTTCATATCTACCGATAATGGCGAGTCCTGGCAGGCCGCGAATACGGGCCTTGAAACGGAATATATTTCTTCACTGGCGGGAAACACCCGGGGACAGCTTTTTGCCGGCACCGTATTCAATGGATTGTTTCGCTCTGATAACAACGGCGAATCATGGCAGCAGATTGGTGCGGAAATTCCAACGACCTTAATTCTTACGCTTTCGATCGACGCAGAAGGGATTGTCTGGGTAGGAACGCGTTCGGGCGTTTTCTTTTCCGAAGATGCAGGCGATACCTGGACAGAATTGAATAGCGGCCTGCGCAACACCAATATCAGCAGCTTTGCTTATAATAAAAATGGAGGTATTGTACTCGGAACATACGGCGCCGGTATCTTTATTGAAAATGAAGCGAACCCAACCAATGTTACCGATGATCCTGCACAATTTCCGGGAACGTACACATTACATCAAAACTATCCCAACCCCTTCAATCCGGAAACGACCATCGAATTCGCACTACCACAGGCGGGTCATGTGACCCTTGTCATTTACAACATCCTTGGCCAAAAAGTCGCTACTCTTATCGATGGAAAAATCAGTGCCGGCATCCACAAGGTGCAATGGCAGCCGCGTGATTTGCCCAGCGGATTATATTTCTACCATATTCAGGCCGGAGAATTTCAACAAACCCGCAAGCTGACGTTCTTGAAATAGAGGGATGACATGGTGCGCAACTGCGTGAAAACAACAAAAATCCTGCGTCAGACAAGTGGTACACGCCTGTGCTATGCGTTTGTACTCACTTCTGACACAAGCTCAAAAGGGAGAGAAAAGATGCTTGCTTAGCTGTTCTAAGTTGATTATTTTCGATAACAAAGTTCGAATGAGTTTTGTGAAAGTTTATATTGGCTATTGGCTATATCATGTGGATATAAACAGTTCTCTCAAAAGTTGTTCGAACTTTTTTTTTGAAAAATCCATACTAGACTCTCCGTAGCAAGCGACTGATCGCCACCCGGTACTTTCTGAGTGATAGTTCAAAATTCAAAACCCTGAAAAAGGCTGCAGCTCGCACCAGGCCGAGGATGCCCTCACGCTCAAAAACGGCTGCGCGAGGTGGAGGGAGAGGGAGCTATTTTAAAGCACGCTCCGGCTTTTTCACAGAAATTTCACCACAAGAAAGTTGGCTCGTGAAGCCGGGCAAAAGCCGAATACCAACCACCATCATCACCAAAGCAATGAAGGCTCGTCATGGCTGATGCACAAAACACACGAGATCGTCACGATGTCGTCGGCAGCAGGCACCGCAGGGTAGATGGGCTGGCCCGGCTCACCGGTGAGGCGCGCTACACCGATGATATTTTTCTGCCGCGTATGGCGATCGGGAAAATTCTACGCTCACCGCATGCCCATGCCCGCATCATTGCAATCGACACCTCGGCCGCGGAAAATCTGCCAGGTGTCTTTGCTGTCATCACGGGGAAGGATATGCCGCTGCCTTACGGCATCATTCCGTGGACGCAGGACGAGCACGCGCTGGCGCTGGAAAAAGTCCGCTACATCGGCGATGCGGTGGCTGCGGTGGCTGCGGTGGATGAGGATACCGCCCTGCAGGCGCTGGAGCTGATCGAGGTCGAATACGAAATTTTGCCGGCATATCTCACGCCCGAAAGTGCACTCGCCACCGGCGCGGTGAAAATTCACGAAAAAAATAAAAAAGGCAATATTTCAAAACACGTCCTGCTCGAATTTGGTGCAGTCAATGAAAACATGCGCCAGGCCGATCTGGTCATCGAAGGGGACTATTTTTTTCAAGGCACGACCCATGCAGCCATTGAACCGCACTGTGCTGTCGCAGAGTTTGACAGCGCCGGGCACCTGACTGTCTGGTCAGCCACACAGGTGCCGCACTATCTGCACCGTGAGCTGGCGCGTGTGCTCGGGCTGCCGCAGGAGAATATCCGCGTCATTCAGCCCAATCTCGGCGGTGCCTTCGGCGGGAAAAGTGAGCCGTTTGATCTGGAATTCTGCGTGGCTAAACTGGCGCAGAAATGTGGCCGGCCGGTGAAAATCCTTTATACCCGCGAGGAGGTGTTTTACGCCCATCGCGGCCGGCACCCGATGCAGATGCACTACGAAACCGGATTTGATAAAAACGGGCGCATTCTCGCCGTGGATACGCACACCATACTCGACGGCGGCGCCTATAGCTCCTTCGGGCTGGTAACGACCTATTATTCCGGGCAATTGCTTACCGCGCCCTATGCTTTTGCCAGCTACCGGTTTGACTCCACACGCGTGTTCACCAACAAGCCGGCCTGCGGCCCGAAACGCGGTCATGGCTCGGTGCAGCCGCGCTTTGCCATCGAAATCCAGCTCGACAAGGCCGCGCATGCCCTCGGCATCGACCCCATCGAACTGCGGCGGCGCAACGCCCTGCCGGCGCATACGCGCACGGTCAACGATCTGCACATCCGCTCCAATGGTTTCCTCGAGTGCCTGGACAGGGTTGAACAGGCCAGCGGCTGGAAAGAGCGCTACGGCAAATTGCCTTTTGGCCACGGTCTCGGCGTCGCCGGTTCGACGTACATCAGCGGCACCAACTATCCGATTTATCCCAACGACATGCCGCAGTCCGGAGTGAAGATCACGATCGATCGCAGCGGCAGAGTGACCCTCTATTCCGGCGCTTCGGATATCGGCCAGGGATCGAACACCATGCTGGCCGTAATCGCCGCTCAGGAGCTCGGCCTCGAAGTAGCGGATATTACGGTCATCAGTGCGGATACGGCGTTGACGCCCGTTGATCTCGGCGCTTACTCCAGCCGCATCACCCTCATGGCAGGAACGGCTTGCCTGCAGGCTGCGAAGGAGTTGGCTGCAAAAATCCGTTCATCGGTAGCAAAAAAATGGGGCTGCGCGCCTGAAAACCTTACACTCATCCAACACAGCGTACGGGCTCTCGATGATCCCGATCGCCGCATGCCTGTGATCGAAGCCTTTGCTCTGGCCGAGGCCGAGTTCGGCACCCTGTGCACCACCGGCTACTTTGAAACCATCACCGAGGGCGTACACGGCGACTACCGCGGAGCGACTATCGGCGCCTCGCCGGCGTATTCTTTCACAGCACACGTGGCTGAGGTCCGCGTCGATGCTGAAACCGGACTGGTGCGGGTGGAAAAAATCTGGGCAGCGCACGATTGCGGCAAAGCCCTGTCGCCTGTTTCCGTCGAAGGGCAGATCGAAGGCAGCGTGTATATGGGTGCTGCCGAGGCAGTGATGGAAGAACACACGACGATGGAAAACGGTTTGCTCGCTGCTCCATCCCTGCTTGATTATCGCATCCCCACTGCGCTGGACACACCGGAGATCGAAGCCATGATCGTCCAAAGCGAAGACCCCATGGGGCCGTACGGTGCCAAAGAAGCGGGCGAAGGCCCGCTGCACCCTGCGATCCCGGCTATCGCCAACGCCATTTTCGATGCCGTCGGCGTCCGCATCGATATGCTGCCGATTACGCCGGAAAAAATACTCGCCGCCCTGCGCGTCAAAGAAGCTGAGGAAAAATCTACTGTGAGGGATTAGCCCAATCATGTTGCGCCCCAAGCCATTTGACCATAAAACCTGCTTCTCCCTGAAGGAAGCCCTGCACCTGCTCGATGATTCCGCCGGGGGAATCAAAATACTCGCCGGCGGTACAGACCTGCTGCCCAACCTCAAGCACCGCCTGTACCCCGAGACCGGAGCCGTACTTTCGCTGCGCAACCTTCCCGAGCTGCGCGGTGTGGAAACACAACAAAACGAACTCATCATCGGTGCCGGCGAAAGACTCGCCGACCTGAGCTCGCATCCGGCACTTGTTGCCACCTTGCCGGCGCTGGCAGCGACTTTCGGCACCATCGCCTCCCCGCAGATTCGCAACATGGCGACCCTGGGCGGTAATCTCTGCCTCGACACCCGCTGCCGCTACATCAACCAGACGGATTTCTGGCGTCAGGCCCTTGGCGGCTGCCTGAAATCCCACGGCGATCAGTGCCATGTCGTACCGGGTGGCAAAAACTGCGTCGCTGCCTTTTCCGGTGATGCGGCCATTGCGCTGATCGCCCTCGAGGCAGAGGTCGAACTGCTCTCCGTGCAGGGGCAACGCCGCATTCCGCTGGTGCAACTGTACCGCAGCAATGGTGCAGCGCATCTGACCCTGCACCCCAACGAGCTGCTCTCCCGCATTTTCATTCCGCTCATCTCCGGCAGAAAACTGGCGTTTCGCAAGTGGAGTGTACGCCGGTCTATCGACTTTCCGCTGGTCAACCTTGCCGTACGCATGGACAGCGACGCTGGTGGCAACGTGCAGAAGCTGGTCGCGGTTGTCGGAGTGCTGGCAGCGAAACCGAAAGTCTTTCCCCGTTTGGCCGATCTTCTCGAAAGTGGCACGTTGGACGCGCGAGGCATTGAGACTATCGCGGATTTTCTCTTCCGGAAATGCGCACCACTGCCCAACGTGCCCTATGACCCGGGATATCGTAAGGAGATGCTGCGCGTGCAGGCGCGGCGGGCTCTGCATGCCCTGTTGCAGGAAGATTTGCTCTCTGTACGGCAGGACTGACCTGACCGCCTTCACCCCGTGCAGGCCGGCGCCTCGCTGTGTTATCAAATTATTAAGAAGAGAAAAAACCTTTCGATTCCGGGTTTCAGAGATTATTTTATCACCCACGTGCGAGAAAACAACCCGGAGAAAGCTATGAAACACAAGTTGCTGCTCGTCGATGACGAGCAGGATATTCTCGACCTGCTGACCTTTAACCTGCAAACCGAAGGGTTTGAGACCATATCGGCGAGTGATGGTGACGAAGCCATCCGTGTAGCTCGCGTGCAGAGGCCGGACCTGATTCTTCTCGACGTCATGTTGCCGGGTAAAGATGGCTGGTCGGTGCTTCGCGAGCTGCGTAACCAGGAGGAGACCCGGTACATTCCGGTTATTTTCCTCACCGCCAGGGACAATGAGATCGACGAAGTTGTCGGGTTAGAGTTGGGAGCGGACGATTACATCGTCAAGCCGATCAGCATTCGCAAGCTGATCACGCGGATCAAAGTAGCCCTGCGCAAAGAAAAGCGCCACGAACAGGACAGCGCCGGTCAGGATAACGTGCTCAAGTTCGGCGATCTGCTCATCGACCCGGACAGCTATCTCGTGCGCGTGCGTGGTGAAGTGGTCAAATTCACCAAAAAAGAGTTCGAGCTGATCCATTACCTCGCCAGCCGTCCCGGACGTGTCATCACCCGTGACACCCTGCTCGACGCCATCTGGGGCTACGATGTCGTCGTCATCGACCGCACCATCGACGTGCATATCCGCAAAATTCGTGAAAAGCTCGGCGAGCAGTACGCCGGCATGATTGAAACGGTGAAAGGCGTCGGATACAGGATGCGTGTCGGCGACGAGTGACCCTTTGCGCCGTTCCGGCCACGCTTTTTCAGCAGCAGATTTATATATCAGACGAGAAAGAAGGTGCGATCGATGCGAATACCCCGCTTTTCCTCCCTCTCGCTGCGCAAAAAAATCATCATCGTCAACATCCTGCTGCTCTTTTCCGTGACACTTTCCGCGGCTGTCATCAGCATCCTCGAGTTACAGGGATTTTACAAAAAGAAAATCATCGACAACCTGTCCACCGTCATCGATGAATGCGAATTCCTGCTGCAAAACAGCGCTGTTGCCCTGCCGGACGAATATGCTTTTCTGACCGGTTTTGCAGAGACAGCCCGGGTTCGTCTGACCCTGATCGACTCGACCGGCAGAGTGATTTTTGACTCTAAAGTACCGCAGGATTCCCTGCCCCGGGTGGAGAACCACCTTAACCGGCCGGAAGTTCTCCGCAGCCGCACCGAGCTTACCGCCCATGCCGAGCGCCTGAGTACGACGGTCAACCATCCGTTTTTTTATCTGGCCCGCTATTATCCCGAGGGCTTTTCCACACAAAACAGTCCGGCGCCTTTCTCCTACCTGCGCGTGGCCATCGACCTGAATGAAGTGCACTTTTTCTACAACGAGCTGCGCAGGAAAATCCTTCTCGGAAGCCTGGCAGCGATCATTTTCATCGCCGCATTAACCTATTGGGTCTCTGGGCGGGTGACCAAGCCGATTCTCGAACTGGCCAAAACCGCCTCATTGATCAAAAGTGGTGAATTCGACATTCGCTTCCGGCCGACATCTGAAGACGAAATCGGCGAGCTGGCCGATGTACTCAACGAAATGCTCAAACGCCTGCGACAGGATGTCATCGAGCTGCGCAAACTGCAGACCGTGCGCAGCCAGTTTCTGGCAAATGTTTCGCACGAGCTGCGCACGCCCATTTTCTCCCTGCAGGGCTACCTCGAAACCCTGCTCGAAAAAGATGATCTCGGACCGGAACTGCGTAAAGATTTTCTCAACAAGGCCTTTCGCATCGCCATGCGCCTCAACATACTGCTCAACGATCTGATCGATATCTCCCGCATCGAGTCCGGCGAGATGAAGCTCAGTTTCCGCCATTTCAAAGTTCATGACTGGCTGGAGGCTCTGTGCCAGGAGATGCAGAATAAAGCCGCGGCGCGCGAAATAAGCCTGCGCTTTTCACCGGACACCTCCGGTCGCACCATCAGTGCGATCGGCGACACGACACGGCTGACTCAGGTAATGAGCAACCTGATCAGCAATGCCATCAAGTACAACCGTGCCGGGGGTGAGGTCGTGGTCAGCTATCGGAAGGTGGAAAACGGCGTGCGATTATTCGTGCGGGATGATGGGCAGGGGATTCCGCGGGAACACATCGAGCGTATATTCGAACGTTTTTACCGCGTCGATCCCCAGCGCTCACGCGCCGTTGGCGGCACCGGCCTGGGGCTGGCGATTGTCAAACACATCGTCGAAGCCCACGGCAGCACCATCCATGTCAGCAGTGACATCAACAGGGGATCGGAATTCTGGTTTGAGCTGAGAAGGTCCTGATGCAGCCCGGTTTATTTTTTCAGCATCAACAGCAGCATCTTCAACGGTGCTTTGGCGCGAATGCTGTGCGGCAGTTTTGCCGGCATATAAGCCCAGAATCCCGCTGATGCCTCATGGTGATCATCCCCCAGTTTGACTTCAGCCTCACCGGCAACGATTTCGATCATCGCCGGCACTGATGCTGTATGCTCACTGAGCTCCTCACCGGCAGCAAAGCCAAAAACGACCACCCGCACATCTTCGTTGTTGACGATTGTCTGGCTCAGAATACCCTTATCAGGAACTTCCGTACTTGCTGCCATGTCTGGCAGGAAGCTATATTTTTCCATGGTCATGTCCTCGATTCTCTGGTTCAAACTCATCTACCGCATCCCGCTTCTTAGCCTGCATCTGATGCAGAAAGCGGGGAAAGCGAACTTTTCTTCAGGGTGAAATATTTCCAACGGCACTATCCATCTTTCGTGCGCCGGGGAGTGTGGTTTCTCGGGGCACTCCTGTGATGCCTTCTAAGCACTGATCATAAATGAAAACGGATGAACCATACAGCATCCGATTGACTCGGTTTCTGTCATGATTCATCCGTTTTCGGCTGTTCACGTTTCACAACGTCGGAGCAACGTTCAGAAAACAAGGAACAACTTACTTGAAAGGCATAAAAGGTGGTGCCTGCGTATAACATCGGTTTCCTAACATCATCACATTACCACCTTTTCCGCAGCTCTCACATCCAATCCGCTTCTTATTATACAAAGAGCATACCGAAAAACCATTCTAAGTCACATAGAGCATAACACATTATATTTCATAGAATTACGGTATAACGCCAAAAATAACCTGCATCTGTTGATTTCCATTTTTAGGAATCCTTTCCGGGTCTATCCTAAAAACAGGAAAGGCTACTCAGAAATCCTTTTTCTCGAAAGTGCGCGTTCCCAGGATTGCCGGGATCATGGTCCAGACCAGCATCGTCAACAGCGAGACCGTGATGCCCAGAGAACTGCCGAAAAAGTTCTGAAATACCGCGCCCGTATAGCCCATCAATGCGGAAAAATCGGTTTTGAGCAGGATGAGAATCCGGGCCAGATCGATCGGATTGAGCATACTGGCCACGATCAGCGGTTTTTCTATGGGATAGTCAGCAAGAGAGAAGCTGGCGAACAGGATGATGCCATCATACACAAAAGAAAAAATCAACCAGACGAGTATTGAAATGCCAAAACCACGGGCACGGTCTTCGTTGCGCAGGGCAATAAAAAATGCAAGTGCCGTGAACATGAGGGTCAGAAATGTACCGGAAAGCAGCAGCAGGCCCAGGGTTGCCAACTGGCCGCCGTCATCATAGAGAGCAAAGGGTATGCTGACACCGAGAACAAACCCGGCAACCAGCGGCAGCGCCAGCCCGAGGTAAAGCCCGGCGAAGAGCACGCGCCGTTTCACCGGCTGGGTCAGGAGCAGTTCGATGTATTCACGTGAATTGTACAAAAACATGGTACCGAACAGAATGCTGACCAGAGGAATGATGAACAGCATGATATTCATAAAACTGATGATAACTTTGGCCCCTCCGCCGCCAAAGCGAAACAGGCCATCGGTTACCACGAAAAAAAACAGGGCATAAAACAACAGCCACTTGTTGCGGAAAATATCGAAGAGCTGATATTTGATTATTTTGCCGACTTTATCCATTTCCGATTCTCCAGGGATTATCCGTTTTGTGACCCATTTACTCAGATGTCGGGCTATCCAGAGCCAGAGCGGGGGGCTATGCCTCGTCGTTTTCAGCCATCATGCGGGCGATCGAGCGCTCGAGGTTGAGCCCTCCAACCATGGTTTTGAGTTCTTCAACCGGGCCGCTGAAGCGTACACTGCCATCGAGCAGAAAAATGATGCTATCCGCCATCTCTTCGATCTCGCTCATGATGTGCGATGTGAGGATGATGGTCTTGCCTTTTTCGCGCTCACGGATGATTTTATCTTTAAAAATACTGCTGGCGATGGGGTCAAGGCCTGCGGTCGGCTCATCGAGGATCAGCAGCGCCGGATCGAACAAAAAGGCGATCGCTGCGCTCACCTTTTGCCGTGTACCGCCGGAGAGAGTGCGCAGGGGCTTGTCCATTTCCTGCCCGAGGCCAAACTCGTGGATCAGCTCCTCATCGAGTCCGGCATGCTCGCCGCGCAGGTCCTTGATCATGTACAACACCTCGCCGACATTCAGGTTGTTCGGGAAATGCGCCATCTGCGGCATGTAGCCGATCTGGCGGCGGTACTCGCACTCGCCATTGAGCCTGGTGCCGTTGACATAGATTTCGCCTTTATCCGGCCGTACCAGCCCGAGGATGCTCTTGATCAAAGTCGATTTACCGGACCCGTTCGGCCCGACGATCGCAGTTACCCGGCCTGTTTCGATCTGCAGAAATATGCGTTTCAGCACTTTGAGCGAGCCGAATTGCTTCTCCACGCCATCGATTTTTATCATTTCTCGATCACCCTTCATTTTCTTTTTCACCAGTAGGCACGTTCAATTTTTTGATGCGGGGATGGGCATCCACCAGGGTTTCCGGCGTCAGCATGGGAACAATGCGCTCCGCAATATCCAGAATATCGATAAAAAAACTGCGCGACAGGATCATCGCAGTCTGCTGTTTTTCGACGATATAAGAGAAGAGCCGCACGGGGCGAAATGGCACATCGCCGATGCCGTCACGGTTCAGATCATAACCCGTATAGCTGCTCCAGTAATTGCTGTCAAATGTGTTGAAATTCTGCCGGCTGTTGGTGGCCACATCAAACGTGTTGTTGATAAAATTATTGTGTACAAACTCGCTCTCCATCGAATTAGCCATAATTTTTACGGCCCAGCCGTTTTCCTCAAAGGTGTTTTCCCTGACATGCAGACGATTCGACCCCTCGGTATAAAGTCCGATCGAATTTTTGTAAAACCGGTTATTGGTGATATAACTGTCGGTGATTTCCTTCAGCAGCAGGCCGAAAGCCGCAGAGCCCCAGTTCTTTTCGAACAGATTATCGTGCATGCTCATGTTGTGTGTGTACATGACCGCAACACCGGCCCCGTTCTGCCGGAAAACATTCTTCAAATATTCGCAGCGGTCTGAAAACATGAAATGCAGACCATAGCGCAAATTTCCCCAGCTCAGATTGCGCTCGACTTTACTGTCCTCGACGAACTCAAAATAAATTCCATCGCGATGGCCGTTGATTTTGTTGTTGCGGATCGTGATTTCCTTGCAGTACCACAGATGAATACCGTTACCTGTCGTAGCCTCGCGTGTCCCGGTGCCGTAAAATTCATTTCCTTCGATGAGAGTTTTCTGTGACTGCGCGAGATAAACGCCGAAAAACGCCTCGATAAAACGGTTTTCAACGATCCGCACGCCGGACACGCCTTCGAGCTTGATCGCTGCATTATCTTCGACAAAGCTGACGCCGACATTGCGAAATTCAATCCCGCGGATCACGACATCATCCGCCGTGACGGTCATGATCTGATATTCGCCTTCTCCGTCCAGAACCGGAAAGCCCTGGCCGATGATCTGCACGCTTTTATCCACGAGCACGGCGCCCTCTTTATAGACACCGGATTTGAGCAGAATCGTATCTCCCGGTCGCGCCAGTTCGAGAGCCTGCTTCAGAGACGGGATGCTCCCATCCGTCCCGACGACCAGATCCGCCGTCTGCCCGGCAACACTCCCGCCCTGCAACAACGCCAGAATCAGAAAAGCATATTGTGCGATTTTTTTCTTCATAGCTCAAAATCCGTCAACTCATTCACTGAGCACCTGCGATGGTGCATCAAGCCCGGTTTATATCTTTCAGACTAGGATTATTCCCTGCTCGCGCGCACATAGTCGAGCATCTGTTCGAAACTCAAAACTTTCCCGCCGTACTTTCGGCGGAACTCATCCGCCCGCTCCGCGCTGCTGTAGGCGCTCAGGCCAAGCCCCATCGGGCTTTTGATGCGCTCGCTTTGCAGATAAAACGCCTTTTCCGCTATAAGGAATTCATGCGGCGGCTCAAAATCAGAGACCCAGAGCGAATGCGTATTCGCTGCCGTAACGCTGCTGTCCAGCATGAACTCAGCCAGGCACTCAACCGCATCAAACTTATAGACCTTCCCCTTTACGGTCACCAGCTCAGAACCGAATTTCCGATCCATGATCAGCATCTTGCAATGGTCACATTTGACCGCACCATATTCTATCGGTTCCGGTCCGGGACTGCATCCTGCGATTACGGCAATGGTGACAAGAAGCAGAGTGATACTGGTTTTTCCTCTCTTCCGCATGGGCTCATCCGTTCTGATTTTTGTCTTCCCGTCTTTCGATCACAATAGCGGCAAACCCGAGGCCGATAGACAACACGATAGCCAGGCCACCCACATCCGGGAAGGAAAAAGCCTTGAAGTTCAGTATCTGCTTTGAACCGATTACCGGTGGCTGATAGGCCATACCGGGGATTTTTATAGCCGCGTGCTCTGTATCGAGGTTATGACCATAGTCATAGCCCCACTTGTAAAAATCCGCCAACCCAGCCAGGCTGATGAGAATCATCACGACGACCCAGCTATAGAGCAGTTTCCTTTTTCCGAAAGCGACGACAAGCAGGCCAAAAAAGATCATCACTGCGACGATATAGGGCATATAGACCAGTTCCGGAATCGAGTCCGGCACGATCTTCTGCATGCCGATATAGTGATTCAACCCATTGATATTTTCCAGGTCATGTGGTTTTTCGCCCGTTATGGTATTAATCCAGATTCTCAGTCCCAATCCCTCAGGATATTGCGGGGCATCAAGCGAGATTCTCCACAATGGAAAAACGAACGCCAGTAAGAGCAAGAGCGAAGCCACCGTCATTAAAATTCTCGATACCCGCTGCATCATTCAATCTCCTTCACACACATCTCTTCACGGACCCGATTGATTCACAAATCAATGCCTGACACAGCCTGTTTTTTTCGAGATCGATGAATCGATCAGGCTTAAACATGAAGGTTAAGAAAGTGCGGCCACCCCGATATTTCGGAGCAGCCGCATTCATCAGTTATCGTTTATTGTAGGATATCTTTATCTTGGAATTACGCGGCGATACCCTGATATATCCCTGCATTTCCTGGTGCAAGGCCGAGCAGAAATCCGTGCAATAGAACGGGAACACACCAACTTCTCTGGGTTCCCAGTAAATCGTACGGGTTTGGCCGGGCATGATCAGGAGTTCTGCAGTACGCATGCCTTTGAGGGCAAAGCCGTGCGGGATATCCCAGTCCTGCTCCAGGTTGGTGATATGCCAATAGACTTTGTCGCCGACCTTGATGCCTTCGATGTTATCAGGCATGAAGTGCGTCCTGATGGTGGACATGTAAATATGCACTTCCCGGCCTTTGCGCTCAACGCGTGCTTCCTCTTCGCTCTTGATCGCGTATGGATGGTTGTTTTCTTCCAGCTTGAAGTACTTGACCGAATTCGGCTTGACCAGCTCTGCGGCGATACCTTGCGCATAGTGTGGTTCGCCCATGGTCGGAAAGTCGAGCAGCAGGCGCATTTTATCGCCGGAAATATCGATCAGTTGAGCGGAGTGAGCCAGTTCAGGCCCTGTGGGCAGATAGCGATCTTTGGTCAGCTTGTTGAGAGCGACCAGATACTTGCCCCAGGGCTTGCGGGAATCGCCGCCAGGAATCATCAGGTGACCGATGGAATAGTACGTCGGAATGCGATCGACGACTTCCCAGGTACCGATTTTCCACTTGACGACTTCTGAAGAAATAAAGGCCGAGGTGTACGCATAGCCTTTGCCGTCAAATTCGGTGTGCAGCGGTCCGAGACCGGGATTTTCCACTTCGCCGGCGATGACCGCGTCATACTTGAGCACGGGAATACCATCGATAACTTTTTCAAACTCCTCGTTTTCGATGGCTTTGAGCATCTTATCGAATGAATGGACAGGAATAACTGTCGCCAGCTTGCCACCACCGATGATATACTGGCCGGATGGATCAACATCGACACCGTGCGGAGATTTCGGAGTTGGCAGATAGTAGATCAGACCGGGGACATCCTTAGGATAAAGCACCGGCACGGAGGTATATTTCTTGGAGCTGGCCGTCTGCGTGCTTTCATCCATACGGTTATTGTAATAGACGGTCTTCATGGTCTTGTACTTACCCTGCTTGATGAACTCCTCGGCTTTCTTCCAGTTGACCGCAGCGATGAAATCCTTGTCGTTCTGAGAAGCGTTGATCTCCAGCAGCGTGTGGGCTTCTTCAGTATTGTAGCAGGTGAAGAATGACCAGCCGTGCGAAGGCCCGCGACCCGAGTGAGACAGGTCATAGTCATATCCGGGGACCAGAATCTGGAATGCGACTTCCATGTGGCCGGTTTCAGGATCAACCTTGATGAAGGTAATCGTGCCCTTGAAATTTTCCTTATAGGAATCGATCGAGACATCGCGCTGGGGGATCGGCACGCTGAAGCGAGTCGAAGCGACGACATACTCGGTATTCATGGTCACGAAAGGAGAGGCGTGGTTACCGCCCGAGTTGGGGATTTCGATGATCTCAGCCGTTTCAAAGGTTTTCAGATCGATGCGGGCAACCCGGGGCGTATTGTTGGCATTGATGAACAACCAGCGCCCGTCCGGTACGCCGTCGGTTTGCGACAACTCCGGGTGGTGGGCATCATCCCATGGCTGGAAATCATCAGAGGTCATGAGCATGGCTTTCGTTTCCTCAGAATAGCCCCAGCCGTTTTCCGGGAACTGGGAGAAAACCGGAATGGTTTTCAGCAGACGCCCGGAGGGCAAACCATGCACTGTAACGTTGCCGCTGAAGCCTCCAGACATGAAAGCGTAAAACTCATCGTAATCACCGGGAGCAACATAGACCTTGGATGCCGCATCACCGCTACCGATGACGCCTGAATTCTGGCCAGACTGGCATCCGCCCATCAGGTACAGTCCCAGGAAAAGCAGGACCAGCACCGCTGTACCGGCTCCCCAGGGTTTACTGAAAAGTTTCATGTAACACCTCCTCAATTATACAGTTGAACGATTAATAAAGCTGAATCCACACACGTTGCAATCTCACTCATTCTCATTTATTATTCTGCTCGAAATCCCAACGCAGGTACTCGAGCACGGCTCGTGCCTGTTGCTCGTCAAGGCCCTGCGGTGTCATCATATTGAAATACTGCGCCAGTAAACCCTTGGCAATCGGGTGCCGCTGAATCATTTCTGACGGGTTGAGAATCATGTTCATGATGAATTCCGGCTTGCGAAATGTCGTCACACCACGCAGCGGAGGGCCAACATAGCGCTCATCCAGTTTATGGCAGGCCATACACTTCATTTTGAACAGTTTCTCTCCCTCTGCTGCCATCTTTTCGTCGATCGCAGACAGTTTGATCTCTGAGGTGATCGGACCGATTCCGTGTTCCATTTCCCAGTCGGTCAGCCCATTCGGATTAGCTGCTTTCTGAGCCGCATTTGTACTTCCCCCCGTCGAACTGGTCAGCATACCCGGGAATTCTGGATCATGCGCCATAACGATAAAAATCGTGAACGCTGTGATCAGGGGGTAAACAAGACCAACGAGTATCAAAACAAAACGTGCACCCTTCTTGCCCATCTGTTCCACCTTTCTATGTGTTATCATTCAACAAATTCATACAATTTTCAAAAACAGAGTCTGACTATATCTTTCTGTAAACCGTTTCACAAGCACTTCTAAAATTGCAATCATTCTGTTATCCCGCTTTTCCCGGGCCAAAAGCTGTTTCATGAAAAATGCAGGCCAATTATTCGGTCCTCGCCTTTGGCTCTGTCAGCCGAAGATGCTTCTTCACTGTTTGCTCGGCCAGCGTGGCAAGTGAAGTATTATTGAAAACCGTTTCGATAGCTTTCCGCGATCTGGCCCAATCCTCGTGCATGGGGCACGGTGTCTCTGTTCCGCAGCCGGGCAGACCCATTATGCACTGAGCAAAAACATCTTCGCCGTTGATCGCCCGGATGATATCCATGGACGTGATCTCTGTATCCGGCCTGGCCAGGGCAACACCGCCTCGCGGCCCTCTGAAGGAGATCACAAGATTCTTGCGCTGCAAGTCCTGGAGAATTTTGGTCAGGAAGTGGAATGAAATATTTAATTCAGAAGCGATTTTCTGTATCGAAATATACTCGCCGTCTGTTTTTGCCAACGCCAGATACAATGCTGCTCGCAAAGCATAAATACAACGCTTGGATAGTAACATACTCCTGACCCGCCTTCCTCTTCATTCCATGACGAAAAAGTATTAAGACTATTTTGTCTGCTTTGTCCGCATGCTAACTATGGCCGGCCTAAGGCAAGAGCTGTACCAAACACGGGGAAGGGAGTGTAACCATTCTAAAATCAGATGATTACCCTTCAAGCACAGGATGTATTTTACGTCCCTGGTTTCCAAATATTGAGAAAGGTCAAGAACAGCTTCCCAAAATCGGGAATACTCGAAGGGCTGAAGTGATGGAAAAGAAAACTTGACGGTCTGGGTCTGATTTTGTATTCTCTCCAGGCACATATGGGGCAGTACCCTGCCCTGGTGTGCACTAGTATCCGGGGGGCCGGTAGCGGAACTCGCAAGAGTTCCGAAACTCCGTGCGCCCGAAGTGTTGCCACTTCGGCTACTTCTCTCCTATTAACGGTGCCGGAGCCAGGGTCACATTCAAGCCTGCGGAAAGGAGATGAACTGAAGGAAGATGCTGAACACCGGTTGGATACATCGCACAAGCACACGCTTTGCATCGTGTAGCGGAACTCGCAAGAGTTCCGGAGCTCCGTGTGCCCGAAGTGTTGCCACTTCGGCTACTTCTCTCCTATTAACGGTGCCGGAGCCAGGGCCACATTCAAGCCTGCGGAAAGGAGATGAACTGAAGGAAGATGCTGAACACCGGTTGGATACATCGCACAAGCACACGCTTTGAATCGTGTAGCGGAACTCGCAAGAGTTCCGAAACTC
>WFTM01000110.1 GCA_015485525.1 Candidatus Zhuqueibacterota bacterium | reverse complement strand
TTCGATCATCAGCGGAGTTACTCATGATACGTGGAATTTATACCGGTGCTGCAGGGATGTCGGTCAAGAAAACATGGCTGGAAGTCGTCAGCAATAACCTGGCGAACGCCAATACTGCGGGTTTTAAAAAAGATGTGGTGGCTTTTCGCAACCTTATCGATTCGAATAATTTTTTCGTCGATGAGAACCAGGGAGGCAATGGTGTTGAAGCTGTGGTGACAGATTTTTCCCAGGGTGTCCTGCGCGAAACCGGCAACCCTTTTGACCTCAGTATTGAAGGCAAGGGTTTCTTCGTCCTCAGCAACGGAACCGAACAGAACTACTCCCGGGACGGCCACTTCCAGCTCAATGCTGAAGGGGTGCTTGTCGGGCCCCGTGGCCTGGCGGTGCAGGGAGAAAATGGTGATATCATCATTACCGATAATGATTTCAGCGTCAATCGCAATGGTGAGATTTTCAGCAACGGCAAGTTGATCGACAAGCTGCAGATTTTTGATTTCCCGCCTGATGCCCTGGAAAAGGCGGGAAATAATCTTTACAGCCGCAAGCCCAACGCGCCGGAGCCTGTAAGCATACAGAGTCAGGTCATCCAGGGGCATCTCGAGGAAGCCAATATCAATGTCGTTGAAGAAATGGTCAACCTGATCATGCTGTCCCGTAGTTTCAACGATAACCAGAAGATGATTCAGACCCAGGATGATACCCTGCGCCGTGCTGTCCAGGACCTCGGCCGCGTCTGATCACCCTTTTCATAGGAGTTACACATGCTAAGAGCATTGCGGACTGCAGCAACCGGCATGTTTGCCCAGGAGCTGCAAGTTGACACCATTTCCAACAATCTGGCGAATGTCAACACAACCGGCTATAAAAAGGCCAAGATTGAGTTCCAGGATTTGCTGTACCAGACCCGCCGGGCCCTGGGTGTGGCAAATACCCAGGGCGTAAATATTCCCACTGAAGTACAAATTGGCCACGGCACCGCGGCCGGAAGCGTGCAGAAGATGTTTTCCCAGGGAGATGTCAATGCAACGGACAACCCGCTGGATGTCGCTATCGACGGAGATGGTTTCTTCCAGATTTTAAAAAATGACGGGCGTATCGTCTATACCCGCGATGGCTCGTTCAAAGTTTCGGCGGATGGCCGGCTGGTGACCAGTGGCGGGTATGTCCTAGAACCGGAGATCACATTGCCGGCAGATACCATAAGTATCAACATCAGCCTCAGCGGTGTCGTCTCGGTGACGACGAGCGGAGACTCGAGCGACCCGATCGAAGTCGGTCGTTTCGAGCTTGTGCGTTTTATGAACCCGGCGGGTCTCGAAAGCCTGGGCGGCAATTTATATCAGGCAACGATTGCCTCGGGCGAGCCCTTTGTCGGAACACCGGGCACAGATAACATCGGTCGTTTGCGCCAGGGCTATCTCGAGATGTCCAATGTGCAGGTGGTTGAGGAGATGATCAACATGATCGTTGCCCAGCGTGCTTATGAAATCAATTCCAAATCTGTCCGCACCGCAGAGGAGATGCTCACCACCGCGAGTAATCTGAGACGGTAAAACAGTGAGGTGATGATGTCGTACTATCATTATTTTGTCCTTATTCTTTGTAGTGCGCTTTCTTTTGCCCAGGCGCAGGGCAAAACAGTTACATTGAAATTGAAGCCGGAAACCACAGTCGTCGGCCCTCAGATTACAGCGTTTGAAATCTGCACCATCGAGCCGCCTTCGAAAAAACTCGCCAGCGCCTTGAAAAAAGTCGTGCTTGGGCGCGCTGCACCACCGGGTGAGGCCAAGGATATTACCCGCAACCAGTTGCGCCTGCAGTTGCGCCACGCGGGGCTTGCAGAATTGATACCCGCGATCACCGGGCCGCGGGTCGTTCGCGTGAAAACAGCTCAGCGCGATATCACCCGCATACGTATCGATGAAGCGATCGCGAGCTGGGTAAGAAAAAAAATGAACGGTTATCCCGGCATCGAATGGAAGCTGGAGTACAAACGCGTACCCGAGTCCTTTCCCGGGCCGGTTGGTGCATTTTCGCTGGCTGTAAAAACGCGCGGTACCTTCAAGGGCCGTGGTTATCATCTTCTCGAAGTACGGGTGATGAAGAACGGTATTCTGTCAACTAAAATACCAGTAGCTGTGGTGATCCACACCTATGAGAATGTGCTGGTCGCCACGCAGCGCATCAACCGCAGGCAACGTCTGCAGGCAAGCTATTTCAGAAAAGAGCTGCAGGAAACGACGTTCAGTGCACATGAGCCACTACGATCATTGCCGGACATGAGCTCCTTCCAGGCAAGGGTCATCATCCCGGCCGGAAAAATGCTGACCAGTGCGATGGTCGAAAAAGCGCCTCTTGTCGCACGAGGGCAACGGGTCGAGTTGTTGATTTCTGCCGGTGCTGTCGCGCTTCGGACTTATGCCATGGCACAGGAACCCGGTAATGCGAATGACTGGATTCGGGTATGGACTCTTGATACGCGACGGGTTCTCAGGGGGCAAATCACGCAAAACGGCAGCGTTCATGTCGGTTTGTGAACCAGGTATGCGTCGCATGCATGACTCGGAGCTATAACAAATGATACGAAAAAATAATTTTCTTTGTCGTGCACTGTTTACTGGTGCTGTGGGGCTGTTTTTCTGCTCGTCGGGCTATGCACAGCAGTTTGGTGCCAGGTCATCATTGTACTCTGATGTCAAAGCACATCAGGTCGGTGATATCGTCACAATTTTGATCTATGAGGACGCCAGAGGCAGTAATCAGAGTGGCTCGGAGATTCGCAAGGAGAACCGTTTCGGTTTTTCTACTGGGGGAGACGGAGCGGCGAGTTTCATCCCTCTGAGCGGTATGTCCACACAGAATAACGTCGAATTCCTCGGTGAAGGTGAGACAGACAGGAAGGGGCAATTACGCGGTAAGCTCACCGCCCGCATCGTCTCTGTGGACAATAACGGTAACTACACAATCGAGGGAACGCGCGAAATCGAAATCAACAACGAGAAGCAGGTGATGAAGCTGACCGGAACGGTGCGTCCGGTGGATGTGATGCAGGATAATACCATCTTCAGCTACTATATTTCCGACGCAAAAATCAGTTACAAAGGAAAGGGTTTGACCAGTGCGAGTCAAAAACCTGGCTGGATTACACGGTTTTTTAACTGGCTTTTTTAGAGCCAGTGTCTTAGTTTTGGCGATCCTGTTTGTGCCGCCTCCTCCGGTGCAGGCAGAGAGAGCAAAGGATATTGCGACCATCCAGGGCATGGCAACACGAAAGCTGGTAGGATACGGGCTGGTTGTCGGGCTGGATGGAACTGGAGATACACGACGGTCTATTGTGGCAATTCAAACCGCTACCAACATGTTGCGGCGTTTCGGCATCACGATCCCGGACGGATACCTGAGGCTGAAAAACATCGCCGCTGTGATGATTACCGCAGAGGTTCCTGCTTTCATGCCCGAGGGCAGTACTCTCGATGCTTTGGTATCCTCCATGGGTGATGCCAAGAGCCTCGAGGGCGGAACTCTGCTGATGTCCCCGCTCGTCGATGAGCAGGGCACTTTATTTGCCCATGCCCAGGGGCCGCTTTCCACCGGTGGCTTCAGCATCGAAAGCATTGCCGGCGATCGCATTCGTAAAAACATCACCCTGACCGGACGCGTGCCCGGCGGGGCTACCCTCGTCCGCAGCAGTACTGTAACGTCGCTGCCAGACTCTTCCATCACCCTCACTTTGCGAACCCCAGATTTTACCACGGCTGTAAACCTGGCGACGGCTATCAACACGCTTTTTAATGCAGAAATCGCTGTCGCGAAAAATGCCGTACAGATCATTGTGTCTGTCCCGGATGATTACAAAAGCAAATTGGCCGAGTTCGTCAGCCGGGTAGAAAATGTCTCGGTTACAACCGACGTTCCGGCCCGGGTTGTGATCAACGAGCGGACAGGTACGGTCATCGTCGGGGCGAATGTCACCCTGTCGGCTGTGGCCATCGCGCATGGCAACTTGCGGGTCGAAATTCAAAACACACCGATCGTCTCGCAGCCGGGGCCTTTTTCCCAGGGACAAACGGTCGTCGTGCCTCAGACTGAAACCAAAGTGACGGATTCCGGCGGCCGGGTGCTGGCATTTGAAAAATCAGCAAATGTGCAGGATGTCGCCCGCGTCCTCAACGCTCTGGGGGTGACACCGCGGGACATCGTAGCAATTTTTCAGGCATTAAAACAAGCCGGGGCTCTCCAGGCCGAGCTGGTTATCATGTAGCCTGCCGGCGCAGGCAGAAGCCGTCAAAACCGAGACGTGATGAGCGATCAGATATGAATGACAAGCTTTTGACAAACCCGTTAAATGACGTTTTATTGTCCAAAACGCAGAGGCAGGCACGCAGCGCTGATCGCCGGCAGTTGCGGGAGGCCGCGCGCAATTTCGAAACCATGTTCGCGACCATGCTGCTGAGCAATATGAGAAAATCCATGGCGCCGGAAGGGTTATACGGCAAAGGCATGGGCGGTGATGTTTTTCAATCGATGATGGAAGAAAAACTCGGCGAAGTGATCGCCCGCCGTGGCCAGCTCGGCATTGCGCGTATGATCGAACGCCAGTTGAGCCGGGGACTAACAGAATCGGATACAGGAGCGGGGACGCAGACTCCGGAGGACAGTCTCCGGCAGGAAATCAGTCGTGCCGCTGAGAAGTATGGTCTGTCGCCGAAGTTGATCTCAGCTGTAATCGAGCAGGAGAGCGCTGGCGACCCGCAGGCCGTTTCGCAGGCCGGCGCCAAGGGGGTGATGCAGCTCATGGATGCCACGGCCACCATGCTTGGCGTAAAAAATGTTTTTGATCCGGCAGAAAATATCGACGCCGGCAGCCGATACCTGAAACAACAGCTCGACCGGTTCGGGGAATTGCCTCTGGCACTAGCTGCCTATAACGCAGGGCCGGGAGCAGTGGAAAAGTACGGTGGTATTCCGCCGTACGCAGAGACCAGAAATTATGTACGCGCCATACTCGCACGATTAAACATAATCGGCAATCAGGATCACCAACCATGAGGAGACTTATGCGCTACATGGTCAACCGTTTGCTTGGGCTGATGAACCGCAAAGTGCAGGTTTATCAAAAACTGGTCATCGAGATGAAAAAAGAGAAATCAGCCCTGCTCGATCGCAACCTCGAACTGCTGCAGGACTCCCTCGGAAAGCAACACCGCCTGGTGGATGAGCTGCGCGATATCGCCCGCGATATCAGCAAGGAGATGGAAGGCCAGAGTAGTGCTGCTGCCCGGACAAAAACTACGCTCCGGGCTCTTGCAGCCGCTCAGGGAAAACAGGGTGATAAGATACTCGCCCTGAAAGACAAAGCTGATAAACTGGCTCGCAAGGCGCGCAAACTGAATCAGGAAAACAAGCAGATCATCGAAGTCTCCCATTCCTTTTTCACTTTTTACATCGAAGCACTGTCACAGATACGTACGACGGTTTTCGGGTATGAAGGAAACGGCAAAGCCATGACAGGGCGTACCGGCAATCTCCTGGTCGATCAGCATAGTTGAAAGCTGTTTTTCTCTCATACCGCACACAAGGCATGAGCTGAAGCCGGGCAGATGGGACGCCAACCATTGGCTGGCCGGTTTTTCTGCCGGATGTATCCGGTGTACCGCACATTCTTCGCGTGGCGCGGAGGGATAACCGAACGTGTAGTCTGGAATGCATCGCGGCAACAGCAATCCGTTGCAGTGACAACTGAAAGACGATCAACGCAATAAAGGAGCCATTACTTTATGGCGGGTTTATTTGGAATCCTGCAGTCTGGCAAGCGCTCGCTGATCGCGCAGCAGTTTGCACAGACTGTCGTCGGCAACAATATCGCCAATGTCAATACCAGGGGATACTCACGCCAGTCGGCCAGACTGATTCCGGCGCCCAGTGTGAACACTGCCTACGGCAGGATCGGCATGGGTGTGAATATCGATGGCGTAAAGCGCAGTCGCAATGCTTTTCTCGACAAAATCTACCGCGATGCCAACAGCGAGCTGACCCAGTGGCAGGCGCAGCAGTTCTTTCTCGAGCAGGTGGATGCGTTATTTGCGGATGTCGATGAATCGGGCATCGGTTCACAGATGGATCGGTTTTTCAATGCCTGGTATGATCTGTCCAATGATCCCGAGAGCTCACAGGCACGGATCGCGGTGAAGGAGTCTGGCAAGAGCATGAGCCGAACTTTTAACCGCGTGGCCAGGGGGCTGACTGATCAGCGCAAAAACATCAATGGTCAGGTGCAGGCACTGGTCGATCGGGTGAATGATCTGACCAGTAAAATAGCTGAACTCAACGCGAAAATACCCCGCTCTGACTCCAACCTGACGCAGGAAAATGAACTCAAAGACCAGCAGGATCTGCTCATTGATGAACTGACGGATATACTCGATGTTGAGGTGGTCTATACCGAAAATTCCGGAGTCAATCTTTATGTCGATTCCCTGAACATCGTTTCCGGTGCAACATCTCTCACCCTTGAAACAGAGTATGATGCAAGCGGTGATATCCCCCTGCTCAATATTTCCGGCGTAGCTGGCGTTGCTGTTGACATCACAGGCGGAGAGTTGGGCGGGATTCTCGAGTTACGCGATGAGATTATCACAGGATATCAGGATAAGCTGAATACTCTGGCACAAAATATCGTCGAGCAGGTCAATATCTATCATAAGGCCGGCTACACACTCAACGGTGACACAGGCATGGAGTTTTTCGACCACACCAAAATCACCGCTGAAACGATGGCCTTGTCTTCGGATGTGCTCGATGATGTCAGTAATATCGCGGCTGCCTCCGAGGATGCTCAGGGTGATAACTCTCAGGCCTTATCGATCGCCGGGTTAAAAGATGCCCCGCTGATCGACGGCACCAGTTTTCGGGATTATTACAACAGCATCATTCAGTCGATCGGTGAGGATACGCGCATGAGTACGGTTTCGTCACAAAATTTCGAAATCATCAAAACACAGGCTGAGCTGCAGAAAGAGGGGGTGAGTGGTGTATCGCTCGACGAGGAGATGATCGACATGATCCGCTACCAGCGCGCCTATGGTGCGGCCGCACGGTTGATCTCCACCGTGGATTCGATGATCGAAACGTTACTTTCTTTAAGATAAAATTTTAATTCTAAGATTTTATTCGTTTTATCCGATTACACAGACATTATCAGACAGCCGGAGAGTCTATGCGTATTACCAACAATCAGTTTTACGTCACGGTTTTGCAGAACATCCGCAGACCGACGGGGCAGCTTCTTTCTCTGCAGGAAAAATTGTCATCCGGCAAGAGGATCAATCGCTATGCCGATGATCCGGCAGGAGCAGCACTGGCGGAAAACTACAAAGGAACACGTGCGAAAACTGCACAGTTTAAGCGCAACATCGATGATGCGCTGGGCTGGATGCAGCAGACCGAGGGCGTGCTGAACCAGTTGGAAAGCAATCTGATTCGTGCTAAATCGCTTGCAGTTCAGGCCGCAAATGGTTCTAATTCTGCCAGAGAACGCAAGACGATTGCTTCAGAAATCGATCAGATTCTCGAAGACGTTCTCGCAGTCGCCAACAGCCAGTACCGGGGGAAGTATCTGTTTGCCGGCCTCAACACCCTGGGCAGACCGTATGTAGAAATACGCGACAGCGATGGCCTGATCGAAAAAGTGACTCTCAGCGATGCTGATACAGGTGAGATTGAACGCGAAGTCAGCGATGGTGTCCGAATTCAAATGAACATCCCGGGTAACGACATCTTCAATCTCTCGGATGGCCCGCTGACAACGTTGATAGCATTGCGGGACGATCTGAACTCGAATGATGTGGAAGGGATCAAGGCCGGGCTCGATGCTCTCGATGCTGCTCTTGAGCTTTCCCTCGATGCCCGCACCGAGAACGGCGCACGTGTCAACCGGCTGGAAACGACCAGAACGTATCTGGAAACCCGCGAGATCGATATCACCTCACTCATCTCTGATCTCGAGGATGCCAACTACGATGAGCTGGTCGTTAAACTCAGCCAGAATGAAGTAGCATACCGTGCTGCATTAGGAAGTGTAGCAAATCTTTCACGAACCAGTCTTGTGGACCTTTTGACATAGGAGCATGATTCAAAATGGCGACAGAAACGACAGCCAGGTCTCAAACATCAAATTCCAACTCGGAGCATACTCTCGAACATCGTCGTCTGGGTGTCATCGAGTATAATGATCAGGATCGGATATATTTTCCACAAGGCCTTCTTGGTTTTGAGAAAAAAAAGTATTATATTCTCGTCGAGAGGGAGGAGTACTACCCGTTCGTCTGGATGATCAGCACTGAGAACGCTGAAACCAGCTTCGTGATGGTAAATCCTCTGTTGTTCCTTCCGGATTATAATCCCAATATTTCACGCCGTGATTTGAACGAGTTGGAAATTGACAATCCGCAAAGCTTGCAGATGTATGTTATAGTTACTTTGCATAAAGATGCTTTTCAATCCACTGCGAATCTGAGCGGCCCTATTTTGGTCAACTCGACAAAAAAAGTCGGCAAACAGCTGGTCTTGCTTGATGACAAATACTCTACAAAACACCGAATCCTCAAAGCTGATTAAGAGAACAAAGGAGAATCTATGCTGGTCCTGACAAGGAGGTTGGGCGAGACAATTGTCATCGGTGACGATATCATCATCAAAATCGTGGATATACATGGCAAACAGATTCGTGTAGGCATCGAAGCCCCATCCGAAATCAGTGTTTATCGAGGTGAAATTTACGAGCGTATCATGCAGGAAAACAAGGCTGCTGCCGAAGCAGCTGCTGCTGATGAAGGCTCTGTGGCTGAAAATGTCAAAGAGTTACTGAAGGAGAAAGCCACATCCAAAGACGGCTCTGCTGAGAAGGTAAAAGACAGCATCAAAGAGACCGACTGAATTTCAGCTAAATATACGCCTCGCTTTTTAGCTCTGTCCCCGATCGGAACAGGGCTTTTTTATTTCCCCGCACAAGTCACCTGTCCCAAAATGCAGACATGAACAGCCCGTGTTACTTGCGCTGGAATCAGTCTGAATGATCCCATCCGAACCGGTGGGAGAGCGGATTGTATCGACTAAGCACCCCCCGACCCGACATGCGTCCCGCATGATGACATATTCAAACTGTCGCATTTTCGTAACCTGGCACCCGCCTTGCTTGTGAACAATTCGTCATTCCGCTAATCACCATCCTGTAACGCCCGATATCATCATTGAACACCAATGTTGCATGGTGAATACGCCATATCTTTTCATGAACCGGACGCATCCCTTCTGTAATATCCGCATGAGACATTTCCTTGCTGCCTGCAAAAACTTCGCTGCAGTAAACTTCGCCAGGACGGCGCCGGGCTCGCTCGTATCTTGATTGGATGATAACATGAAATCTACACAGGAAATCATTCGTGAAGCAGAAACTTTGTTCCAGACCGGTGATTTTGACCGCGCGAAGGACCTGCTCACTCAGGTTGTCGATCATGATCCGCAGCATGTCGAGGCTCTCAATGACCTCGGGGTGCTGGCCTATCAGAAACAGCGTCTGACCGAGGCAGAACGCTGGTTTCGCAAGGCTCTTCAGCATGATGATTCTTTTATCGAAGCGCATCTCAATCTGCTTGCAATCATGCTGGATCAGTACCGTTTCGCAGAAGCGCTTGTGCATACACTACACCTTCTTGAGAGTGATGTCCGTAATCCGGACCTGCTTCACTATCTCGATGATGTGGTACTGCAAATCATCCTGGATTATGTCGGCGTGGTCTCTGAAGGAGAGACTGCCACTGCCAACAATATGGCCACGAACCCTGCGCTCAAAGGTCGGGTTGTCGCTGCTCTCAATTCTTTTGAGCAGAAGCTCAAAGACTTTCCCTACAAAGAAAAACTGCTGGTGTTGTCCGTACTGTTTCTTCTCGCCGGGAAAAACGAGGAGGCGCTGCGCTTTGCCCGTGAGCTGCTGGCGACAGCAAACGAGCGACTCGAACATTTTCTTCTGCTCATCAAGCTGCATCTTTTCCTGTATGATGTTCACGAGGCGGCAGCGATTCTGCGCCACGCTCGCAAGGAATTCGGAGAAAACGAGCTTTTGCTCCTGCTCGAAAAAGAAACACAGGCACGTAGCACTACCCCAGCGGTGAGCAGCAGATATGGTGATATTCTGCTATTCATCAAAGGTACTGATCGGGATATAGCGGATGCGAGCATCGTCGTGCAGGTGATCGGAGATATCCTGCCGGAGAGTACGGTCGCTATTCTCTGTCATGACGCAGCTGCGCGCAGGAAAATTCTCGACTGGCCCCAATCCCTGACCGTGCATGGCAGCCCGGAAAAATGCACGGGCGATGTGTGCATCATTTTTCCGGAGAATGAGGATGTCAGCAAGAGATGGCGTGAGACACTCGAGCAAAGATTCCGCAGCCTTTTCGAGCCGTCAGGAACCGGTAGCCTGCCACAGCGCGTTGCCGAATTTTTTGGCTTCAAAGGCGACCTTCCGGAACCATATCAGAGCCCTGAGCAGCCCGCCAGGCAGCATGTTTTCACTGCGGTGAAAGGGCATGAAGCGGTTATTGCTCCCGGCGATAAGCTCAGCCGCCTGCGGCAAAAGGAGGAAATCCGCGTTCAGATCGTCTCGCCTTCTGATTTTGACCGTGACGAGCAGCGCAGACCGTTGTGGGGTGACTATTGGGTTAAATATGAGCTTTCGAAAGAACTCAATGCACTGAACTTCCGCGTTGTTGACAGCAATCCTGATGTGATATTTTATCTCTTCGGTATGCCCGTGTCCGGACTATCGACTGATACCTACAACATCGTCTGGGTTTACAGCCATCCGGATGCAGTCACTGCCGAAAACCTGAAAGTCTTTGACAAAATTTACGCCCTGTCACCTGCGCTGAAGCGGAAGCTCGAGGCTCTGGGGTATGATGATATCGAACTCATGCTCGGCGCCACATCGAAGAAGCCGATAGAGACTGAGATAAAATACGATGTTGTCTTTGTCGGCAACAGCCGCGGTCATTTTGGTCGAAAAATCGTTACAGACCTCGGCGATATTCCGTGGAACTTCAAGGTCTGGGGCAATGGATGGGATGAACTGCTGCCGGAAAGATATATCGGTGGCCGTTATTTCGACAACCAGCGCCTGGGCGAACTGTATGCCTCCTCACTTGTCTCCATCAACGACCACCATCCGGACATGAGTCGCGATGGTATGGTTGCGGTGAAGATTTTCGATATTCTCGCCTCAAACGGCTTTGCCATCTCTGACCGCAATCCCGGTATCGACGCGATCTT
>WFTM01000109.1 GCA_015485525.1 Candidatus Zhuqueibacterota bacterium | reverse complement strand
CGACGAGGTCGAAGTACAGGGTGATAAAATGCGGACGTTCCGGCTCAGGGAGTTGCAGCCACTGCAGGACACCTTCGATGCGCTGCAGATAGGGACGCTTGTGCTCATAGGCTTCAAAATAGGTCGGATGGCGATAATCCGGTGTCATTTCAGAACCGGGCCAGAAATAGCTCGCTGTAGTGATGCCCTGGCGTTCGGCTGTTTCCCAGAAGGCCTCTCCAAGATACCAGCGCGGGTTGGTCACCTGAGCAGGATCGCCGATACGATATTTTTCGCCTGTAAACGGGTCCGTAAAAGTATTCCTGATGATGCCATGATGTTCGGGATACATGCCGGTGATGATGCTCAAATGATTAGGGAAAGTTTTGGATGGAAAAGCAGGCTGCAGGGAGAGAGCAGAAACACCCCTGGCGATGATATCGTCGAAATTCGGCGTCTCTACCCGCTGGATGTAATCATAGCGAAAGCCGTCCATGGAGATGAGGATGACGTACGGTTTCTCACCTGCCTGCAGTGCACTGCCCCCGGGGGCAAGGAAGAGCAGAAGAGAAAAAATCAGACTGAGAATATACATGCTGACAACCCGTTTGATAAAATAAAAAAGGCGGCTCGTGAAAGCCGCCTTGGATTATAAAACTCAGAAAGAACGCTTAGAAGTCAAATTTCAGACCTGCGTTGATATAGCGAGGCATGCCGAGGAAGACTTCAGCAGCATCTGCCTTGTGCGGGTTAACGATCTGACGGTTAACCTTGTAGGCATTGTAGCGGCTGTTATCGACCGCATCCTGTACGTAGATCTTATCCAGCGCGTTGAAAACGTGCAGGAACAGTTGCGGTCTGAAACGGCCGAAGTTCATCGGCAGGTTGTAGTTCACGTGCAGGTCCATGACGCCGTAGTTCGGTGCTTGCCAGCTCTGAGCCGTATCGTTGGGATTGGTTCTGCTGAACGGATCCCAGTTAGCATAATGGTTGGCATAGTAACGATAGACGACCTGGGCACGCAGACCTCTGACCGGGTAAACCGTACCCATCAGGGCGAGCTGTGTCTGCGGAGCATCACCAACTTTGAGATTTTTCACGTAGTAGGTGTACTCAACAGATTCCGAGGCTGATCCGGAGTAGTCTTTATACACACCATTGACATCGTCGGTCAGCTTCCAGTTGCCAACAGAAGCAGCAGCATCCAGGCGGAACATGCGGTTCGGCTGGAAAGCGGTTTCCACTTCAACACCCTGGTGCAGCAGGTTCATGCCGCTCAGGAAGACCAGGCCTTCGCTACCATCTTCATTTTGTACACCAACTGACTTGGCACGATCTTTCCACGTCGTGTTGTACAAGCTGAACTTGGTGCTCAACTTACCGTCCAGACCGCGGACATTGACACCAGCTTCGAGAGAGATGAACTTCTCGTTTTGCGGGTTGGCAGCTTTGACACCGTTACGGTCGTTGATGACGACATCGAAGATCGGCACCTTGGAAACATAACCGGCGTTGGCGAAAACGTGTACATCTTCATTGAGGCGATAGCTGGCCCCACCTTTGGCCTGCAGACCGGCGATATTGCCGGAATCAACGAACAGCGCGTTGCCGTCCGGGCCTTTTTTGAAGAAGTTGTTGTACGTGTATTTGATCGTCGACCAGCCTGCCATACCATAAGCTGTGATCTGGCCACTGGTGTATTCGCCCTGGGCAAAAGCACCGACCCAGTCAACGGTATTTTTGAAGTTATAGTTGACCCTGTCACCCAGACCAACAATAGCCTGCTCTGCAGTAACGAACTCATTATAAGGCGTACCCCCTCTCGTCAGATCGCGATAGTAGGAGCCACCGAGCAGGTCGCGGACTTCGCGATAGTGCTCGATTGCGGCCGTTCTCCAGTCCAGACCGACGATCATTTTCAGGGACTCGCTGACGTCCAGCGTGGCCTTGGAGATCGCGCCGATGGTCCACTGGTTGTTACGGCTGTTGCGCAGGATACCACGGGAACCGTCATCATTGGCACGGTTTCTTT
>WFTM01000108.1 GCA_015485525.1 Candidatus Zhuqueibacterota bacterium | reverse complement strand
TCTCCGCTGTCTTGAACTCCCGGTTCGACAACTCAGGATTGGCGTGCAGGTGTCGCCGCCATTCGATGATTTTCTCTTCCAGTTTTCCGGCCTGCGAATCGATAGCTTTGTTCAACTTACCTCCTGCAGCATACAAACTGCTGAACAGGCACATGCACACACTCAGCGCAAATATGGTTTTTCTCATGGCTATTTCTCCAAAACAAATTGATGGGCCGGCGCGGTGCCAGGGCCCGACTCTGCACGGTTTATTATATACCCCGAAAACACAATACCCGTTTAGACGGATAAAGCCGCTGCACGTTCATTTATGCCGCGTCACATCCGCACAGCGGTATGCAGCTCTGGTTATCCACTTAACTCAGCACGGTTGCATCTTTTCAATCAGACCACCTGACAACAGCACGTGCCTGCACCAGAGCTGTCATTCCGGTTTCCGCGCAGCGGAAGACCGGGATATCCCAAACTCAGGCACATGCCAGAAAAAATGAGATTCCGGCACGGCGCTGCGCCTGGCCGGAATGACACATGACGGTATCCGGGCCAGCCCCGTCAGCTGAGTTAACTGGATACCCGGGGTATGCAGCTTCTATGTGACGGATTGTACAGAGCGGAACGATGCAGGAAATGCTCCGTCTGCTTTTCCTGCCCCGGCAGTATTCCGATATCCAACATCATTTCGGGAAGCCGGCGTGGCTGGTTCTCGTCCATGGTTCTCTGCACAGCCCGTCAGACTGCGTCTTTGCGACAAGGCATCCTAATATTATTATTAACAATAAATTATACACATACGACATCGTGCACTTTTTTTCGGAATCCAGTGTTTTTCATCATTCTTTTTATTCCGCACTCGCTCCGGCATGTGCCTACTTAAGGGCATAGCTATTTCACAATCAACTCATGGGCACACATCAATGAACCGAATCATCATTCTGAACGAAGAGCTGGAATCCCAGATGCATTTATACCTGGTTCTGTGCGAGCAGTACCGGGTGGAGATCGCCGAGGATGAAGCGACACTGATGAGAATGATTCGTCGGAAAAAGCCCAGGCTGGTTTTGCTCGATGCCGCCTACAGCGGATTCAACAACAACGGCAAATCTGTTTTTCGCAGCATCGAAAAAATCAAGAGGAAGTATGAACAGCTGAAAATCATCACGATTTTCGATCGGGAAGAGCCGTCATTGATCTCCCGTGCAGAAAAAAGCGGTAGTGATGGCGTGTTGTTGCGCCCACTCGAGGAGTGTGATGTTCTCGAACGCGTAGCCACCCAACTGAACATGCCCAAAGCTGTGTGTACCTGATAGTTACCTGGCCAGAGCAAGGAATGCTCATACCAACATTCTCATACCAACAGGGTTTCAGTACGCCCGCAGAACTGCGAAAAGCCATCCGGCTCAACGGATGGCTTTTTTATTTCCCGGACACGTGCTGACTCGGGAGAGTTTCTCTTGCTTTTCAGGAAGGTTTTTCTAACTTGATGTCTTGACAAAGCCAAATAGAAGCGTTCATAACCTACTGTAAACATAGAAATTAATTTGCCATACACCCGGATATCCCGCAACTCAGTCAATGGAGTCTGGCGCAGAAAGCGCCATTGGCCATTCAGGCCAAAGCGAGGTGACGAAATCTCCACGGGATGATTGCTCGCATTTCTCTTTGATGCTCAGGAAGACCGATTGAAATGGTTCTGCGGCGCAAAGTGAACGATGAGCAGACGATGGGCATTAGGCCTGATCCTGTGCGTCAGCAAAACATTTTATGGGCAACAGTCACGCAATACTGATAGTGCCACACTGAGTTGCTGAGATGACCAAAACAACGATGAAAGACAGATGACCGTACCTGAATTTTGCCCTGCATGCGAAAAAAAACTCCCTGCTCTCGACGGTTCGAACTTTTGCCCTTATTGCGGCTACATGCTCACCCCGGCCCCTCAGGCAGAGCAGCAGCCTGAGGCGGACGGCCCCCGGCATGAACCTGCTGCTCCAACTCCCCCGGATGAACCGGAACCATCGGAAGAAAATTCTCCGGGCGTTCCATGGGAAGATCGCCCGGAGCTCACCATTCTGGAAAGATTGACCCGGACCTGGTCCGGCGTCCTGCTGAATCCGGTGCAATTTTACCACAACATGACGAGAAAAGACAGCATCTGGCCGGCGCTGCTGTACGGTTTCATTTTCAGGATGGGAGGCTGGATTTTTTCTGCCTTCTGGGCTCGTTCCCAGTTTGAGGAAATGCCCGATGACTATGACCAGCTACCGGAAATCTTTCAGCAACTGTACCGCTATCTCGCTGAAAATCCGGATGCCATCGACCCGACGAAGCAGATCGTTCTCGCCCCGCTTTTCATCGTTTTTTTGATGCTGATCATCCCTGCTCTTTTCCAGGTTTCACTGATGATGTTTGGCTGGGCTAAGGAAAATTTTTCCACCACGTTTCGCATCACAGCCTACGCCGACAGCGCGGCGATCTTCCAGGCCATTCCGGTCATCGGCGGTATGGTGCACATGTTCTGGTGGTTCGCGGTCAGCGCCATCGGTCTGCGGGAAAAACACAGCATCTCCACAGCACAGGCTATTTTGGCCATGCTGCTGCCGTTGCTTGCCTGCTGTGGCGTGCTGCTCGCTTTTCTGTCCTTCATCATCATCGCAGCCGTGTAATCATGCATGTTTTCCGCCACGAACCTGTCGCACGCCTTCAGTTTCATCCGGGGTTCGTCGCCGCAGGCATACTGGCTGGCGGGTCTGCGCTGCTGTACAGCATGCCGCACCTGCTCTCTTTCCCCTGCGTCATCAAAACTCTCAGCGGTTTTTCCTGTCCCTCATGCGGCAGCAGCAGAGCGATCTCTGCTGTGCTTAGGGCTGATCTGGCTGCCGCCATTACCTATAACCCTCTTTTCGTGATCGCGCTCAGCGTTGCAGCTATCATGAGCCTGGCAGCCGGATATCAACTGATCAGCGGGCGGCGGCTGCGCATCGTGTTGTCAGGCACGGCACAAAAGGCACTACGCGCTCTGCTGCTCGCTCTCCTGCTCGGGCAACTGGTCTGGCGGTTGTTCAACCCGGTTTGAATCCATCGCTCCGTTGCGGCCTCTCCGCCAGGCTGAGCTGGCGTACCTGCCATCAACCAAAAACCAGACGGCACACGAAAACAGCGGCGATAATTCCTGCTGCGTCAGCAATCAGGCCGGCAGGCACAGCGTGGCGGGTTTTTTTGATGTTGACCGCACCAAAATAAACTGCGAGCACATAAAACGTCGTCTCGGTACTGCCATAGATCGTCGAAGCGAGCATACCGATAAAGCTGTCAGGTCCGTGGGTATTTAAAAGTTCGGTGACCAGCCCGAGGGTGCCGCTGCCGGACAATGGACGCATCAGAGCTGCCGGCAGGACTTCGGCGGGCATGCCGATAAGATTCGTGAGCGGGGACAGCAAAGAGACGAAAATATCCATGGCGCCTGAAGCACGAAACATGGCGATGGCAGCAAGGATCGCGACCAGATAGGGGATGATGCGCACGGCAACATCAAAGCCTTCTTTCGCGCCATCGATGAACGCTTCATAAACTTTGACTTTTTTGAAATGGGCGACCAGAGGGATGATGACCAGCATGACCGGGATGGCCCAACGGGAAATTTCTTCGATGACTGTTTTAAACAGTTCAGACATGTTTCTCTCCTCCGGAATTATTTTTGTGCTTCAGGGGCGTCGTTCTGTACTCTATTCGGATCATTCTTGCGAAACAGCGGCAGCTTGCCCAGCAGCAATGCCGCGCTGACGCCAACGACCGTCGCTGTGGTGGAGGCGACGATCGATGTACCGATGATTGCAAAGGGATCGCTGGAGTTTGTCGAAACCCGCAGGCTGATCATCGTCGCCGGGATCAGAGTGATGCTTGCTGTGTTCAGGGTCAGAAAAAGTACCTGCGAGTTGGTGGCAGTATCCTTGCTTTTATTCAGAGTCTGCAATTCTTCCATCGCCTTGATGCCCAATGGTGTTGCCGCATTCCCCAGCCCCAGCCAGTTTGCAGCGATGTTCAGCATCATCGAGCCGATTGCCGGATGCTCCGGAGGGATTTCCTTGAAAAGATGTTTTGTCACCGGCTTTATCAACCGCGCCAGCATATTGATCATACCTGCCTCCTGTGCGATGCGCATGACTCCCAGCCAGAGTGCCATGATGCCAATCAAGTCGATGGCGATCGACACCCCTGTTTTGGCCCCCTGCACAGCGCCTTCGCCGATATCCGGGACCGTACCCTGAAATGCGGCGACAACAAAAGAAATGACGACGAGCCCCAGCCAAACATAATTCAGCATGGTTCCTCCATATTTTTATTGATGACAGACCAAAGTGGCCACGTTATCCCATCTACTTTACAAAACTACACAAAACTACTGGATGGCTGAATTTCCACGCGCCTCAGGTCATAGATACCGGAGTTCTGAACTCTGGCTACCCATTTAACTCAGCAATGTTGTATTTTTCAGCCAGACCGCCAGAGGACAACATGTCCTCACCAGAACGGTCATACCGGTTTCCCCGCAGGGGAAGACCGAAATCTCCCGGACCGTACCGCGACATTCATGTCGCGAAGTACGATACTTTGCATTTATTCAGCATGCCCCAGTGCGCAAGGCTGAGACGCGACATAAATGTCGCGTTACGAGTCGTGCACAGGCTGTACCGCTACATCCATGTCTCGGGGTACGGGCGCCTATACATTAAACCAGGAACAAATCCCTACCCATAGGGACGACCAGCGGGTCGCCCCCACACCCGTGCGTCGCTACAAATAAACCCAGGCCAGCCCCCAATCCATCGGTTCCATCATAAACGGATTTAAATCCGCAATCACCAAACGGTGTGGGATTATCAACATTGTAGGGGTTCAAAATTTTGAACCCCTACGGATGACAACGAAACAAACATCAAAAAATTACCCCCAAATCCATTGGGGCCATTACACGCGGATTTTAAATCGGCATTACCAAATGGTTTCGCCAAAACACCGATATTTACACCGTTTGCAACACAATCATTTTTGATGGTGGCCGTAGGGGCGACCAGCAGGTCGCCCCTACACCGCGGGTCATATCCGCAATTATATCGCCAACAATCCCCAAAATTGGGCGAGGACAAATATCATTTTAAAACCCACACAACCTGCGAAAGAGCCTGTTTTGAAATAACAAAACGGTCCCTGTAACGATTCAGTGAGCAAAGCGGAGCAGAGAAACCCGGAGGCCGGGAACAGCAGTTAACAGGCGGAAGCGCATCATCTGTTCGAAGCGCCGCCCACGGACCGGGCACCTGCCGTCTGTGGAAATCCGGCATGCCGCAACGATGCCGGATTTCGGCGCACAGCGGAATGACGCGAAAAGGCAGTGCCCATGCAACGACTGAACAGTTACCGCGGATCAAAAGAAAGAAGCTAAAAATATTCAGCTTTCCGGCAAGGGAAAACAGGCGGAACTCCGGATACGAAATCACAACACCGGGCGAAGGCTCAAAGCTGGGGCAAGACAGATGTATATGGGGATTTGCCTTGTCTAACTGCCTGCCGATGCGTATATTCTGGGCTGCAAAAATGCCGATTAAGGAGATCATAAATGAAACTCGGATATATAGAACACATCGACTGTGCACACTACCTGACCGGGCACAAAAAATGCGGTACGTTGCACGGTCATACCTACAAAATCGAGCTGATCATCGAGGGCGATCCGCGCGATGGCATGATCATCGATTTTGCCGACCTGAAGAGTACATTGCGCGAGACTCTGGCCGAGTACGATCATCGTTGCTGGAATGATTTCATCGACTATCCGACTGTGGAGAACATCGCGCTTCTTCTGCAAAAACGGTTTCGAGAGCGCATGTCCTTCCCATTCACCCTGCGTGTTTGGGAGGGCGAGGGCAAATGGTGCGAGCTCGATGATCCAGGCCGGTAGCCCGGGCCTGAACATGTCACAGCATATATCGGAAAAGCAGCTCGTGAATCCAGGAGGAGAACTATGAAATCCCTGACAGAATACCTCTGGTTTGAGACCCCAACACGGCGGGACTATATCAACATCACTGCCAGGGTGGAGGCACTGGTACGGAAAAGCGGCGTTCAGGAAGGTTTGTGCCTGGTTGCTGCACAACACATCACGGCCTCGGTCTATATCAATGATGACGAGCCTGGCCTGATCGAGGATTATGACGACTGGCTGGAGCAACTTGCCCCGCACGAACCGATCTCGCATTATCGCCACAACCGCACCGGTGAGGACAATGGCGATGCCCACCTCAAACGCCAGATCATGGGCCGCGAGGTGGTGGTACCGATTACTGCCGGAGAGCTCGATCTCGGCACATGGGAACAGATATTTTACGGAGAGTTTGACGGCAGGCGCCGCAAACGGATCGTCGTGAAAATCATCGGCGAATAAGCCACCTAATGTTAGTAAAATAAAAAGTTCGCCAACACGTTCTTGCTTGACATCCCCTCGATCCTGCAATATATTAGTTTCGTGCATATCGGGGGAATTCCACTTGTCTGACCCATCTCCGGCATCCGCTCCCGGACCACGAGTGCACACGTATTGATTCCATGACTTTAGCGATGGTGACCGATGCCCATGCAGGGTGATATCACAAAAAACTGGCACAAAATCCGCAACCGGATCACGACCGACGAGACCCACCACGACTTGCGGCAATCGTTCGAAGAAAGCGTCTTTCCCTACATTCCAAAGGCGCATCAGCAACGCAGCGGTCTGCTGGTCGATTTTCTCAACATCCGCGGGCAATCTGCTGCAATGGATATCGTCGATCTGATGATGTTTGGTGAAAATCGGATCGGGGTCCTGCTGGCGCACATTCCTGCCACCATCCGCTCTTCTCTGGAGGACGTTACCGTCCTGAAATCTGCCCTGCGTGACCAAAAGCCCGGCACCTCGGCGGCTGCCATGCTGCGTGCACTGGATACTTTTTTCAGTGAAAACCTGCGCACAGCCACTGGTGTGCCTGCTTTTTACATCCTCTTCGACCAGCAGAACCGTACGATCAATTTTGCCAGCGCCGGGCACATCCCTGTGCTGCTCTACCGCCCCAATGAGAAACAACTTTTCCGTCTCACCACTGAGGGCAATGCCCTGGGGCTGGCACCACATGCATTCAGGGACTACAGCGGCCGGCCCGGCAACAGCCTGCCCAGCCTGCGCAGCGAAGAGATCCGACTGCAACAGCATGACATGCTCATCATCATGTCCGATGGCGCTCTCTCTGCGCGCAATGCCTGGGGAGAGCAGTTCGGCATGAAGCGCATGGTCAAGCTGATCCGCAAATACGGGCACATGCAGCCGACCCCTTTTCTCGTGGAAGCTCAAAATGCTATCGAGCAGTTTACCCTTGGAGAGACCCTCGAAAATGACGTCAGCATGGTCACACTGAAAAACATGCTGCCAGATCTCGATCTGCCGCAGGGCACGCGCACGCCCGAAGCGCAGGACCGGTTTCTGACCATCGAAGAGGAGGAGCATTTATGGCGGGTTGCTGAAAAACATCCGGAGGCACGCATCAACGAGTTGATGGACCTGCTCGGCGAGCGTTACCAGACACTGGGGTATGAACGCATCCGGGCCTGCCTGGCAGCCCAGCAGCACAGCAGCAATCACAAAAGTTCAGAAACGCCGCGCAAGCGTTTCGAAAGCCTGGAAAAATATTTCCACCGGGAAATGTTGCAGGCTTTCCCGGTGCGGCAACTTTTATATCGCAAATACGAATTCCGAGGCAATACCGCAGCTATCAAAACCGCTCTCGAGCATTATCAGAATGGCCATTTCCAGGAATCGCTGATCGCCTTCATGAAAGTCCGCAAAGCCATCGCCGACAGCGAAGCGGTGCACTGTTTTTTCGGCAACCTCTATATTCTGGTCAATATGACCATCAAAGCAAAGCAGGAATTTCTCAAAGCAATCAAGCTCAACCCTCGCAGCGTGCATGCCTATCTGGCGCTGGCCTATATTTCATTGCTGCACGAAGACTACGACAACGTCATCAACAACCTGCGTGCAGCCATCAGCCTCGATGACCGCCTGCAGGAATACGATGCCTTCCTGAAAAAACTCGTGCTGGAGCTCGATCGCCAGCATGGCGTCAACGAATGGCTCGCCTGACGCTCTCCCTTCCATTGCATGGCGCTCCGTCGGTCATGAACCAATTTACATCAACCAAACTCAGCTCAACACAACAACCCCGGGCTACTGCTGCATTTCACTCTTGACTGCCTCGAGTTCCTGTTCGAGAGCTTTCTGCTTGCGGGCAATCGTATAGATATAGCCTGAAATCACCAGCCAAAAAACCGTATATGCGGCAAAAAGATACTCCAGATAGTTAGCGCTTTCCATAAGACCTTCCTCTGTTTGACTCGACTTTATCACCTTGGACGTCCGGCTATCCGGCTCACTCAGCGAATCGCGCCTGATGCAGATATCGATATCTGTCATTCCGGCCAAAGCGAAGCGAAGTGCCGGAATCTCATCTTTTCGGGCACGTGCCAGGCGGACTGGTTGAAAAGATGCAGCCGTGCGTGCTGAGTTAAGCGGATAACAAGACAATTGACTCATAAATGAGCGTTTACTTGTAACCCTGTGCAGAACATGAACCAGGTCACCCCGCTGACCATCTTTGGGTTTTGTAAAAAAGACGACTACTCTTCATTGAGAGCTAAGTTTTTCTTCATACTGTTGAGAATTTCCGCTGTTCGTTCCTGACGCAGGCGCAACATCATCAGATAGAAATAAAGGATCAGAAACACGGCCAGGGCAAAAAGAAAAGTATACAACATTTCAGGGGCAAGCCCACTGTCCTCGTCCCCCATCAAAACAGGTTTCGGGTGCATCATGCGGTCTCCCCACCAGCGGATGGACATATACACGATAGGCACATCAGCCGAAGCAATGATAGCAAAAACAGCAGCGAAACGGGCACCCCGCTCATCTTCACCCGTAAAATTTCGCAACATGAGATAAGCGATGTACAGGAACCAGAGAATAAACATCGTCGTCAGGCGCGGGTCCCATGTCCACCAGGTTTGCCAGATGGGCCTGGCCCAGATCATACCAGTGATCAATACTATTGTGCTGAACAGAACACCGATTTCAGCAGAAACATAGGCGACACGATCATAGCGATGATTGCGCTTGATCAAAAATGCGACACTGTAACCTGCACAGACCAGAAATCCGAGAAAAGCGACAAAAGCAGAAGGAACGTGGAAATAAAAAATACGCTGCACATCCCCCATAGACTTTTCCGTGGGTGCATAGATGAAGACATTGTACAACGTCATGAGCATTCCGAGGAACAGCAGGAGGCCCAGCACATTTTCCACCCTTTGTGATTTAGAATCTGTAAGCATATCATCACCTGTATGTTTAACCCGATTATTCATGAGCAAACGCTTCGCGCAAGCACAGAAGGCGCACGATGAGCATCAGGCACCGGAATTATTCTTCGACGACGAAACCGAACGTCAGATAAGCCAGGGAAATAAAGATCAGGTCAAAAGCAGCGAGCAGCCGCAGCCAGTCGCTGATATCGTTCCAGCCTTTACCGTCAAAAATCATTGCTGTCGCATTCACGGCTGCAAGCAATATCGGGATAACAACGGGCAGGAACAGAATAGGCAACATCATCTCCCGTGTTTTGGTATTTACAGAGATGGCACTGAAGAGCGTTCCGACAGCCGAAAACCCCAGAGTTGTGAGCAGAATAACCACCAGTAATTGTGGCAGGCCCTGGAGTGTTTGCAAATTAAAAAAAACAGCGAAGAGCGGCAGTGTCAGCAGCTCGACTATGCTGATAAAAATCAGATTACCAAGCATTTTGCCGAAAAAAATCGCCCCATGTTCAAAAGGGGCAAGCAACAAACCATGCAGACAGCCCTTGTCCACTTCATGGACAAATGAGCGATTCAGACCAATGATCCCGCTGAACGTGAAAGCGACCCACAGGATGCCGGGTGCCGCCTGCTGCGCATAGGCACTGCCGGGATCAAAGGCAAAATTAAAAATCGCCACGACCAGCATGCTGAAAACCAGCATGGAACTGATCGTCTCCCGGCTGCGGAATTCCGACAGGAGGTCCTTATAAACAAGGGTCATGATTTTGCTCAGGAAACTCAGTTTTCCCTCCCACCTGCCACGGTTTCAAAATAAAGCTGCTGGAATTCCTTATTTGAAAAATTGCTCGCAGCAGCACTGTGGGCCACCCTGCCACGCAGAAAAATAGCCACTTCGTCTGCCACTTCCAGACCCTGTGCAAGGTCGTGCGTGATGAGAATGATCGTCCGCTTATCACTGCGCAATTTCATTATCCAGCCTGTGAGCAGTTCGGAAGCGTGCTGATCGAGGCCCGTGTAAGGCTCGTCGAGCAGCAAGATGTCCGGATTGTGCAGCATGGCTCGGGCGATGGACAGGCGCTGTTGCATACCACGAGAGAATGTCCGCACGCGGTCATTGCCACGTTTGCCCAGGCCGACTTCATCCAGCAGACGGTTCACAGTTGCATCGCGATCCGGGATGCCGTAGAGCTTGCTGTAAAACACGAGATTTTCCCGCGCGGTCAGTTCGTCGTACAGATAGGTGGCATGCGCAATCACTCCGAGACGATTGCGATACTGCTCTGCGTTGGTAAAGATATCTTTGCCTTCTATGCGGATTTCTCCCTGGGTAGGTTTGGACAATGTGGCGAGGATGCGGATGAAGGTCGACTTTCCGGCGCCGTTGGGGCCGAAAACAGTCAGGCAGGTGCCCCTGCTCACGGTGAGATTCAAGCCGCGCAGGGCGTAGAGATTACCGAAGGATTTGGTCAGGTTGCGAACGTCGATCATGGCTCAGGAACAACTCTGTTTCGGGTGAGAATCAGCTTTTCACTTTAGTCCCGCAATTTGAACAGAATTTATCCTTCACATGCAACGCGTTTCCGCACTGTGTGCAGAAGCGCTGCTGACCTTTGAGTGCTTTATGATGACGTTGTTTTTTATTTTTCGCCTGGCTTTGATGGTCGAGCTCGCGTAGAACAGAAATGGCCTCTGCCTTGTATTTTTCCCGCAGGGCAAGAAAGTCTTCTTCAGATAATTTACCCATCTCATAATCAAACTCGATATCTTTAATTGCAGAGTAAATTTCTGTTTTTCGTGCTTCGAGGTCTTCGGCCCGGTGATTCAGCTCAAAGGAAATATGTTGCACATTCGCCTGGTAAAATGGATAGGCAATGTATGCGGTGACGGCCGCAATGAGCATAAAAGCTATTATAAATTCTGCCATAATCTTCTCCATCAACCTTTAGCCTGAAAGATTCACAAGTTTTGCAAAATCCAACTCGAATTTATTTCATTAAGAAGTTATAAGAACGTATTTCATCGAACATTTTTTTGCTATCCCGACTTTCCCTGCACCGAGCGATAAATGCGTGAACAATTCCGGTTTGTGTTGTAATGCCCTGGATTTTTTCCCGACGGATGGGCTGGTACATGTGAAATTCAATATATAATTTCCGGAGGGTTTTTCGCCGGGGCCGTGCCTACTTTCTCTTTTTCTTTTTCACATCACTGATTATTCGGGTTTCCGTGCCAATGGCATCGTTTTGCATGCCTCCGGACGCCGCCCGGCTTGTGACCTGGTAAATGATGACAATTCCGGCCAGTATGAGCCCGATGCTGATGATCTGTGCCATCGTCATCCACCCAAAGGCGATTTTAGGCAAAGTCCGGAAAAATTCCGTGATGAAACGCTCTATCCCCAACGCAATGAGAGAGAGGCCGAACATGGTTCCGGGTACGGGATAACGCACCCTGTTTTTCCACAGCAGTGCGAAGAGAGCGAGAGATAACAGCGTGTCGTAGATCGGAGTTGGATGAACCCGAACATCAGTAGGAATAACGCCATTGGGATATGCCATGGCCCAGGGTAAGTCTGAAGGCGGGCCGTAATCGCCATCCCCGGCGAGCTGGCAGCCGATACGTCCGATGGCATAACCGAGTATGAGCAGAGGAGCGACAACATCAACAACACGCATGGCAGAAGCACCACTCATGCGAATAACCAGAAAGACGGCCAGCGTCCCGCCGATAAAACCGCCATACCAGGCAAGACCGGCACCGGAAAAAATATAGTCCCATGGTCGGAGAAGAAAGTCGTTCCAGTGTTCTATGATAAAATATAAACGTGCACCTAGGAAACCACCGATGATGGCGCCTGTGATGATATTATTTGCCAGCTCCGGATCGATGCTGCGCCTTGCAAATTCCTTGCGCATGATAAACATGGGGATAAGAAAGCCAAGCATGGCCATCAGGCCGAAGCTGCGTATGGGGAAGGGGCCGATATGAAAAAGTTCGGGACACATGGTACATCCGTGCTATGTATTGATGGCAGGCAACGGTAGGCAGGGTGATGCGCATAAATATCCTTGGCCGTCCCAGCCCGAATGACATCGAATTGATGGCTAAAATAAGACAATGGTTTCACAAAAGCAATGAAGATCGTCCGTGTCCACAGGCTCACAAGAAATATCTTTTCGGGGAAGACAACAGCTGGGGCGGCCCATCTTTTCTTACCGTCCTGAGGGGGCCGGCACACAGTGGGGGAGGCAATTCACAGGCAGGGGTACAAACAACAAAGGCTCCCGTGGGGGAGCCTTATGTTGTCTATCAAATTATTTCCGGCAGCGACCTACTCTCCCACCCCGTCTCCGGGGCAGTACCATCGGCGCTGGAGGGCTTAACTTCTCTGTTCGGAATGGGAAGAG
>WFTM01000107.1 GCA_015485525.1 Candidatus Zhuqueibacterota bacterium | reverse complement strand
GAACACAGCCCGAGCGGGATCATAGTGATGCCACCCTTGACGAGAAACTCCCAGACGATTTGCATTGATTCCATTCACGATCCTCAGCGATTGATAAGATATTCAAACCGGACCCGGACTTCGAGGTAGTCTTCCGGAAAATTTTCAGGAAGCGGCGCAAAAGGCGCCGATGCCCTGACCGCGTAAACGGCTGTCGTCATCAGACTCTCGTGGCCGACAGTATCCAGCACTTTCAGCCCTTCAAGGCTGCCATCCGGCATGATGCGGAAGACCAGCGAGGTCTTGCCATCGATCAGCCCGAGGTTACGAAAAGCCGCCGGCGGATTGTTTTTTCTTTCTATCGTTCTTTTCAATTTAAGCAGGTAAGGCGCAAAATCCCAATCATAAGTGCTCAATGAAAAGGCACCGGAATTAATCGCCCGCGAGGCCAAATTGCGCATGGCCTCGCGCTCCAATTCTCCCTGATAGCCGGTTTGCTGCTGTTTTTGCCTTCGGCCACCGGTGAGCAACTCCCGGCTGAAATTATTGGCCGGCTTCGGACGTTTGAACAGCGGTGTCTCGGTCTTCTCCGGTTTTTCCTTGCTGCCTGCTGTCTTGCCATCCCGTTCATGCTCTGCTTCAGCCTGCTCCACACCACCGGGCTTTTCCGCAAGCTGAGCAAAGCTGGCAAGGCCATCGGAAAAGGCCTCACCCACAGGCAGGCTCTTGTCTGTCGCCTGGTCCTGCGCTGCGGCCGATTTGTCGGAAATATACTTCGGTTTATCTGTCGGAACAGGGTTGGTGATCTGGTTCGGGGTTTCTACGAAGGTAAACTCGAGAGGTGAGCGCTGTTCCGGCTGCTGTGCAAGCGCTTGCTGTTCCGGAACAGTGCTGAGCAGCAGATTCTGGAGATAGAAATACACGCCTGATGATACAAAGAAGACGCCATGTAACAACAGCGAGATGAGAAGCGAAGCCAACAGCCAGTGGCGTTTAAAAAAATTCTTCATTTTATATGTGGTCGATGTCCCGCTTTCCATTCGCAGAACGCTCCCTGATGAATCAAGCGGGTAAACGATTCGTGTCGCTTTTTCCCTGGTTATCAACTTAACTCAGCTAATCGGGCCTGATGCAGATACCGATATCTGTCATCCCGGCCAGGCGAAGCGCAGTGCCGGGGTCTCATCTTTTCGGGCACGTGCCTGAGTCAGGGAGATTCCGGTCTTCCCCTGCGGGGAAACCAGAATGACGGTTCTGGGGCAGGCATGTGCTGTTGTTACGCGGTCTGGTTGAAAAGATGCTACCGTGCTGAGTTAGCTGGATACCCTGACGCTTTTTCTGTTTAGCTCTGAATTTAAAGATACATGGATGCTTCGCGCAAGCAGGGTTTACCGAATGCATGAATTTGTCGTTTATGATTTTCCGGGATAGTTTACCCCGCTTGCTGATTTTTCAAACACAATATCATTATACCGGTCAAATCACAAAACGTTCGAGGTCCTCGGCAATTTCTATCACTGCCATCCCTGTGCTCCGACACTGAGCGATGAGATCGACCCCCTCACACTCTGGGTACATGTGTGTCAGGATGACCTTTTTAACCCCTGCTTCTTCCGCCACCCTGCCGACATCCTGCGGGCGCATGTGGTAGTCCAGCGCTTGCTTTTCATTGGGAAAGGCACACTCGATGAGCAAAACATCGGCAGACCGGGACAGCTCAATGAGATTTTCGCACGGGCCGGTATCGCCGCTATAGACTAAACTACGTCCTGCGTGTTCGAAGCGGTACCCATTGACTGGAACGCTGTGCTGCATCGGCAGGGTCGTCACACGTGCCCCGGCGCAGGTTATGCTCTGCTCACCAATCTCATGCAACCGAACAGGGAACCTGGTTTCCAGCAGCCACTCGCCATGCACAGCAGCCAGGCCAGTGTACCATTTTTTCAAACCGGTGGGGCCAAAAATATCCAGCGGATCGGTGCGGTCGAATTGCGTCGTGTAAGTGCTTGCCCAGAGGAAAGAGACCAGATCGGCGATGTGGTCAATATGGAAATGGCTGATAAAAATAGCGGAGATATCGCGGTAGGCCAGGCCGGCTTCCAGCATACGGCGCATGGCGCCGTCACCGATATCGAGCAGAATATCGTACCCGCCAATACGCAGATGATACGCTGCCATCGAGCGTCGAACAACGGCCGCGCAGGTTCCTGATCCCAGAATTGTCAACTGCATCGCTGTATCCGTCCGGCCATGTCCGAGCTCATCAGTCCGTTGCCGTTTCTGGCTTATGGATGGCAACGGTTTCTTCCACCCAGTTGAGATAATCAGGCAGGCCATCGATGACGGGCAGGATAACCAGCTCCGGCACCTGATAATGGTGTATTTCAGACAGGCGGGATTTGATCGTCTCAGCGCGGGCGCGGGTCGTCTTTATTACCAGCAGGTGCTCATCGTCGCTGACTATTTTCCCCTGCCAGTAATAGACCGAGCTGATGCCGGGAATGATATTGACGCAGGCAACGACGTGTTCCTGCACCAGGAAAGCAGCGATTTTTTGCGCGCTTTCGCGTGAGTCCGTAGTCGTCAACGCAATGACGATATCCGAATGTGCCGTTTTCATCTATCCCATCATGTCGGTTTTATTGGTTTCCTGCAGAAATTTCTGATAGAACTCTCTGCCGGAAAACAACAGTGCACCCAACTCCCTCTGCTTGTCCATCTGCCCGCGTGCCGTGATCTGACGGGCCATGATCGCCGGCATCAAACGCAGCTTGCCTAACAGCAACTGATGCAGCAAATCGGCTTTCAGAGTGACCCGCACATCGTTTTCATCATTGGACGCCCCATGGCTCAGGGCCAGTTCTCCGTTTTGCACACGCAGGCCGATCTCACTGCCGGAACCAGAAAGAATAAAACTGAAGCTGAGCTGGCTTGCAAGAATACTGTTGCGCATCTCAGAATCGTTTACAAGCCGGTTAAAATAGGCTTCAAAGTGGCTCTTTGCTGCCTCGTTGGACTGGAAATACTTCCCCATACGTCTTCCTCTCTTTGGTGCAAAGTAAAGAGCTGGTGCCATGGTGATATCACCAGACCGAATTGGGGCCGGGACAGCCAGCAGGCTTCTCCCCGCCAAATCAGCGAG
>WFTM01000106.1 GCA_015485525.1 Candidatus Zhuqueibacterota bacterium | reverse complement strand
GAGTTGAGGCTGTCGGCGAGCATATCTTCAAAGATGGCAAATGCCTGTGCATATTTTTTCTGGCGCTGATAAAAATAGCCCAATTGCAGGCGCGCTTTGTCGTCGTGCGGCAGCTCTTTAACGGCGGCTGCGTACTCTGCCTCGGCCTGCGGCCATTTTTTTTCTTTTTCATAGATGCGCGCCATGCTCAGGGAGCCGCGCAGCAGGTCTATGCTTTTCAGAACGCGTGCGTGTTCTTTCGCCTTGTCGATACTGCCGCCAACGATGGCTGGTGCCCTCATGAGAAACAGGATCAGGCCTTCCCGTGCTTCCAGGTTATCCGCATCCAGTTCGACGGCACGGCTGAAATGGAATTTGATCTTCTTTGCTATGCCGTACTTGCTGAAGAAACCGGCACTGTTGATTTTGTTACCATACACAGTGCCAAGCCAGGTGTGGAAGCGTGAATCCCCGGGTTCAAGCCGGATGGCGTGCAACAGATGTTTTTCTGCTGCATCGAGCTCGTTTTTAGCGAAAGAAATTCTGCCGAGAAAATAATGTGCCTGCGCATCTTCCGGCTGCAGACGCAAACGGTTTTCAAAGAACGTCGTCGCACTGTCGAGAGCGCCGTTTTCGAAATATCTAATCCCGGCCGCAAGCGAATCTTCCGTTACTGTCGCCCTCAGGGCAGGCAGAGCAGGAAAAAGGGCGAGAACGAAGAGGCATGCAGCAAACCGTGATGCAGATTTAACCATGAGTACAACTTATGCTGTGGTGGAGGATAGAGAAAGGGCCACCCCGCGGGGCAGCCCTCGGAACGAAACCATGGCGGTAAAAAGCGAGGCCATGTTTTTTATCTCTTACTTGGCGATGCCGATCACGCCGCATGCGAGGCGGGCACCTGCTGCGCCTGTTGGCTGGGAGGTCATGTCGTCAGCCTTCGCATGCACGATGACTCCGCGGCCGATAATCGAGTTCGGACCGTTCAAGCTCAGTTTTTTATCGACGAAATCGATTTTGGCGATACCGGCTTCGTCTGCGGTGATATTGCCGAGATCACCGATATGGCGTTTCTCGGCAGCAGGGCCACCGTGTTCCATGCCTTCGGGATTAAAATGGCCGCCGGCGGTCTTACCGTCGCTGCCGCTGCAGTCGCCGTACTGGTGTACGTGGAAACCATGCTCGCCAGCCGGCAGACCGTTGATCTCACCGGAGACTCGCACTCCGCTCTCGGTTTGGCGAAATTCCACCACACCAGAGACTGTGTTGCCCTCTGTTGCATTCAGTACAACGATTGCATGCTCAACCTGCGGCCCTGAGACGACTTCTTCCACTTCCTGTTTGCAGCCTGCAGACAGAGCAATCGTACCGGCGAGGATAAATCCGAAAATTCCTTTCAGCATCTCACTGACCTCCACTATAATAACGTGTAAAATTCATGAATTGAAAAAAGACGTGCATGCCGCCCCGGCTCCGGGCCGGCAGAAAAGCCGTCCCGGATAATGATGGATTGGATGGGAGAGCCACGGCGGAAAGAAAATATAGCGTATGTACTTCTGACTGTCCAGAGAAATCAAACAACCTGGAAAATGTACATCCCCTGACCGTTGAATATAGCCTGTTATTCAGAACCTGCCTGCCAGTCGTGGCGCCCTGTACGGTCCACAGTGGCTAAAATTGTTGGCAGCAGAGCGACCTTTTCAGGGCTGACGGCAAATGCTGTTTTGGCCCTGCGCACCAGTTCTTCCGGAATAGGGACGCGATCGGAGTGGAGTTCAGCGAGCAGGTCTCCGTTGGCTACGGTGTTACCTACCTTTTTGTGCAGGATGATGCCGGCCAGGGGATCGACATCACTTTCTTTCGTCAGCCGTCCGGCTCCTAGCAGCATGCTTACCTGCCCGAGTGTACGTGCATCAGCTCGTTGCAGCCAGCCGTCCTGTTCTGCCGTGATAACCTGCCGGTATTTCGGTTTCGGGTAGTTCTCCGGCTCGTCCACCAGAGTGACATCACCCCCCTGCGCTTCAACAACCTGGCGGAAACGCTGCAGGGCTGCGCCGGAAGCAAGCTTTTCCTCGACGAGTGCGCGCGCTCCTGCAAAATCCGGGCTCAGCGAGCCGAGCCAGACCATCATGGCGCTCAGAACGATCGTGACTTCGTAAAAATCTTGCGGAACGGGTTTGCCGTGCAGCATGTCCAGGGCTTCGCGGGTTTCCAGCCAGTTGCCGATGGCTCTGCCAAGGGGCTGCTCCATCTGCGTCAGCACGGCCACAGTGGTGAGACCAAACTCCGCTGCTGTGCTGACCAGCGCTTTGGCCAGCTTCTCTGACCAGGCCGGGTCTGAAAAAATAGCCCCGCTGCCACACTTGACGTCCAGCACCAGCGCATCCAGGCCTTCTGCGAGTTTCTTGCTCAGGATGCTGCCGCAGATCAGGGGCAGGCTGTCAACTGTGGCGGTGGCATCGCGCAGGGCATAGAGCTTTTTGTCTGCCGGGCAGATATCCGGCGTCTGGCCGATCAGGCAAACACCGAGCTTTCGCAGATGCTGTTTGAACGTAGCGATGTCGAGCTGGGTTGTGAACCCGGGGATGGCTTCGAGTTTGTCCAGGGTGCCGCCGGTGTGTGCCAGGCTGCGTCCCGAGATCATCGGGTTGATGACACCACAGGCGGCTACCAGCGGGCCGAGTACCAGAGAAACTTTGTCCCCGACGCCACCGGTGCTGTGTTTGTCCACTTTGGGGCCGGCAATATCGTCATGATTGAGCACGATACCGGAATCGCGCATCAGGCGCGTAAAAACCGCCGTTTCTTCGAAATCCATGCCGCGATAGAATACGGCCATAAGAAAAGCTGATAGCTGATAGTCCGGTATATCGCCGCGGACGTAGCCGGAGATGAGAAAATCCAGCTCCTGTTCGCTGAGTTTGTTGCCATCCCGTTTTCGGGTGATGATTTCCAGTGCAGTCAAAATGCCTCCGTGTGTTTTCTGGATAAAAGAGAAATGCCCGCCGGAAAACCTGCGGGCATCTTGTCGCGGGCAAAGCTGTAAAAAGGCCGTGACGGCGGTTTCAGTAGCCCTCACCACTCTTTTTGCCGTCTCCGGTAACGATGGCCACGCTGGCGCTGGCTCCAAGACGTGAGGCACCGGCTTCGATCATGGCGCGGGCGGTGTCATATCCGCGGATCCCGCCGGAAGCCTTGACACCCATGGTCGGACCGACCACGCGCCGCATCAGGGCAACGTCATCCGGAGTGGCACCGCCAGAGCCAAACCCTGTGCTGGTTTTGACAAAGTGCGCCCTGGCCTCCATGGAAAGGATACAAGCTTTGATTTTTTCCTCGTCACTGAGATAGCAGGTTTCGATGATCACCTTGACCCTGGCGGGAGCCGCCGCCTGCACCACGGCAGCGATGTCATCACGCACAGCGTCGTATTCGCCGGATTTCAACCGGCCGATATTGATGACCATGTCTATTTCCTGTGCACCCGTTGCAACGGCTTCCCGCGTTTCCGCTGCTTTTGTGGCTGTCGTGCTCGCCCCGAGGGGAAAACCGATGACTGTACATGCCAGCACCTCGCTGCCCTTGAGCAGCCCGACAACTTCAGGCACCCATGTCGGGTTGACACAGACCGAAGCAAAGTTATATTCGCGCGCTTCCTGGCACAGCTCGACGATCTGTGCTCGTGTGGCATCGGGTTTCAGCAGTGTATGGTCGATAAAGTGGGAGAGACCACTGCCGCTCGGGCGCGCGATCTCCGGACCGGTACCAATACGTTGAGCGCCCTCGTCCACCATGTGTTCGACAAGGGCTGTATGGCATTCCGAACAGCTCCAGCACCAGTTGCATTTCGGCATGGTCCGGTTTCGTTCTTCCTGAATGCGCTTGTCTAAAATGTCATCGAAATTCATTTTTCTTCATCCATTATATCGAGATCATCAACCACCGCGACGATGACGGCCTGAACAGGAATTTTTTTATCATCGAGCAGCATTCTGGCACCGCCGCCTTCTTTGTTTACCAGCACGAGGTCACCCTCTCCAGCCTGAGCATGATCGACAGCGATGAGTTCGTCTCCTCTCGGAGTCTCTGTGTCCAGCTCCACCGGCTGTACGAGCAACAGCTTTCTTCCCCGAAGATGGGCGTTTTTTATCGTCGAAACCACATCGCCGACGACACGGCACAGGATCATGGCATCCCTTCCCTTCATTCGATTCATGGCCAGCACAGGCAAAGCATAAAAATAACAACTAAATGATTAAATTACAAGGTAATTGCTTGTTGTTATTCAGAGTTACCAGTACGGCCTCGGACCTCCCTCTCGTCACACCGCTCCTGCGGTGTGACACCCCAGTTGCCGCTCCAGCGGCCGCACACAAGCGAAACGAATTATTACCTGCCCCGACAGTCCGCATCCTTACCGATGGGATTCCGTTACGCCGCACCACTCTGCCTCCCTCTCGTCACACCGCTCCTGCGGTGTGACGCCTCAGTTGCCGCTCCCGCGGCAGTACACAAGCGAAACGAAATACCACCTGCCCCGACAGTCCGCACCCTTACCGATGGGATTCCGTTACACCGCACCACTCCCCGGCCGGAACGCCGGACATCGATCTCTGCATCAGGCCCAAATAGCTGGGGAAAATGGATAACCCGGATTGTTTTCAAAAAAGTCATGAATTTCTCAGGTTAATTGACTTTTAGATTATTTATTCTTATAATTTCCTCTTGCTTAAAGCGACTGTATTCCGGTCAGCCGAGCCACTCAGGAATGCAGTATCTTGTCAATCACCCTCTCCCGCTCAGGGAAGCAGGAGGCCGGCATGCCGATTGACGGAACAGCAGTGATGATGATATCACCGGGCTGCGCGGTGATCTTTTTTGAATAAATGACGACAGATGAGTGTTGCGCAGATATCTGGGGCATCTCGTACTGGAGCGCCTGGAGGAACCGTTGGAATTCATGCAGAAACCAAAGCGTGTGTTCTATCACATAGAACAGTTTTCACGAATGCTCGCCGCATCTTTTCGGAATTTTCCGGCTTTTATCAAACATTACCGTGAAACCCTCGACCAGATGGCCTATTTAGGCTCCTCATCCATTCTTCTGGTCATGACAGCATCCCTTTTTATCGGCCTCGTTTTGTCCCTTGAATGGGGGAAAAAGCTGGAGCTTTTCGGGGCAAAACTGCTGATGGGCCGGATCATATCGATCTCGACGATTCGGGAAATCGGACCGATGATAACCGGGCTCATGCTCGCTGGTCGTGTCGGTGCGCGCGTTGCGGCAGAGATTGGCAGTATGCAGATCACTGAGCAGCTCGATGCCATGCGTGCCATGGGCACAGACCCGATCGCACGATTGATCGTACCGCGCATCGCTGCAATGATCATCACATTTATTCCTCTGGCCGCCATGGCCGATGCCATCGCCATTCTCGGCGGGTACGTCAGCGCGGTGTTCTGGCTGCAGACCGACGGCACGCATTACTGGATTTCCGCTCTCGACGGGTTGTATTTCAAGGATTTGCTCATCGGACTGGTCAAGCCATTTTTCTTTGGAGCGACCATCGGCAGCATCAGTTGCTACTACGGCATCTCTACCTATGGAGGGGCTGAGGGCGTTGGGCGTTCAGCAACACGAGCAGTTGTAGCCTGTTCGCTGGCCGTGTTGTTTATCGATTTTCTCATTACAAAAAGTATTCTGATCTTCTATGCATAACCAGAATGCTCCATCCCGATTTATGCACAAAGTAACGCTTGTCCGTCCGAAGCGAACTGTGAAGAAAACGGGGTAGAATAAATATGGAAAAAAACGGATTCCCGCAGGAAGAGGTCATCAGCGTTGAAAATGTATCGTTTACGTATGGCGACGATATGATTCTCGACGATCTCTCTCTGGATGTTTATCGAGGTGAAACTCTGGTCATCCTCGGCGGTAGTGGCGCCGGTAAGAGTACGTTGCTGCGTTTGATCATGGGCCTGATACGGCCGACGCGGGGAAGAATATGCGTTCTGGGCCAGGATATCACCCAGCTTTCGGAAAAGCAGCTACGGCCTGTACGCAAATCTCTCGGATTTGTCTTCCAGGGCGGCGCGCTGTTTGATTCCCTGACCGTGGCCGAAAATGTCGCCTACCCGATAAAAGAGTACAATCCGAAGGTCGATGAACATGAGTTAAAAGAGACCGTTCGTCAGACCCTGGCCTATGTGCACATGGAGAATTTTATGGATGTGCGGCCCTCGGAGCTTTCCGGTGGGCAGAAGAAACGCATCGCTATTGCCCGTGCCGTGGTGACCAAACCGGAGATCATCCTCTACGATGAGCCGACCACCGGTCTCGATCCTATCGTGGCACGGCGTATCAACGACCTCATCAATCAGTTGCGCGAGGAAAAAAACATCACCTCGATCGTGGTGACGCATATCATGCAGGACGCCTTCGCCATCGCTAACCGCCTGGTGATGATGAAAGACGGCAAGATGGTGTTCGAAGGCCATGCAGACCAATTGATGCTCTCGGAAGACCCGTATATTCAGCAATTCGTAAGGTAAGGATAGATTATGGCTACAAGAAAAGACCTGACCTGGCGCGATGTCAGGGTTGGTGTTTTTATCGCTACAGGGATAGCAATTCTTGTTTTTATCATTTTGATCGTTGGTACCAATACCAAGAAATTCAGCAGTAAGTTTACCCTTTATACCTATGTGCCCAACGTCCTCAGCCTGAACCCCGGGGCTTTTATCACGGTTTCCGGTATCAAAGCCGGTACGGTGGGAGATTTTGAATTCGAGGAGCGTGCCGGAGAGTATGGCGTGCGTATGTCTCTTTTTGTCGAAAAAAAATACCAGCACTGGGTTACGGAGAGCAGTGTCGCACGCATTCGGACATTGGGGATTCTCGGCGATAAATACATCGAAATCAGCCTGGGAACTGCCAACGAGCGTGTGCTGCAGGATGGTGATTTTATCCCGACCGAAGTCCCGTTTGATTTTGAAGCCATCTTGCCTAAAGCAGAGGAAATGCTCAATACGCTGCCGAAAATCATCTCTTCTCTCGATCAGGTACTGGCCAAGATCAACGCCGGCCAGGGGACTCTCGGGCGCCTCGTCAATGATTCGCTGATGGGCGCAGACCTGGCTCGGGCATCATCCAGCCTGGCAGACCTGACACAGTCCATGAATAAAAAGACGGGTTCTCTCGGTAAATTTATCAACGAGCCGCAGGCTTATGATCATCTGGTGAAACTGATGAGTGATCTCGATAGCCTGGTTACCCACGTGCGTTCCGGACAAGGCTCACTCGGCAAGTTCGTCACCGATTCTACCCTGTATGCCAGCCTGGCCTCTGCGAGTCAGAGAGCGGATTCTGCCATGGCTGCGCTCAACAGCACAAAAGGTACGGCCGGCCGGCTTCTCAATGATGACCGCGTCTATACCCGCCTCGACAGCCTGCTCGATGAACTGAATATGATCATCAAGGATATGAAAAAATATCCGCAAAAATACTTCAAAATCGAAGTTTTTTGATCCCTCCCATCTGAATAGCTGATGAATGGACCGCTG
>WFTM01000105.1 GCA_015485525.1 Candidatus Zhuqueibacterota bacterium | reverse complement strand
TCCGCACATGTACCTCATCGACCCGAAGGGTGTGCTGGTCTATGCCGGTGGTATCGATGACATCCGCTCGGCAAAAATCTCTGATATCCCCAAAGCGAAAAATTACGTCTCACTGGTGCTCGAAGCCGCCCTTGCCGGCAAACCGCTGCCGGTTCAAAGCACGCGTCCTTACGGCTGTTCGGTGAAATACTGAGCACACCTGCCCACGCCGGTCCCGGCACACCGGGCGCCAGCCCGTGTGCTGCAGCTTGACTTTGCCCCACACGTTCGCTATTTTCCGCGTCAGGAGCAGTACGGGGTATATCCTGATAATCCTACCGGGGAGCAATCGGACACGATCTCATCATATTCACCAATGGAGAGACGAGGGCGGGGTGCAGTATAGTGGCTTAATCAACAATACGACAGTACTCGACGAAGTTCTGACCACGCCATCCGGCGCAGTCATCGAGGCCATGCAACGCCTGCAGGGCGATATCATGATTCTCGGTGCAGGCGGCCGCATGGGTGTTTCCCTCGCGCTGCTGGCACAGAATGCCATCCGCAAGGCAGGACTCACCAAACGCATCATCTGCGTTTCCCGTTTTACCAATCCGCGCAATCGCAACGAGCTGGCGCGTGCCGGTATCGAAATGATCACCTGCGATCTGCTCGACGGCGTCGCGATTCAAAAGCTGCCCGCGGTCGAGAATGTCATCTACATGGTCGGCATGCGCCCTGAACACCCCGGCCAGATGCCCAAAACCTGGGCAGTGAACAGCTTTTTGCCCGGTATCGTCGTGCATAAATTCGTACAGTCCCGCATCGTACTCTTTTCCACGGGCCATGTGTATCCGCCGGCAGATATCCGCCTTGGCGGCAGCAGTGAAACCGACCCTGTGGGGCCGGTTGGAGAATATGCCCAGTCAGCCCTGGCCCGCGAGCGTATCTTCGACTTTTTTTGCGGCAAACTGGACATCCGCGGCGTGATTCTGCGCCTCGCTCATGCTGTGGAGCTCCGCTATGGCATGTTGTTGGAGATTGCGCGGAAAGTCAGCCTGCAGGAGCCCATCGATCTCAGCCACAGCCACCTCAACCTGATCTGGCAGGGAGACGTCAACAGCATCGCCTTGCGCGCTTTTGAATATGCCAAAACACCACCGCCGGTAATCAACGTCAGCGGGCCGGAGACGGTTTCCGTCCGCAAGCTGGCGATGGTTTTTGCCCGCCATTTCCGAACAACGCCGATTTTTGAAGGCATCGAAAACGAACAGGCACAGCTCTGCGACACGACTCTGTGCAACCGGCTGTTCGGCTATCCTGATGTGTCCCTCGGACAGTTGATCAAGTGGACCGCCAACTGGATCAAACTGGATGCACCCACCTGGAACAACAGCCAGGCGCCTGCGCATACACTGCATCGCCAGTCTTTCGAGCGCTTGTCATGAACACTAACCAGCTCCTGCTCAGCCTCCGCCGCCTGCATCAGCACATCCGCGATCGCGTCGTCAACGCCTGCGAAGAGCAGGCCGGCACAACCCTCGCCCGCGTCTCCGAACAGCACCGCGACGACACACTATATGCCATCGACCGCATTGGCGAGCAGGCTATCCTCGAATTTATCGAACGCGAAATAGCAGCCCATGTACCGGTCATCGTAACCTGCGAAGGGCTGGCGCAGGGCAGCACTGTTCTACCGGCAGGAATCCGCGAGCAGGATGCACGCTGGCGCATCATCATCGACCCTATCGACGGCACGCGCGGACTGATGTATCAAAAGCGCAGTGCGTGGATTCTCACGGGTGTGGCAGAAAACCGGGGGCAGGAACCGAGGCTTCAGGATATTTTTCTCGCCGTGCAAACGGAAATTCCGCTTGTAAAACAACACCTGAGCGATCAGCTCTGGGCTTTGCGCGGACAAGGGATACAGGGGAGACGGTACAACAGGTTGACAGGCGAGGAAAACGAGCTGGCCGCCCGGCCTTCGCAGGCAAAAACGATCGACCATGGTTTTGCCACGTTCGTGCGCTTTTTCACCGGCGGCCACACAGCGCTCTCTGAGATGGAAGACACGGTTCTCGCGGCTGTTTTGGGAAAAGCCATTTCAGAACGGGCGCTTTGTTTTGAGGATCAGTACATCAGTACCGGGGGACAAATTTACGGTCTTGTCATGGGCATGGACCGGTTCGTCGCTGATCTGCGTCCCCTTCTGCGGCAGGACAACAGGCTGTGCTGTCATCCGTACGACATCTGCACCGAGCTGATCGCCCGCGAAGCGGGAGTAATCATCTGCGATGAAGCCGGGGAACCCATCTCCTGCCCTCTCGACACACAAACCCCGGTCACCTGGATCGGTTACGCCAACGCAACACTCCGCAACACCATCCACCCCCATCTGGAGCAGGCGTTGAAAAAGTTCTCCTGAGCTGAAAAACTCCGGCATGTTTTTTCTGCACTCAAAACACAAACCCCTTTCAGCGGTTCAATAGAAATCTCATTCTCTTTTTCTGTGCGCCGCATTCCAGTCGGCCATAGCCGGAGCCATTCACCAGCGGTCCACGCGTGCCGTATGCCAGGCATCTTGCCAGTCCCGGGGAATATCCTTTTCCACGAGCAGACAGCCGGGTGCGATGGTAGGATAGAGCTGGCTGTAATTACGGATATCCGTACCGTTGACTCGGCGGTTGATATGCGTTGGGCGCAAATCTTCCAGCCGTTCCAGCCCGGCGGCAGCGCATAATTCCATCAGATATTTGATCATGGCAGCGTGATAATTGGCGACACGCCTGGCTTTGTCATCGACGTGCAGGGCTTTGGAGCGTGTTTTGTCCTGGGTCGCAATACCCGTCGGGCACAGGCCGCTGTTGCATTTTCGTGCCTGAATGCAGCCGAGAGCAAACATCATGGCGCGGGCGGAGTTGACCGTATCTGCACCGAGGGCGAGCAGACGCAGGACGTGGAAAGCCGAAACCGCCTTACCCGAGGCGATGATGCGGATTTTCTGCCGCAGCCCGATTCCGATGAGCGCGCTGTGCACAAAGACCAGCGCATCGCGCAGCGGCATGCCGACCGAGTTGGTCAGCTCGATGGGTGCTGCGCCCGTGCCGCCCTCGCCACCGTCCACCGTGATGAAATCCGGCGTCAGTCCGGTTGCGAGCATGGCCTTGCAGATCGCCAGAAAATCCTTTTTTTCGCCAACACACAGTTTGAAACCAACCGGTTTCCCGCCGGACAGCTCACGCAGGCGGGCGAGGAATTGCAACAGACCGGTGGGCGAATCAAAGGCTGTGTGCGACGCGGGCGAGACGACATCCTGTCCCAGGGGCACGCGGCGGATATCCGCTATCTCCGGCGTCAATTTCGCTGCAGGCAGGATGCCGCCATGTGCTGGCTTTGCACCCTGTGATAGTTTGACCTCCACCATCCTGACCTGCGGCAACTGGGCTTTTTCTTCAAAAAGTGCCGGATCAAAATTGCCTTCATCATCGCGGCAGCCAAAATATCCGGTGCCGATCTGCCAGACGAGATCAGCTCCGTATTTCAGGTGGTACGGGCTGATCCCACCTTCGCCGGTATTGTGGGCAAACCCGCCCATTTTCGCCCCTTTATTCAAAGCCAGAATCGCGTTGCGACTCAACGAACCAAAACTCATCGCCGAGATATTCAGCGGTGAAGCGGCATAAGGTTGTGCGCACTTTCCCTCGCCAAAAATGATACGCGGATCGTGCTCCTTCACCTGCTTCGGTGCGATGGAATGATTGACCCACTCATAGCCATTGCGATACACATCGAACTGGGTGCCGAACGGACGCGTATCCAGCTCACCTTTGGCCCGTTGATAAACCAGATCACGAAATTCCCGATTCACAGGCCGGCCATCGATATTGGATTCCACGAAGTACTGCTGTATCTCGGGACGGATTTCTTCGAACACAAAGCGCAGATGTCCGATGATGGGGTATAATCGCAGGATGGTATGCTTCTTTTGCAGCATATCGAAAACACCAAGCACAATCAACGGTGCGACGACGACCAGCAACCACATCAGCCATGGCCAGAAACTGGCGAGCCAGACGATGACAGCAGGCACGATAATAGCGAGTAGAATGAAGGCTTTTCTGACAGTCATGGTACGATTCCTTTTTGCATGAACGATGTGCAGCAGAAGCAGGAATATGCTGAAACCATGAACAAAAGGCAAGGGCTGCGATACAGCGTCCGGGACGGTCGTGGTTCTCGCTCCGGGTCTCAATACATGTCACGAAATTGTGCGCAGGGTCTTGTAAAATTCATGCGACAGGCAGGGCTGCTTTCGGCCGCCCTGATTTGACTTGGCATTGGTCGCGGAAGTGCTATTTTCTTGCCGGAGAAAACAGCATGCAATGACTTCACAGGACAGACACCACAAAGGAGCCCCCATGATTTCACAAAGAATTCTCCGGTCTCTGGCGAGCTCTCTGCTTGCCGGCCTGCTGCTGATACCGACCGGCATTCCGGCTGCCGCACAAAATGCGCGTACGGGAAACTATGCCGAGGTAATGCAACAGAGCACACAGGCGCTGCGAAACTATTCCTGGCGTATGACCACGGTCATCAGCCACAAAGGAGAAAAAAAATCCATGCGCATCATGCGCGTGCATATCGCTGAAAACGGTGAACAGGTTCGCGAACTGGTCGAGGAAAAACGGCTGGCACCGATGCCCGGCGGGATCAAGGGCATGATCATGCGACAAAAGCAGGAAGAATTATCCGGGAAAATGCCAGAACTCATCGCGGGCATCAAAAATTATCTCGTCCCTGATGTGGAACACTTTGGCGCCAGGCTGCAGGAAAGCAGGCACAGAGTTTATACCAACAGTGAAGAAGGGATCGTGCTGCATGACTTTCTGCACGAGGGCGATCAGGTCACGTATCGCATGGGGGCCAAAAGCCTGCCGGCACAGGTGACATTCACCAGCCAAATCGCCGGAGAACGCGTGCATGTCACAGCGCGCTTTTCTGAGCTGGAGGCGGGCATACCCTATATCCGCAACATGACCATCGAGCTGACCGATGAGGGTATTCGCATCGAGAGCACGAATTCCGGGTATCAGACGATCCGGTGATGAGCAGATACCGGGTCTGATTATCCACGTAACTCAGCATGGTTATTTTTCGGCTCACCCTCAGCTTGTCTGGGCCAGACAGGATTTAGCAAACCTGTTGCCGGCATAGGGGATTTGCAGTAGCAGTTATGGAAGGATGCACGAGCGGTGTGAATTCCTCCCTGTCCTGACGCATTCGGGGGTCCTGCTTCTCGTGATCCCAGCGCGGTCTCAGGGACAGCTTCGAACCGTGTGGCTCACCGACCCGGCGCGCCTCAGCCTTGCGAAGGCTCGTAGCCTTCGCAAGGCTCTGGAGTTTCACCATCCATTGAAAGATGAGTTTCCGGCACCGCGCTTTGCCTGCCAGGGATGACAGATGTCGCTATCTGCGCCAGACACGTTAGCTGAAACACCGGAGAGTATGTGCTACTCCCCTGAGCCGGGGTCTCCCTTGCGGGCTATGCGGCTGGCATATTTTTGCATGGCCATGTCCAGGGCATGCTCCAGATCAACTCCTGTCGAGTTAGCCACACAGATAAGGGAAAACAGAACATCGCCAAGCTCATCATGCCAGCGCGCGCCGGGGGTGAAGCTGGTCAGGCCATAGGCACTGGACTTCAGCAACTCCTTGGATAGCTCGCCAAGCTCGGAGTGTAGATCGAGCAGGTGGATAGGCAAAGGGTTCTCCATACCGTGCTTTCCCACAAAGGCTGCTACTTTTTTCTGGATTTCCGGCGTCATACCTTTTTATCCTGTCAGATGGAATAATTCATAACTTTCCACATCACTTTTCACTCACATCCCCCAAATACTTCGCGAGAGTCTTTTCCAGCGCCTGGCCACGCAACTCCCCTTCCAAAGCCAGGATGGTGCCATCCGGCCCAACGAGGATCGGTTTGGGGATGCCGAAGACCTCGAACCTTTTTGCCAGTTCGCTGTTGCCGCCTCCTTCGATAAAGGTGTGCAACCACGGCATCGGCCACTTTTCGGCGCGAAATTTATGCACATCCTCGGGTTTCTGGTCAAACGACAAACTGAGGATGATCAGGCCTTTGTCTTTAAACTTCTCATATGCTGTGTGCAGGGACGGCATCTCAGCCACGCACGGGCCACACCAGACCGCCCAGAAATCCATCAGATATGTTTTCCCCAGCAAACTTTGGCGGGAAACTTTTTCTTCGCTGTCCATAAGCCCCACCTCAAAATCAGGCACAGGCTTGCCGGGCTGTATAACCCGTTCGGGATTATGCCGCATCAGGGTGAACCGTGCTGAGGGCAGGTCGGCGTATTCGTTTTTCAGTATTTCATAGTAGTGCTGGAATTTTTCAGCATCGTTTTTCGCATACCTATTTACATAGTGGGCGACCACTTGCCCGCGCACTGATTTTTCCGGATTGCTCTCGAGTACCTTTTTTAAATACCCCTCACTCTTCTCCTCCGGGGCAAGCATCGCAATCATCATGACCGGCTGCCCGCGCTCCAACGCCAGCCAGGGAGAGTCGGGCGGAATGACCTCCATCATTTCAACGACTGTCTCGCGCCGCTTATCTTCTATATTCACGACCTGATTGAGCAGATTAACAGCCGCCATCTGCCGCACTGCTTCGTCCTTGCTGCGCTGAATGGTTTCCTCCAGTGTGGCGATATAACTCGAATCCCGGAAAGAGAAGCCCTGCGGATCACCGTGCTCCTGCACATATTTATCATACGCTCTGACTGTAGCGAGGATGTTCTCATTACGGGCCAGAGTCAGGGCAAAGAGTTCTTCCAAATTACGGTGCTCTGCGTCAAATGTAATTTTGGGGACATCCGCATCCGCAGCAACCCGAAATAAGCGCGCCGGATCAAATACGATATGGACGCTGTCTCCGCGGACATGCAGCATCGAACGGTATGTCCCATGCCCGTCGTATTCGAAATAGTCTGCCTGCGTTCCGTTTACCGGCCGGGAGCCCATGGCCAGCAGACCTTTGAGCTGGTAACCGACGGTATCCTCACTGACCGGACGGGAATAGATAAACGTGCCATCCGCCCGGCGGTGCATCGGCTCAGCCCGATTGGCGGCATACTCATTCCACGAGCCAACGACCTCAACAGCATCGATGGAATCTTTCCAGAAGTAGGGAGCAGCCGTGAGCTCAAAACTGATGCGCTCATTCTCTTTTACGACGAGAGGGACGGATTTCGCAAAATGATCCGGCATGCATACCCACAACCGATACGTACCCGGTTTCTCCACAGTGAGAGAAAACGTACCGTCAGGCGATGCCTTCACTGCCTGCAGTTCATTCCAACCGGCCTGCCCGTCAATAGATGTGAGCACGATATCTGCCTGGACCGGCGTTTTGCCGTCAGCGCGATAGACCGTGCCCGAAAGATAACTCTGCGCTGTCAGCGGGCCGGCACAGGCACATAAGATGATCAGAGCTGATTTTGTCAGTTTCATTGTCACCCTCCTGGAAAAGTGGACTGAGATATCCCCCCGTGGAGTGTCTCTGAAAGATTATTATCTGGCCGGAATCGTAGGATGGGGGTAGAATTGACGCCAAATAATATCGCATTCATCTCAAGAAAAGCAAGAAAAGCTGTACGAAAATAAATGACGATTGCCGGTGCACCCACTTAACTCAGCCCCAAAACCCTCATCCGGTTTGCCCGCATGGGATGCGCGGAATCCCCCAGATTCCGGCACTGCGCTTCGCCTGGCCGGGATGACAGATATCGATTTCTGCATCAGGCCCGATCAGATGAGTTAAGTGGATAACAAGATGACGACCGGGATAAGCAAAAAGTTTTTCCCCTGAAACTTTCTGGCAAAAAAAAGCGGCGCAGAACATATTTTCTACGCCGCCTGGGTACGGTTTCCCTGATCCTGGCTTCCAGCCTGTTCAGGAATCCGCATGGGTGCGAGGGAAATCTACCGGCCGCATGAGCGCTCCCTGTCTCCTGATTTGTGCCGGTAACAGAATCTGCTTTCTGTTACTTCAGCATGATCATCTTGCGCGAAAAAGACCGGCCTGCGCTGGTGACAGTGTACACATACACCCCGGAAGCCACCTGTTGGCCGGCATCATTGCGACCATCCCAGATGACGACCTGTGTGCCCGGGGCACGGTAGCCCTGGACCAGCGTACGCACCAGGCGCCCGAGCTGATCATAGACCCTGACACTGACTTCAGCAGCCCGCGGCAGACTGAAGCGGATCGCCGTCTCAGGATTGAACGGGTTGGGATAATTCTGAAACACCTGGAATGTCTCCGGCAGCAGATCGATTTCACCTGCCTGATCCCGGGCAAAATCCAGGCTGCCGACGACGAGTTTGAGGGTTCTGTGCAGCGGTTTTTCGCTGGCCGTGATGACATACTCCGGATTCCCGCGCAGGTCTTGCGCCATCGCAGCAACATCGTCGATCAGCCAAACCGTGGCGCCGGCTGGTAACCGGCCCTGGGAATCAAAACTCAGCGTAACCGGCGTGCCCGTGCGCATGCTGCTGACCGTAAACTCCCAGGTCTGTTCTTCTGCATCAGCTCTGCGGAAATCGGTACTGAACAACCGCGCTGGCTGCTGCCATTCCGGATGCGGGAAGGCGACTCGCAGATACTCGCCGATCACTGGCGGCTCCGCCATTTCCAGCGCGTCGAATCCCTGCCGGGCATCCACGCGTACGCCGGCATAATTATCGTTATCGACCAGATCACCGGCACGAGCACCGATGCGAATCTGCCATTCCTGTGGAGCAGAAACACGACTCTCCGCCATGGTTTTATTCGCCCTGCTCGCAGTCGCCCGCGGCTGGATGACCAGGCGAATCGGCGCCAGGTTTCCGGCATTCTCAGAACGCGTGACATACAACGCATAACCGCGCCACGGCATCATCACGTCGGTGATGTTCCAGCCTGCTTCAAAAGAACGCAGCGTGACAGGTGAGGAGGAATTGATCAACGACAACGCATCCTTGTGCACTGGGAAATTAAACGGTGTGGCGATCAGGTTCCAGCCCTCATACAAAGTCAGAGTATCCGGGCATACCGTGCGCCGGGTCGTGCCCGGCCCGCTGTCGATGATGATATACTCCTTGCGGGTGATGAGGAAATAGGCCCTGCCGGGTTTGAAACTGCGGATATCCTTTCCTTCGAGCCAGCGGTTGTTTTCGCTGTTCTGCGGCAGATAATCGAAAATCCGCCACTGCTTGTCATCATACGGGCCGAGATCATCGGCAAGCACGCTGTCGATTGAGGTATTCTCCATCTGCAGGGGGACAGAAAAAAGCTGATAACTGCCAGCGCTTGTTCCGGCAGCCAGCGGCACAGGCCTGCCATCGCTGTCGATGCGGGAGATACCCCGGGAGCCGATACGGGTGGTGAGGGCAACCCAGGCATCCCCTGTGGTGCACGTGCTGGTTTTGGGCCCGATCGCCTGGTGATCCAGACTATCCCTCGCGATGATACGATATTCGACCCCGCGCCGGGTGATGGCACCGGCAGGGATCACCACTTCAAACGAATCCTTTGTTCCGGCGATACGCGCGAGAGGCTGCGGAGGTTCTGTAGCCTGTGCGCCGCCAAATCGATATTCAACCCAAACCGTATCGACGCCGGAGTCATCAGTTATTTTGACCGTATCCCGAAATGCTGCACCGGCCTCAGCTATTCTGTTACGTGATCCCGTGATTTGCGTAATCACCGGCGCGCAGGCATCATAGGTGAATTTCGTCGATGAAGCAGTGGAAACTTCGCCGACATTGCCTGCAGAATCCGCCAGCCAGAAATAGATTTCATTCTCACCGCACTGTTCCTGAGTCAGCGGAACAGGGACTTCGACGGTGGAGCCGGCATTGCCGGGAATAGTATAACGCCCGCTATAGGTTTCACCCGAAGCCGGCCGGCGATTAAAGGCCCAGCGTACTTCTGCGGCATCTACATATCCTTTGGCCTGGTCAACCGGCAGGCTGATACGCACGCGATAGGAACGCCGCTCATTAAACCACCACCCGTTCGGGAAGCTGGCTCTGCCGATGACAGCACGGCCCGGCGGTGTGTTGTCGTAGCGGAGCGCAGTGCGTACGGCCGTGCGGTAACCGGAATTACCGCGCCCATCCACAAACCAGATGTAGCAGTACCAGTAACCGGTACCGACGCGGCCGCGCAGAGGCAACCAGGCACAGGTCGTACTGCTGTCCAGGCTCACGAAGCCGCCGCTGCCGAGATCATCATTCGAGCCTGGCGGTATGGGCTGGCGGGTAAATTTCCACCGGATCTGGGAGACGCCACTCGGGTCTGTAGTGCGCGACCAGCACAGATAGAGTGAGTCGCGGTTGGTATAGCCGGAGAAGCGGCTACCCCAGGACACATTCAGGCCGGTGACCGGCGGCGGTGGTGAGTTATCTTCAGAAGTAGCCCGCACGACAATAGAGATCAAGCGCCGCGGCAGGTCATTGTTGCTGAAATAAATCCGGCCACTGTTGCTGGCAGGCTGTCCCGGTGTAAAAGTGACCCTGACGTATTGCGTATCTCCCGGAGCCAGGTTAAACTGTTCCGGCTGAAAAGAAAACGTACCTTTCCGGATATTGGTGGTGATGCTGGTGACGCGCAGCGTGTCACTGAGGGAATCCGGCTTGGCGGGGATGTTGGCTACCATGACCGTTCTCACTGCGCTGGAATCGATACTGACCTTGCCGAATTCGAGCACCGCGGGCCAAACGCCGATTTCCGGGCCGCGCACAACTCCACGGAGAAAAACAGGATATTCCCGTGGGCGCAGCTTATTGGCAACGATCACCATGGAATCCTGCCGCGCAAGGCGGGTGTTCGAAAACATCCTGATCGCCAGAGTGACAAAGCCCCCCGGCTGGATTGTGAACGCGCGGGAACTATTGATGAGCGCAAACGGCGCGGGCACCCGGATATCGTTGATTTGCAACGGCTCACAACCCCTGTTCCGGATGACGATATTGCGTATGCTCGCCTCTCCCCGGAGGATGGTGCCGAAATCGAGACTCTTTTGATCGATGGTGATGGAGGCACGGCAAATTTCCAGCACAGCATTTGCTTTTGTCGTATCCATCACGCTCCCACCGGCAGATCGTGCGCCGTTGACGCGAAAATAGTACACGCCGTCACCCGTCGAAGGCAAATTCGTGGTGATATTCACGTCCCCCTGCCAGACACGCGCGTTGTTAGCTCCCTGCAGCGTCCAGCCTCCTGTAGCCGGGAAGGTCAGGACAGATTGGTTAAAGTTATCATCGAGGCTGAACTCGATGACCGGCTCGACATCCTGATCCATTGCTGTGGAAAAAGTGATTTCCACAACCACCCGCCCAAGGCCGGTTTTAGTGATCACGTTGCCCTCGTTGTTGATAAAAACGAGATTGGTCATCACCGGCCTGGTTTGTGCCTTCAACGGCATCACCCCGGCTATGACCAGCAACGCGCAGAGCATCGGTAGTACTCTTTTCATGATTTCTCCTCGCAGTTTCACAATACAGTGTTTTCAGATCTGACCGCCACAACTGGCAATCCATGCCCTGGTTCTGTGGCGGTAATCAGTTGCCCCCTGTAAACGGAGGCGGCCCGGGTAACTGGGTGACCGAATCCGAGTCCGTGCCAACACCGCCAGCCGCCTGGGTAAAGTAAAAACCAGCTCCTGCGCCCGTGGCAATCAAGGCACCGATCATTGTCCATTTCATCATGCTGCCCCCCTTCCTGGCCACCATCGCCGTCTCTTCTCCGGGGAACAGATTTTCTACCGGTGTTTCTTCAGCGGCATATCCAGACTCTGATGATGACTCATAATAGCCACCGGAAACGGGTTGTGTGCTGGCCACCAGTTTGCTTCCCGGCCTCCGGGTTGTGGAGACACTCTTCCGTTTGCCGACCAGCCCAGCAGCGACCTCACCCATGGCTGCGATCAAATCGGTGGTCCCGCCCCTTAGCTGCTCCTGAAAGCTTTTCACCACTTTCCCGCTGCCGGTATGGACCATGACAAAATCAAACAAACTCTGAGAGCCGGACCGGCGTAGCTGCCCCACCACGACGACAGATGCTTCCAGCACCTGACCTGCTTTGACAGCGCAGGTAATGTCCCGGCACAGATCCTGGCGGATGCCGCCCAGATAGAGTCCTTCATCGATCTCATGCGAAGGCATGACATCAAAAATCGGATAGGCGGCGAAAGCGCGTTGCAGAGCCAGTGTCAGGTCTCCGGCAAGAGTTGTTTCATAATTCCCCTCGGTTGACACGGTCAAAACCGCCAGTTTGTAGTGCTCCTGTGCGGAAGCCGGTGTGGCAGCGGTCAGAACAGACCCCAGCAACAGACCACTCACACAGAAGAATAACAGCGTGTTTGTGCCCATTCTCATCATGACACCTCTCTTGTTAGTTAGTGGAACGACGGGACCCGGATGCTGTACGCCATGGCACGGCATCCGGGAGAATTTGAATGCAGCGATAAACGCAACGCAGGTGCCAGTAAAACCGCTTTTCATTTTTCGCAAAATATTACGCAGCCGCCGTGAAAAAAAATAAGGCATATGCCGTACGCAGCGCAGAGAAGCGCTGTGTCCCTTCCTGAGACAGATGACTCACAGCAAAACAGGACACGCAACAGCCCTGTTTTTTTGGCTTGAAAGGGTGGTTTCGGATGCGGCGGGCAGGCAGGATGTGACAGGCGGGCAGGATACAGCAAATAACTTGATTTGTATGTACACCGATAGTATATTCCCAATCTTGTGTCGGAAGCGCCTCCGGTGCACGATACCAGTCGGGACAGAAGTACGGTGTGATGTTACCTCAGATGAAAACCGGAGATCAAAAATAGATGCAAATTGGAATAGTGGGGCTCCCTCTTTCGGGTAAAACAACATTATTCAACGCCCTCACAGGCAAACAGGAAGCAACCGGATACAGTTCGGGGGCGCGCGAAAAACACGTCGCCGTGGTCAAGGTTCCGGACGCCCGCCTCGATAACCTGCACACCCTCGTCCCTGAGGCCCGCAAAGTACAGACAACCATCGAATACATCGATCTCGCCGGAGTTGAAAAAGGCAGTGGTCAGTCTGGTTTTGACAGCCAGTTTCTCGGTGACCTGCGTACGACCGATGCTCTGCTGGTCGTCGTGCGTGCTTTTGAAAACGAGGCGGTTCCGCACTCGGATGGTTCGGTGGATGCGCAGCGTGACTACGAAACCATTGCCTATGAATTCCTGCTTTCAGACCTCGCGATCGTCGAGAACCGGATAGAGAGAATCCAGGCGCGGGTGAAAAAATTCAAAGACGAAGCCCTGGAAAAAGAGCTCGCTCTTTTAAAAAAATGCCACGGTTACCTCGAGGCTGAAAAAAATCTGCGCGATGCAGGATTCGATGAGGAGGAACTCAAAGCCCTGCGCGGCTTTCAGTTTCTCACCCTGAAACCGATGCTGGTCGTCGTCAATATCAGCGAAAGTGATCTGCCGCGCACAGCAGAAATCGAGGCAGCGTTCAGGGAAAAATTCGATACACCGACGACGGGATTCATCGCCCTTTCTGCGGACATCGAGATGGAAATCTCTCAACTGGACGGCGACGACGCGGCACTGTTTCTCGAAGACCTCGGCATCTCCGAACCAGCGATCACGCGCATGATCCGTTCCTCCTACGCACTGCTCGGCCTGCTCACTTTTTTCACTTTCGGAGAAAACGAGGTGCGCTCGTGGACGATTTCAAAAGGAATGACCGCCAGGCAGGCTGCCGGAGAAATTCACTCCGACATGGAACGCGGCTTTATCCGGGCTGAAACCGTCGCGTACGATGATCTGATGCAGCACAAATCCCTCTCTGCCTGCCGGGATGCCGGTGTGCTGCGGCTGGAGGGGAAAGAATACATCGTCAAAGACGGCGACGTGATTACCTTTCGATTCAATGTCTGAGCCATGAAGAAAAAAGTACTCCTCGGGCTGGCGATCAGCCTGCTGTTTTTATACCTGGCTTTCCGCAACGTCGATTTCGCCAGCATGCTCGAAGCGCTGCAGGGGGTCAACTACTGGTGGCTCCTGCCCGGCATCGGTTTCATGTTTATCAGTCTGGCCATACGGGCCTACAGGTGGGGATATTTCATCAGGCCACTGAGGGAAGTGCCGTTCAGAAAACTCTACTCCGCGATGATGATCGGCTACATGGCCAATAACGTCTTTCCCCTCCGCCTCGGTGAGGTCATGCGCGCCTATGTCATCGGGCGTTCTGCCAATATTTCCAAAACATCATCCTTTGCTACCATTCTGGTAGAACGCATCATCGATGTCATCTCCCTCGTCGTCATTCTCGGTATCACCATCTTCTTTGGTGAATTCCCGGACTATATCCAGAAAGCCGGATGGCTGATTTTCACCTTTGCCGTCAGCATGGTTCTGTTCATCATCCTGCTGATGGAAAAAACCCGGGCTACGCTGCGCTTCGTCTGGATTCTGAGTTCCCCCTTTCCCACACGCATCAAAAAGAGCATCAACAGGCTGCTGCGTAAATTTCTCGCCGGCTTCGAGGTCTTCCGCCAGACCAGCCAGTATTTCACCATCATCATGCAGAGTATTTCTCTCTGGCTGCTCTATGCCGGCATCATCTATGTCACGTTCATCGCTTTCGACATCGAGCCGGCACATTCTTCCCTGTTCGTCGCCAGCCTGGTCTTGCTGGTGATGATCAGCATCGGTATCATGATTCCCTCCTCGCCCGGCTTCGTCGGCACCTATCACCTGCTCTGCAAGGAGGGCCTGGCGCTCTTCGGCGTTGGCGCCAACGAAGCGATCAGCTTTGCTATCGTGCTGCACATTCTCAACTACATACCCATAACGCTGGTCGGTTTCTATTATTTCTGGAAAGAAAACCTGCACTTCAAGGATGCCCTGGCGGAAAAAGATGTCGTCGAGCAGGAAATTGCCAAAAGTGCCGACCTGCGCCCCCTGCCGGAGCAGGTGGACAAAGAGTAGCTCACCCCCTGCCGGAGCACAACCATGTCGCGAGTTCTTCTCCTTTTCATCGACGGTATCGGCATCGGTATCGACGATCCGGGCCGGAATCCCTTCGCTGTGGTGCGCAGCCCGTTTCTTCCCCTGTATCAACAAAACCCCGCACCGGATATCCCCCATCATGGCCTGCTCATCCCGACCGCCGCAGACCTGGACTATCCCGGATTGCCGCAGAGCGCTACGGGGCAGACAGCCATTTTCTGCGGAATTAACAGTGCGGATGCCCTGCAGCGGCATGTCGCCGGACTGCCCACCCCGACACTGCGCAAGCTCATCGACAAGCACAGCCTGTTCATCGACCTCAAACAGCGCGGACTGCGGGCCACCTTTGCCAACGCGCTCACGGAGGAGTATTTCGAAAAACTCAAGGAAAGAATATCTGCGACCACGCGCGCACAACGCGCCGGCGGCTATGCCCCGCGTATGCTCGAAGACCTGCGACAGCGGCAGGCCGTATCCCACGACATGACCAACGCCTTCCTGCGCAGAATGGGCTATGACGTGCCCCTGTTCAGCATCGAAGAATCCGCTCACATCCTGGCCGGCATCAGTGCGGAAGTCGATTTTTGTCTCTTTGAATTCGTACTCAGCGACAGTGTCGGCCACAAAGGAGACCTCGACATGGCCGTAGCCATCGCGAACAAACTGCACCGCTTTCTCGACGCACTGCTGCCGGCCATCGACCTGAACAGTACGACCGTACTGCTGACCAGCGATCACGGCAATCTCGAGGACGTCTCCGTAACCACTCACACGACAAACCCGGTACCGACCCTGGTGTGGGGCGCCGGCCGCGAGCGCTGCCGTACGAGCATTCGCACTATCATGGATATCAAAACCACGATTCTCTCCCTCATCCCCGGAGGGCTGGCATGATCCTCACCGTCACGGCGAATCCTTTGCTCGATCGTTATTTGCGTGTCGGAGAAATACAACACGGTACGATTCACAGAGGTGACTCAGTCGATGAATGGGTTGGGGGGAAGGGCGTCAATGTCTCCCGTGCCGTGCTTGCCCTGGGTGGGCACACACTGGCCACGGGTTTTCTGGGTGGATATACCGGCGAGCGCATCCGCGAGCTGCTGGATGCGGAAAACATCGCCCATGAGTTCATCAGCATCAGGACGGTCACACGCCAGGGACTGAGTTTGTGGCAGCCGGATGCAAAACTGACCGCGTTTTATGATCCCCCGGCGCCTGTGAGCAAGCAGGAGGTCAGCGCGTTCATCCGTCGCTTTCCGCACTGGTTAGGCCGCGCCGGTTTCTGTGTCATCGCCGGCAGCATGCCCGGGCCGGAACACGCGGACTTTTATGCCAGGCTGATCACGATGTGCAAAAGCCACGCTGTGCCCGTGCTGCTGGATACGTATGGCACGCCTCTGCAGCACAGTCTGCCCGCAGGAGCGGACTTCATCAAGGTCAACCGGGAGGAGGTACTGCACACATTCCCGGAGGTCCCCATCGACCAGCGGATGGACGTTTTCGTGAACAAAGCCCGCAACAGTGGTACAGCGCATATCCTGATCACCGACGGTGCCGCACCCTGCCGGCTCTATAGCCATGATAAGACCGTTGCATTCCAGCCACCTGCCGTGCACGAGCGCAACGCCCTCGGCAGTGGAGATTGCACAGCCGCAGGCATTGCCTGTGCCCTGCTCGATGGCATGCCTGTGGAACGCGCTGTGGTTTTTGGTCTGGCCGCAGGCGCAGCCAACGCCGAAACCCTGGCACCCGCCGCCATCACCCGCGAACGCGTCCACCAGCTCGCCCGCGAAGTGACTCTGATGGCGGGATAGCCGGCTTCTGTGCCGCGACAGGGCAAGGCGACACGAAGAACCCTCACTGGTCGAAACAATCGATGAGGGTTTTCAGCACGATCAGCATGTACCCTTTGGCGACTTCGGACAGCTCATCGCTCGAAATGATTTCCTCGACAACCACACCGAGCACATCATTCTGGTTGTAGGATTTGAAAATCGATTCCGCACTGATGACAAAGTCACCCTCAGACTCCTCGCTGAGACGACCAATCATATCGGAATTTGCCTCTCCGTACGCCTCGATCATCTCGGATGTTACCAGCGGGAGATCTTTCTGTACACTGCGAAATATCTTCCAGACCAGCAAGCCAAGAAAAAGCAGATCATCATGCTCATGCTCTTCGAGGTCTTCCCCTGAGCTCAAAAGATAGACGAGAACCATCGGTTGCTCGTGCTGCATGGTTTCGATCATTTTTTCAGCACCCTCTGTCTGCAGCTCGGCAAACCATTCCCACACCTTCTCGATCTCTTCAAATGTTATCCGCCTCATGCCTCACCTGTTTTAATGTGAACGGTCATCTTAATGATCCAATCATCCAGACTGCTGCATCTTTTCAAGCAGGCAAGCCTAACCACAGCACATGCCTCCCCCGGAACCGTCATTCCGGTTTCCCCGCAGGGGAAGACCGGAATCCCCCTGACTCTGGCACGCGCCGGAAAAGATGAGATTCCGGCACAGCGCTTCGCCTGGCCGGAATGACAGATGCAGGTATCCGGGTCTGGCCCGGTTTGCTGAGTGAACTGGATACCCTGATCACACAGTAAATAATTCCCGTATAAACAGCAACAAATTAACCCGATTTCAGCAGATTTCTGAACTCTCAGATCAAATCCGGATGAACTCAGTGAGCAACAGAGCGGGCTTCGGCCCGTGGAGAGAATATAAAAAGTGCCCTTTTTTACATCGTGCGGGGCAGTGGCAGTTATGGGTGAACGCACGTGCGGAATAACTATCTCCCTGCCAGGATCATATGTTCGTAGTGCACGATTTATCGTGCCCGAACATGTCCAATTCCCCCGGATTTAATGAAGAACCAAAAAACGCGGACCCCGGAAGCAGCGATACCCGGGAATCCGCGTCATCTTATGATAATCTGCAAAAATATAAAACGTCACTCTCCAGAAGCAGGCAGCAACTCAGCGAGAGGCCAGCTTGTACCTGTGCTTCCGGGATGAACAACACTCCGGCCCGGCCCTATGCCGGCTAAAATTCGAGCTGAAAAGAAAACCGGTGTGTATTGGCGATCGCATGCATCTGAAAGGCATAGTCCAGGCGTGTTTTCATCGCCCCGGAGATGCGCTTGTACAGCCCCATGCCCACAGCATAGTCCCGGCTGGAGTTCGCAGCCAGTGTCTGGCCGATGCCGCCGCGCAAGGCGAAATAGTTGAACATCTTTTTTTCCGTGCCCACGCGCAGGCGATTTGGGCTGCCGGCAGCCATGCTGTTGTCGAAGTCAACAGACATTGTCAACTCACTATTGGCACGGAAGGCCAAACCGAAAACCATGCGCGAAGGGATAGACTCATCATAATTTTCGGAATTACTCTGCCAGGAAATGGTGTTGGCGATGTTGCGCCAGGTCATACCCAACTGTACGCGTTCGGTCAGCCGGTAGCCGAGGCCAAGATCAAATCCAAGCCCTGACGCGGTTCCGGATGAGAACGCATTCTGCGCATTGAGCACGTCCTGCTCTGAAAACAGCGGATAGGCACTGGGATCGAATTCCGACTGGCCATAGCTGGCATATTGATACTTCAGGCTGAAACCGAGCTGCAGACGACTGAGCAGCCCCGGAAACAGGCCGTCGCCATTGAGGGCATAGGTCAACAACATCGTGGTTTCCCGAAGCTGGGTATCACCGCTGGCCAGGACACCGAGACCAAGGGCGTGATAATCGAGAAAAGAAATCGCGCCGCTGAAAGCGTTGTAGGGTATAATGCCGAACTGGTTGACGTGAGAAAACTCCGTTGCACGGCCATTGAGGGAAGCCAGACCAGCCGGATTCCAGAACACGGCACTGGCGTCCTGCGTCAGCGCCGTATAGGCTCCACCCATGGCCAGGGGACGCGCCCCGATGCCGACATCAACAAATGCAGCCGCCGTACCAGACAGCCCCTGGCCGTAGCCAGTCGAATATGCCGCAAACAACAGCATCAGTATCAAGATTCTCTGTTTTTTCATGACGTTCTACCTGTCCTGTTTTATCCCGTTTTTTCCACGTATAATCGCTTCGAGTAGTGATGTCGGGATAACTGATAAATTATGTTCGAGGAAGCGAATTATCGTAACTGTATGACAAATATTTGGTTACCGGATTATCTGCCAATTCCTGGATTCCCCGGTTAGCTTCCGGAGCGGGGCTTTCCCGCTCCGGCATCTTCATCACTTGATCAGCACGATCGGCTTGACAAAGCGCACACTGCTGTTGACATTTTCCGCGATGACCTCGACCAGATAGCGGCCATTGCGGGCATAGTCGCCGCTGTCTGTCAGACCGTCCCAGGCCAGATCGTTCTCGGTGTGCACACCGGGATACTGTGTCACGCGATCAGCGATAGTACGCACCAGCTCTCCGGTCATCGAGTACACCCGGATCGTTATCAGGGCTTTGCCCTCTTCACTGGTGAGCACGTAACCGATACGCATCACGCCTCTGCGCGGCGAAAACGGCGTCGGCATGAAGCTCAGGCCGGTCACGCCCAGCGGTTCGTTGCCCGTAAGTACTGCAAACTGGGCAAAGCTTTCGATAAAAGCCGTCACTGAGCTGTCAGACACCGTCGATGCCTGCACCGGCTTCCACTCGAGGCGGGTCTGATCCCACTCGCCGATCACCGGCTCGCCGCTTCCCGCCTGCTTGCGCAGCGGCAGAGCGATGCGCGGATTCTTTTCAAAGGACACTCCAGTGGGCAGCAACTGGTACACGTCACCGACAACCTGATACTCATTCATGAATTTCTTGATGTTCGGGACCGTCGGTTTATACAGACCAACCAGCCGCGGCCGCACGACGGAATTTTTCTGAAAACTCAGAGTAAAGCCCTTTCCGTCGCGGTAGGTCGCTTCGGTCAGGCTGTCGATCACCGTGTAAATATTGATCGACACTTCCTGAGAACGCCCGCTGGTAAGATCGAGCAACCCGATACGGACATCACCGATGAAATCCGGCGCAGGCTGAAACAGGCCATCTTCTGTGATGCTGCCGGCCACTTCCGGTTCAACCAGCCACTGCCCGTCGATAGCCATGGTCTGCGAATCGGTGTTGGTGGCGACAAAAGTCAGCCTCAGCGGTTCGCTGTTGGCGGCCTGCCTCGGCGCCTGAATGTCGATGCCCGCCAGCTCCATGGTTTTGCTGGTATAGGTGACATCCCGGCTTTTGCTGATGCCGTCCAGAGTCGAGGTGACACGGATCCTGACCTGACCATCGATCTGCGGCCAGAGCCAGGCCCGGAAATCATCATCTTCGTCCTGCTTGAGTATGGCAGTGCTGTCAGGAGTCAGCAGTTCCCAGGCAATCGTTCCGCGCTCACTGACCGCGCTGGCGAGGTTGGAGCCGGTATCATCGATGGGTTTGGCGATGAGTTTGGTCCGGGCACCACGCTGCAGGGTTCGGTTCCCCGGCGTGACAGCGACGCGATACAGAATACCCTTGGCATCGAGGCGAACGTCGTATTCCTTGCTGCTGTAATTCCACACCTCGCCACCATTATCGTAGCCGGCGGTGATGGAATACGTGATCGTACCGGACTGGCTGTGCGGAGCGATCCAGCCTTCGAAGCCGCCATCGACGCGCTGCATCTCCGAGGCGGTGAACCCATCTGAACCGATACGGCGCACCCATAGCTTCGGGTTTTTAACCAGCGTCTGCGCGTCGCTGCCGGTGTACTTCATAAACACACGCAGAGAATCACGCGCCCGTGACGGCGGCAGAGGCTGGTGCGAGAAAACCAGCGGGACTGTCACATCACGGAACTCGTTTTCTTCAACCGTGACCACGAGGTGTTCGGATTTCGGAATCAGATAATTGTCTTTTTCCAGGGTGTAATAGTACGTCCCTGCCAGGCGCACGGAATCCGTTGCCGACACGCCGTTCTGATCGCTGACAAAGACCAGGGCCAGGCTGGAGTTACCCTTGATTTCGCCGCGGAAGAGCACGTTTTCGCCGTCTTTGATGATCAGCGGCTGGCTTGCCGGAGGAGCAACCGTGGAACGGACTCCGGCCAGCGGCTTGCTGCCATCGGTGAAAATCCAGCGAATGCGCGCGCCCGGCAAGCTGATGGGCATGTTTTTGTCATCCCCTTTGCGCACTTCAAAATCCGGCAGGGTGATAGGCGGAAAGCCTGTTTTGGTCAATTGAATGGTATAAAACCCTGCGGGCAGATCGCTGAAATTAAACGTGCCATCTTCACCTGTCTGCTTCTCAAAACGTGAAGGCCCGTCCGCAACGACCCGAGTACCGGGCTGTGCCTTGCCGCGATACATCACGACACCGCGCAGACGCCCGGCCTCAGAGCGCATGCTCAAATTCAGCGTCAGAGTCTGCTCATTGCCAAGGGTTACGATCGTATCCGGAGTGACCGCTTTGTAGCCGCCTTTGGTGAGCACGACTTTGTAGCTCGCCGAGGGCAGACTGGTGAAACTATAGCGGCCGGAATTGTCGGTATTGGTGCTGACGCCCTGGCCGGTACCCGTGTTCTGCAGGCTGACCAGCACTTCGGGCAGGCCGGCGCCGTTGGTGCCGGTAATTTTACCGGCAATCGTACCGGTATTTTTGCGCATCGTGAAATCCGCCGTCACCGCAGCACCGCGCTGCAGGGCGATGGTTTTCTGCACCGGATCGGCGACAAAGCCGTTTGCCTCCGCGCGCACAGTGTAGTCCACGCCTGCGGGCAGACCGGTAAAACTGTATTTCCCGTCTGCGTCGCTGGTCGTTGTCTCCGGAGCACGGTTTTCCGTGACAGCCGTGAGCAGAACACCGCTCATGCCGCTGCCGGAGGCATCGGCTACCGTGCCGCTGATGCTGCCGGTATTAGCGGTCAGAGTGAAGTTTGCTTCTTTTTCCTCTGCAGAGCTGAGCTGAACCTGCACCTGCTCCGGCGAGACATCGAACCCTGCCCGCGAAGCGGTTACGGTGTACGTTCCTGCAGGCAGATCTTTGATGGAATAATCACCTGCAGATTTGCTCACCGCTGTAAAGGTCCGGCCATCGTTATGCACAGCGCTGATCGAGACACTGGCCACGCCGACGTTTCCTCTGATCACACCGGCCTGAATAGAGATTTTCAACACCACGCCGCTGACGTCGCTCAGCTCGAGAGCCACGGTCGTATCCGCTTCAGAGTACCCGGCTTTAAAAATTTTCGTCGCCAGGGTGTAGGTTTTCTGCGCCTCGAGGCCGCCGAAAGAGAAGGCGCCATCGGCATTGGTAGTCGTGGTGCGCGTCGTGCTGCCGCCGCGCAGTTCGATGGGAATATCCGCCTGCGGCAGATTATCGTCTGAAAGCACTTTGCCGCTCAGGCGAAGGGAGACGGCATCCATTTCGATGCTCAGACTGTCGCTGGCGCCGGGAGCCAGAATGACGGAAAGCGACGAGTCTGCCATGAAAAACCCGCTGCGCACCACATCGACTTCATACGTATCTGCGGCGAGGTTTTCGATGACAAAATTGCCGTTGGCGCCGGTCGTCGCCGTGCCGGTATTGCCGAGAGCACCGCGCACGCTGACCCGGGCATTTTCCAGCAGTGTCGTGCCGGATTTGACCGTACCAGCCAGACGTGCCTTGTTCGGGATCAGGCTGAAATCAACACCATTCGAATCCGGCACGACGTTGGTTATCGCATCCGGGCTGGTGTAGCCGCTGCGCTGAGCCGTCACTGTGTAACTTTTCTGCGGCAGGCCGGAGAGCACATAAGCGCCCTGGGCATCGCTGATCGCTGTAAAACTGCCGCCGCTGCCGCTTGCGCGCACCGTGGCTTCGCTGAGGGGCGAGCCGTCTGCCGTCGTAACGGTGCCCGAAATGGCGCCGGTGAGAATCTCCATTTCGATGTTCAGCGTCGTATCGGCCTGCTCCGCAACAGTGATGGCAGCTGCAGCATCTTTATAGCCACTGCGCGTCACCGTGACGGTATAGGCGCCGGGCAACAGATTGCTGACGAGATAACTGCCCTGCGAGTTGGTCGTTGCCGTGGCATTGCCCGCATCGGAGGCAAAGTTGAGCACAGCACCTTCGATAAACTCATTCCCCGAAGAAACCGTGCCGCGTACCGTTGCGGTGATGTCAGTCATACGAAAATCCACACCCGTAAGCGTCTGGCCCGGGTTGAGGGTGATGGTCTGGCTCTCCGTGCGATAACCCGTCTTCTCTACACTCACGGAATGTTCCCCGGCGCTGAGATAGAGGGTATATTTGCCCAGATGATTGGTAAGCGCGGTTTCGCTGCCGGCGCTCACGGAAACATTGGCCAGAGCAGCGCCGTTTTCGTCACGAACGACACCGGCTACCGAGCTCGGGAGTGCGCTGAGAGAAAAATTGACGACGCGCAGAGCCTGGGCAGCGATATACTCCGCCGGGGCTGAATCTGAACTGTAGCCTTCCTTCTCCGCCGTAAGGGAATACGACGTTCCGGCAGTTACTTTCATCGTGTACTCGCCGGAAGTATTGGTCGTGGTGGTGACACGGTTGGAAGCATCGCTGGAATCCGTGGCGATGACCGTGACATTGCGCAGGAAGTCGCCGCTGGCATTCTTGGCAATGCCGCTGATCGTCGCCTTGTTCAGAATTAACGTAAAATCGATATCCGGCACACTCTGGCCAGGGTTGGCCAGGACGGTCTGCGCATCCGGATCGAGGTAGCCATTTTTGCGGGCGATGACCGTATAACTGCCGGGCTCGAGGCTGATACTGTACTGCCCCTGTGCGTCTGTCCGCGTATAAAATGTGCCGTTGTCACCGGCCGCTTCGACCTCGGCGTCGTACAGGGCCAGTCCACTGGCCAGCACTACGCCGGAAATCGTGGCCGCGTTCGGCGTAACCCGGAAATCAAGCCCGGAAAGAGTCTGCCCGGGAGTCAGCGTCAGGGTCTGGCTTTCGGAGGTGGAATAGCCATCCTTGGAGGCATACACCGTATGCGTTCCCTCAGGCAGCGACAGGGTGAAATTACCGTTGCTCGTAGTGGTCGTGCTGACAACCCCGTTGGTCACCGTTGCTCCGGCCACACCGGTTACACCATCTGTCGTCACCCGGCCGGATATTTCCGAAGGGTTGGGGGAAAGCTGCAAATCCACGCCCGAAACGGTCTCACCGACGGTGACAGAAACCTGCACCGGGTCGCCGGCCGTATAACCGGATTTTGCGGCTGCAATCGAGAAGGTGCCCGAACCCAGGCTGAGGGAATATTGCCCAAGGCCATTGGTGGTGGTTGTCACCGGAGCGCCGGCGTCGGGAGTCGCCGTCACAGTCGCGCCCGAGAGTGCCCGCGTTCCATCGGTAACGTAACCGGAAACCAGATTAGCACGTCCAACGAGAGAAAAATCCGCGGTGGCAATCCCGTCTGCAGGAACGTACTTGTTCACAGGCTCAGGAGTGACATAACCGGTTTTCGAGGCGTTGACGGTCCACGTTCCGGTCGTCAGCGTCATCTGGTATGAACCGTTGGAAGCTGTCACAGTCTGCACCGTGTCGGTTGAAGTATAGGCTTGCACTGTTGCGCCCTGCAGGTTCTGGCCATTGCTGTTGCGCACGACGCCGCTCAAAGTCCCGGAACTCTTGCGCATGCCAAAAGCCGACTGGCCGAGATTGACGCTGTTGCCGGGGCTGACCGTAACGGTCTGCGTCGCCGAGGTCGTGTAGCCGGTTTTTTTGGCATAGACATCCCAGCTCCCCGAGCTGACGCCGATGAGGAAGTTACCGTCTGCATCAGTGGTCACTTCTTTGATCGTCCCGTTGGTGATATGCGTGGCCGTAACCGTGGCATCGGCAATCCCCTTGGAAGTCTCGGTATCATAAACACGTCCGGAAATACTCGCCGGGCTCTCCGCCATTTTGATGGTGACGGTATAGTCGCCTGCGGTTGAATCCGGCCAGTCATCAACAGGCAGGACAACGGTGACGGTCGTGTCTTCGTAGCCATCCTTGGTGGCGGTCAGTTCATAGGTACCATCTCGCATCACTTTGGTGGCCTTACCGCCATCATCGGTGAACAGGGGCAGCAGGTCTGAGCTCCCCTCGATAGCCGTCACCGTGATTTCCACGCGCGGCAAAACCGTGTTGCCGGTCGTGCGCGTATAAATCTGCATGGTCCCGATCGTCGTCGCATAACTGAAATGGAAATTCTCGCTCTGCACGCCACCGCCGGTTTCATCCCAGGCCAGGACTTTCCAGATATAATCCGCATTGATGAGAAAATTGCTGGCCGGAAAATCCACAAGCGTGTTGGTCGTCGTGGTCTCCCAAACAGGGAAACTCACCGTGCTTCCGTTTTCTTCACGCAGTTCAAAGACCGAGACCTTGTAGTTTACCGCACCGACGACCTCATCCCACTGAAAGGTGATCACGTCACCTGTGATCAGCGAGCTGTCAGCCGGAGCCACGAGTTGTGGCGGTGGCAG
>WFTM01000104.1 GCA_015485525.1 Candidatus Zhuqueibacterota bacterium | reverse complement strand
TAACACGATATACTGGAGGTTCAGATGATTGCAACAGATTCACCCAAAGCAGGAACACGCCCGATCACCGAGGAGGATGATTCTGTCAAAATAAATAGTATGGATCATGTCGAATTCTGGGTCGGCAACGCGAAGCAGGCGGTTTTTTTCTGGTCCCATCTCGGTTTCAAGCCGGTAGCCTATTCCGGCCTGGAAACCGGCAACCGCCGATATGCCAGCTATGTGTTGCAGCAGAATAAAATCCGTTTTGTCGTTACCTCGGCTTATGATCCGCACGATGAAATATCGGCCCACTGCATGCTGCACGGCGATGGTGTCAAGGCGATCGCCATGTCTGTGGATGATGTCGAAGCGACCTATAACGAAACACTCAAGCGCGGGGCTGAGGGCCTCAAGCCGCCGGCGGAATACAGAGATGATTCCGGCACGCTGTACAGTGCTGAGATCAAGTGTTATGGCCAGACCGTCGTCCGTTTTGTCGATCGCAGCAGATATGATGGCCCGTTTATGCCCGGCTATGTTCCCATGACCTGGACGAAAGATGTTGAACCGGCCGGTCTCGAGGCCATCGACCACATGGTCGGTAATGTCGAGCTGGGCAAGATGAACTATTGGGTGGACTGGTTCCATCGTGTGCTCGGTTTCCGCCAGATTGTGCACTATGATGACAAAGTCATCCACACGGAGTATTCAGCCCTGATGAGCAAGGTGATGGCCAACGGTAACGGCCGGATTAAATTTCCTATCAACGAACCGGCGGAAGGGCGCAAAAAGAGCCAGATCGAAGAGTATCTCGATTATTACTATGGCCCGGGTGTTCAGCACGTGGCCATGCTGACGGGCGACATCATTTCCACGGTGCGCAAGCTGCGCGATCAGGGTATCGAGTTTCTGCGCGTGCCGCAATCCTATTACGATGCCCTGCCGGGCCGTATCGGTGAGATCAACGAAAGCTACAAGGATATCGCTGAACTTGGCATCCTCGCCGATCGTGATGATGAAGGGTATCTGCTGCAGATTTTCACCCGGCCGATTCAGGACCGGCCAACAGTGTTTCTGGAAATCATCCAGCGCCGCGGTTCGCGTGGGTTTGGCGTCGGGAATTTTAAAGCCCTGTTCGAAAGCATCGAAATTGAACAGGCCCGCAGGGGAAATCTGTAAAATCCGGGTAACCAGAAAGCCTGCCCCGATTGATCCGGAAATGAGTGCTTCAGGCTGTCAGGGCAGGCTAAATACTTTTGGAGGTAACTATGCCGATTTATCATAAATTGGGCGAGGTGCCCAAAAAGCGACACATACAGTTCCGCAAGCCGGACGGCAGTGGTTTGTACCGCGAGGAGGTGATGGGTCTGGAGGGTTTTTCCGGGATTCAGTCGATCCTCTATCATCACCACCTGCCGACCAAGGTTTTGAAAGCGGAGTTTATCCGCCATGACAAACCGAATTATGTCGATTTTGGCCCGCTGCGCCATCGCCAGCTGGTCACGAAGGATATTCCCGCCGGCGGTGATCCTGTTACCGGCCGGCGCACCCTCATGGGCAACGCAGATGTCACCATCGGTATCTCGCGGCCAACCGGGGAGATGAAGTACTATTACCGCAATGGCCAGGCTTATGAGCTGTGGTTTGTGCACGAGGGCCGGGGTGTTCTGCGCAGCCAATTTGGTCGCCTGCCCTTTCATGAAGGTGACTATATCATCATTCCCTATGGTGTTACCTGGAAAATGGAGCTGGAAGGCAGCGGGCACAGGTTTCTCGTGGTCGAAAGTCCGAGCGAGATCACCACGCCGAAACGTTATCGCAACAAGTATGGCCAGTTTCTCGAACATTCGCCCTTCTGTGAGCGCGACTTCCGCCTGCCGCAGGAGCTGGAAACCTACACGGAGACAGGCGAGTTCGAGGTGCACGTCAAAGTGCGCGATCAGATTCAGCGCCATGTAGTCGCGTTCCATCCCTTCGATGTCATCGGCTGGGATGGTCTGCTCTACCCCTGGATTTTCAATATCAATGATTTCGAGCCGATCACAGGGCGTGTGCACCAGCCGCCGCCGGTGCACCAGAATTTCGAAGGCTGGAACTATGTGATCTGCTCATTCGTCCCGCGCATTTTTGATTACCACCCGGAAGCGATACCTGCCCCGTACAATCACAGCAACGTTAATTCCGATGAGGTCATCTATTACGTGGATGGTAATTTTATGAGCAGGAAAGGGGTTGATAAATATGACTTTACCCTGCATCCCTACGGCATGCCGCACGGCCCGCAGCCCGGCATGACAGAGGCCTCCATCGGCAAGGAGCGGACTGAGGAGCTGGCGGTGATGGTTGATACTTTCCGGCCACTGCAGATCACGGCAGAAGCCCTCGAGCTGGAAAACCCCGACTATCTCTTCAGTTGGTTGCAGGAAGAATAGCACGAACAGGCAACAGGCGCTCCGGTCGCAGCCTGATCCGATCGATTTCCGGCATTCCGGCCATAGGGAGGCGAGGTGTGGGTGTCTCCCCGGGATGACTGCGCTCATTTATTTTGTGGGGCTCGGGCGATCTGGTTGCAAAGATGCAGCCGGCCGGAGTACGGCAGTGTGCCGGCGGGCTCCCGGGATTGGGTGCAGTTTCGTGGGGCGGAACGCCGTGTACATACAACCAAACCGAAACAGCGAGCAAAAAATGATTATAGATCCATCGCAACAGACTTATAAAGAAAATTACAAGCTGATGATCGGCAGTATCGTTCCGCGGCCGATCGCTTTTGTCTCCAGCCTGTCCGCAGATGGTGTGCGGAATCTGGCACCTTTTTCTTTTTTTACGGGCATCAGCACGCAGCCCCCGACGATTTGCTTTACCTCCTCCCGGCGGGCAAGTGACGGATGCAGAAAAGACACCCTCAACAATATCGAAGCAACGGGTGAGTTTGTCGTCAATATGGTGAGTGAGGATATCGTCGTGCCGATGAACGAATGCGCAACGGATTTTTCGCCGGACGTCGATGAGTTCGAGGTCGCGGGGCTGACGCCGGTAGCTAGTGAACGAGTCCGGCCGCCGCGGGTGGGCGAATCACCGATCAGCTTCGAGTGCAAACTGTACCAGACCCTGTCGATCGGGCCGGAGGGCGCGGGCGGTGGCACCCTGATCATCGGGGAAATCGTGCTGTTCCACGTACGGGATGATCTTTTCGATGAACGCCGGCGCATTCTCATGGAACGGTTTCGCCCTGTCGGCCGCCTCGGCGGCCCGGAGTACACCAAAATCGGCGAACGCTTTAAACTGGAGCGCAAGAAACCGCCGGCCGGGGGATGATCCTTCGATGGCATGGGGACCTAACCTGCATGTGTCATTCCGGCCAAGCGCAGCGTAGTGCCGGAATCTCATCTTTTCGGTCATATGCCAGAGTCTGGGAGATTCCGGTCTTCCCCTGCGGGGAAACCGGAATGACGGTTCTGAGGTTGGTACGTGCCGTGCTCTGGCGGTCTGGCTGAAAATAAGCAACCATGCTGAGTTAAATGGATAGCCAGAGGATTGAAACACTCAATTTTCAGTGTCTGCTGTCAGATCATTGTGGATATTTTATCTCTGTCTGCCCGCAGCATGCCAGAACCCTTTGGGTTGCACTGGAATTATGATGTTAGAAGGCTCATATTTAAAATAAAAACAATATCTTGCCACTAAAGAATGTTTTATTCTTATTGAGTGAATCGCTCAGATCAGGGGGGATTTTTTGGGGGGATAAAACCAAACAAGCGATATGATGATTATTCCGATATTTTAGTGATCGCGTCCAACCGCCTGACCTCCGGGACGTCGAGAATAAAATCCGCGCCGAACAATTGCGCCGGCGTGGCGGCACCGGTGTAATGCCCGGCCAGAACACGTTCCACACACCTGACCGCGGTCTCGGCTGTCAGGCGATATCCCTCCGGTGTTTCCAGCCAGGCCTCTGCCTGCTCGCCTTGCGCATTTTTCACACGAGCATAAAAATAGCTCCGCGCTGTGGCGCGCGTTTTTTCATCCGGCCCGGTGATGTTTTTCTCCACCCAGCGCAGGGCCAGTTTTCGTGCCGGCGCAAAATGCAGCACAAAACGAAGAGCAGGCAGCATGCGCGCACTTTTTCCCGGATAGGCTGTAAATGTGGTGATGTTGGCAATACCGGTTGAACGATACGCTGTCGCCAGATCTCCCCAGGTGATGGGTAGGACGGTGCGTTCGCGATCGGGAAAGTGGATGCGCTGCTGCAGATCGGCCGGCCTAACCGGCACGTATTTCCCATTTCGACGTGCAAAAACGCCTTTGTGGACGTACGAGAGCATGGTTTTCATCGTACCCGGACTCGGCGAGCCGGCGGTCGAACAGAAGGCGATGCTCAGTTCAGCCGGGGTATCGATTTTTTCCGCAACATAGCAGGCCAGGCAGTCTGATGGTACGACGTCGAAGCCGGTGCCGGAGAGCAGCAGGACGTTTGCCTCACGGGCGCGGCCATCGAGTGCAAAGTTCGCTTCCATCACCGGGGCTTCGCCGGTGATGTCGAGGTAGTGCGTCGAGCTCTGCATGCAGGCTTCGACCATGGGCGCGGCGGTGTGCAGATACGGCCCGGCGGCGTGCATGACCAGCGCCACATCTGCGAGCTGCTCGGCGACGGCTTCTGAGTTGCTTAAATCAAAAACACGCATTTCCAGGCCGGATGCTTCGGCCAGGGGCCGGAGTCTGGCCTCTGATCGTCCGGCAAGAACCGGCTTGTGCCCGTGGGCGAGCGCCAGCTCGGTGATGAGTGTGCCCGTGTAGCCATTGGCGCCATACAGCAGCCATTTTTTATCTGACATGATTTTCCTTTCCGTGGTTTATCGTGCTTTGTACCGGCATGGCTCTCAGCTCGTCGTTTGAAATGCACAGGACTGGCAGGTAAAAAGTTTCACCGTCTTCGTTATTCGCCCTCGTCGCTCCACGCCGCTCGCTCGCCCGGTGTAACGATACCACCTTCGAGAACTTCTGCATAGGCGCCGCCGCCCCAGTGCGGGCGCAGCGCGTCCTGGAGTCCCGGAAACGCCTCATCCATGCGCCGGCAGGGCCGGGTTTCACCGCGGATGAGCAGGCGACAAGAGCCAAGTTGGAGAATTTTGCCGCGGCTGTTTTCAAGGTCGATGCCGCTGAGCAGGATGTTGGCCCGCCGTGCCGTGAAGTCGATCTCGGCACCCAACGCTTTTTCGATTTCACGCCAGCGCTCCAGACTGATCAGCGTAACCTGGCGCTTGCCGCCCTGATCTGCATTGCCGGCCAGACCTTTGCCAGTTATCACCTCAGCCTGCTGTACCGCGTCCATAGGGCCTGATTTGAAACGCTTGAGCCAGATATTTTCAATTCGTCCTGTTGTGGCCATCGGGGCCTCCTGCTGGATTATAGTGACGGGGTAAACGGTCACCGAATAAACAATTTATCTTGCATTTGCGCAACAAAAACCTTACGCTTTCTGCCGTAAAAAAATCAGC
>WFTM01000103.1 GCA_015485525.1 Candidatus Zhuqueibacterota bacterium | reverse complement strand
GGTGAATGTCAATTTCATCCTGCAGGAAAGCAACAGCACGCTGGCTCTGCCGGTGAGTGCAATCGCCGGCAGAGACACCCGCCCGCATCTTTTCCTCATTCGGGCTGACCGCGCTATCCTGCAGCCTGTTGAGCTGGGCATCGAGCAGGATGGTTGGATCGAAGTCAAATTTCCGTGGAACGGCAACGATGCTGTAGCGATCAGCAACCTGAGTGGCCTCAAAGACGGCGTGCCGGTGTTCAGCGTCGCCAGCAGGGAGGTACAGCTATGAATCTGCCGGAATTTGCCCTGAAAAATCGTTATACCGCATACGCGCTTTCGATCGCTGCCGTGCTCTTCGGAGTGCTCGCCTATGTCAGCCTGCCGATTCAGCTTTTCCCCGATACGGCACCGCCGCTGGTCAATGTACTGACGCCTTATCCCGGTGCTGCTGCACAGGATGTCGCGGATTTGGTCTCTGATCCGATCGAGAAAGAGACCGCTGCCCTCGAAGGGGTGTACAGGGTGACCTCCACTTCACAGGACGGGCTGTCTCTGATCGCGATCGAGTTCCGTTACGACATATCCGTCGATCTCGCTGCCGTGGATGTGCAAAATGCCATCTCGCGCATCCGCGCCAAATTGCCGCGGGAGATCGGCGAACCGCAGGTGATCAAATTCTCCACCAGCAGCCGTCCGGTGCTCACCGTCGGCCTGCGAGGTGATGATCTCGTCGAGGTTCGGCGAACGGCGGAAGACGAGCTGGCCCCGGAGATGCAGCGCGTGCCGGGTGTGGCTCTGGTGGATGTCTTCGGCGGATACCAGCCGGAGATTTCGGTTCGCGTCGATCGCAGCCGTCTGGAAGCCCACAAACTCCGTCTGCCCATGATCGTCGAGGCCATACGCAGCCATAACATCAGTGCCCCGGCCGGGCAGATCCGCAGCAGCGGCCGGCAGTACACTTTCCGTGTCGATGAGCAGAGCCGAACAGTGCAGGAACTGGCAGATATCCCGCTCACGACCCCGGCCGGCTACCGTATCCGTATCGCTGATGTTGCCACGGTTACCCGGGGCGCAGGTGAAGATCAGTCCCGTTTCCGTGTCAACAGCCAGCCGGCCATCGCCATGCAGATTTTCAAACAGGATGATGCCAACACCGTGGAAGTGGTAAACCTGTCACGGCAGAAGTTCACAGAGCTTGCTGAGCGCTTTCAGCATATCGAAGTTATCGAAGCCGAGGAGGCAGCATCCTTTACCGAGCTGGTGGTGAGCAATATGCTCGGCAGTGTCTGGCAGGCCCTGCTGCTGGCGACTGTGGTGATTTTTCTTTTCCTCGGCAGCCTGAATCGCGGTTTGGTCGTGGCTATCTCCATGCCCATGTCGTTTCTGCTCACCTTTGCGGGGATGAAGTTATTCGATATCGAGGTCAACATGGTCACCCTGACCGCGATCATTCTGTCCGTGGGCATGGTGGTCGATGGTGCAGTGGTCATTCTGGAAAATATCACCCGGCGCTATCACGAAGACAAACTCACCCCGGAAGAAGCGGCGCTGGCCGGTGCTTCGGAAATTCAGTTTGCAGTCATCGCCGGTATTGCCACCACGCTGATCGTGCTCATCCCGCTGCTGTTTCTGTACGGGTTTGTCGGCAAAACTTTTGGCCCGCTGGCTGCGACGCTGATCATCGCTTTTGTCTCCTCCCTGCTGGTCGCTCTCGGGCTGGTGCCGATTCTCACCGCCCTGGTAACCAAAGAGGGTGGCAAAACCGAAGCCCTGGCAAAAAAAATCACCGCACCCTGGAACCGGATGATGGACAGTCTGCGCGATCTCTACATCACACTGCTGCAGAAATCGCTGCGCATGCGCTGGCTGGTTTTCCTTACGGTCGCGGTTCTGTTCGTTTTGTCCCTGGTAATTCTGCGCTTCCGCGGCATGGAGCTGCTTCCAAAGATGGATGGCGGTTCGAGTTTTATCATCGTCGAAACGCCATCTGGTTCTTCCCTCGATGAAACCGAAAAAGTGATGCAGCACGTCGAAGCCGTCTTGATGGAAGAGCCGGAAATCGTGCTGATTTCCAACCAGATGGGTTTTGAGACCGGCATGCATTCATTTGCCGGCGGCGGGGTGCAGGGACCGACTCAGGGCTATATCGCCATCACGCTGACACCGCGTACGGAACGCCGGGAAACCATCTGGCAGATCCAGGAGCGGCTGCGCCGCAAGCTGGCGCGGATTCCCAATATTCAGAATCTGGTCGTTCGCGAAGCTGGCAGTACGGCCAAGGCCACGACCGCTTCGTCGATCATCGTCAGTATCAGAGGGGAAGACCCGCTGGTACTGGACCGGCTCGGCGAACAGGCACTGGAGATTTTGCGCCGCGTCGATGGCGTGGTCAACCCTTACCGGAGCTGGCGGCTGGACCAGCGCAATACGGCGATCACCATCGACGAGAAGCGCGCCCGCGAGCTGGGCCTGTCGCCCGCGGCTGTCGCGCGCGAGCTGGCGATGGCTCTGGACGGCATACGGGCCGGTATCTATCGCGGTGGTGAAGGTGATGACACGCCCATCCGTGTGCGCTATGCTGAACAGTTCCGCAGCCAGGAGAGGGATGCCTTCCGCGTGCGTACGGTTTCCGCCCGCGATGGCAGTGTCGTGCCCCTGGGTGCTGTGGCGCGTGGCCGTGAAGTTTATCTGCAGGGGCTGGTGACGCGCGAAAACCTGCAGCCCAAGCTGGAGCTGCTGGCACTGCACGAAGGGCGTGCGCTGAATTTCGTCACTGCGGATGTGGAAAAAGCACTGCAGACGTTGACCGTTCCGCAGGGCTATGAGATCAGTCTTGCAGGAGAAAACAGCGATGTCGCTGAAGCCCGCGGGGAGCTCGGTGGCGCACTGGCGGTAGCCATGCTGGCTATCTACTTGCTGCTGGTGGCGCAGTTCCGCTCTTTCCTGCATCCGCTCACGGTGATGATGTCGATCCCCCTGAGTCTGATCGGCGTGGGCATTGCGCTTTGGCTGGCCGGCAAGCCGGTATCCATGCCGGTGATGGTCGGCCTGATTCTTCTGGTGGGCATTGTGGTGAACAATTCGATCATTCTGATCGATTTCATTCGCCAGCGCCGGGAACAGGGCCAGGAGAGGCGTGCCGCGATCGTGGAATCCGTGGCCACGCGCTTCCGCCCGATCATGATGACCTCGTTTTCGACTATCGTCGGTATGATTCCGCTGGCGCTGGAATGGGCACTCGGTGCCGAACGCTTTTCCCCCCTTGCCATCGCTGTCATCGGCGGTATGACGGCTTCGACGTTTTTGACTATGGTCGTCATTCCCGTATTTTACGATGCATTTGACGGCTCGGTCAGGAAAAAGGCAGAAGGTGTGTGATGTCTCGCCGGTTCAGATGCCGGCGCGTACCAGAAGCGCTGTCAATGCCGCCAGCAGCATCGACAGCAGCGTGCCGATGAGTACGTACTCAGCAAAGCGGCGTTTGTCCAGCTCTTTGAAGCGGGTGAAGCCCTTGGCCACGAGCACAAAGCCGATGGCAGCAACCTGGTTGCTGAGTACGGCGATGTAAACGATCAGCCGCTCGAGGATGCCGATGATCCAGCCTGCGCGGTATTCACTGCGATCGATGCTGATCAACTGGCTGTCTGTTTCCTGTTTCGTGGGCTGCAGGTCGATTTTTTTGAAAACATAACGAACCACCAGGTTGAGTTCATTCAGACAGAGTGCAGCTCCTAAAATAACCACGCTGCAGCGCGGGCACCAACTGGCTGGTGCGAGCAGGAAAAAACGCGATGCGTGCGCGAGTTTGTCCAGGAGCCATGTGTTGAACTGCAGGCCGGCAGCTTCGGAGAAGAGCAGGCTCAGCAGCACCACCAGCACGGCCAGAGCCGCCAGCCGTATTTCGGTCAGACGGTTTGCAAAGCGCTTTTCCAGCCTGTAGTGCAACAGGTTGATCAGCAGCAGGGCCGCAGCGGCAAACAGCATCAGCCAGCCCGGTGTGAACAGGAGCAGGGCAAAGAGCTGCAGAAAGAGCATGATTCCACTGCGCATCGCAGTGAGCTCGTTTTCATGAAAAAGGAAGAGCAGTCGCGACAGAACAACGACGGTCGCGTAAGAATAAAATTCAGCAGTCATTTTTCTTTCAGACTTTCGTTGATGAGCAGGGCCAATTCCTCAAACAGGCTCAGGATGATGCGCAGACCGCCGGCATCGATGGTTTTGTAAACCGCCTGCTCAGAGATGCCGAGCCGCCGGGCGATGGTTTTCACGGCCATGCCTTCGTTCAGCAGGGAGAACACGTGCAGGCGGTTTTTTTTCCATTTGTGCAGCGAATGGGAAATCAGGTGCAGGCTTGCCTCGGCAAGGCCGGGATGCTGCAGCGGTTCTCCAGCTATGGTAAAGAGGTGTGGCGTTTTTTTCAGGGCAGTCATGGCTGCGCGCGCGTGGTGAAAGGCCGGGCCGTCCATGCCGATCGCCATGTCGGGATTGAGTGGCGTCTCGAGGCTGCCGAGCCCCCACGCAAAGCGGATCTGAACCGGGTGCAGGGCGAGCAACAGGGAGACGGCGTCGTGAAAAATAGTGTCTGCACAGTGGAAAACGGCCTGGAACTCATCGCCCAGGGTGATGGTGTACGGCGAGCTCAGTGCATGCACGGACCGGCGATTGAGATGCGCAACCGTGGCGGCGAGTTTTTCCTGCGTGGCTTTGCGATCAGGGAGCCGGCGCGAGGCGATGATGTCACCGATCAGGATCAGATGCTGCATGGTGTTCCAAAGAGAACGAATTCAATTGATTTCGTTGAATGGCAGTTTTTAAACCTATTTGGTTGTTGGAAAATGGTTTTTTTGCACGGTAAAAGCAAGAAGTTTTTAACCGGATATATTTATCCTGAACTGGGCGATTTATTATTTGGGACAACAAAGCATCAGATAGTCTGGCTATCCATTTAACTCAGCAATGTTGCATTTTTTCAGCCAGTCCGCCAGAGCACGGCACGTGGCTACCCCAAAGCTGTCATTCCGGTTTCCCCGCAGGGGAAGACCGGAATCTCCCGGACTCAGGCACGTGCCCGAGAAGATGAGATTCCGGCACTGTACTGCGCCTGGCCGGAATGACAGATGCCGGTATCTGAGCCGGGGCCGGTTTGCTGAGTTAACTGGATACCCTGAGTTGTGTTCAATAGCAAGCTTCAGTGAGCATGACTTGCTGCCCGGACGATAATTTTCCTGAACCACCTGTGCTGCCACTACTTTCGCATTTGATTCACCGATGTTTTTTCGTATTTTTCTGCTCAGAAAAAACGAGCACGCAGTACACAAAAGAACGGTAGGCAAAAAATGTCGGACTGGAATTTTACCCCCCCGCCGCCCTCACAATTGGGTGATCACGATGTTCCACTCGATGGTACACACTTGCGGGGGAAGCGCATTGCTCTGCTGATTACCGGTGGAATCGCTGCGATGAAGGCGCCGATGATCGCGCGGGCTTTGCGGCGACAGGGGGGAGAGGTTGTCGCCTTTATTTCGCAGGAAGGTTTGCGCTACACCACGACCGACACACTGGAGTGGAGCACAACGCACCCTGTCGTCACACGCCTGACCGCAGCGGCTGAACATCTGAGCGACAGCGCCCCTTTTGATGCGTATCTCATCGCTCCTGCCACCTATAACACCATCAATAAAATACGCCTCGGCATTGCCGACAGCCTGGTGACTTCGGTCATGGCTTCGGCGCTGGGCAAGATGGAGCGCGGCGAATGCCGTGTGCTTATTGCGCCCACGATGCACGGCAGCATGCACAACAGCATTCTGACAGAATCTCTGCGCGCCCTCGACGCTATGGGTGTGCGCATTATTCCACCACGGGAAGATTACGGCAAGCACAACATTCCGGATGAGCAGCATCTGGTGCTCGAGGTGTGCCGTTCCCTCAGCCGCTCCCCGCTCAGGGGAATGCCGGTGCTGGTAACCGGCGGGCCAACACCCGTACCGATCGACAGCGTGCGGCGTATCACCAACCGCTTCAGCGGCAAGCTGGGTACGAAAATCGCTGAGGAGCTGGCGTTTCGTGGCGCGGATGTGCTGCTGATTCATGGTACCAACTCGTACCATCCGCCTGATTGTCTGCCCTGCCGCGTGGTTTCGACTTTTGATGAGTACCAGAATGCTGTCATGGAAGAGCTCGGCAGCAAGCCCTATTCAGCGGCGGTTTTTTCGGCTGCCGTGGCGGATTATGCCCCGGCGACTGTCCTGCCCGGTAAAACCCCGAGCGGCGGTGCGCTGAAAAATATCGAACTGGTCAGCACCCCAAAAGTCATCGATGCCGTGCGAAAAAAGTATCCCTCCCTGCACATGGTCACATTCAAATATCAGGAAAATATCAGCCATGAGGAGCTGATGCGCATCGGCCGGGAACGGCTGGCGCGCGGTTTCGAGAC
>WFTM01000102.1 GCA_015485525.1 Candidatus Zhuqueibacterota bacterium | reverse complement strand
TGCATCGCCTGCAGCAGGGTTGCGCGATGGCATTTCATTCCAGAATACGAAAGCTTTGGGTTAGTGAATAACCGAGAGCTTTTTTTATGCCCGGAGCTGCAAAATCCCGAACCACGTCAACCGCGAGGTGCCCATGCCGGAAGAAAAAGTGATCGCCGAAGTCGTTGATGCGGCCGGTGTTGAACGCACCCTGAGCCGTCTCGCCTTCGAGATTCTCGAGCGCAACAAAGGGGCTGAAAACCTGGTGCTCGTCGGCCTGCACACCCGTGGTGTGCCGATTGCCGAGCGTATCGCGCAGAAAATCCGCGAGATCGAAGGCATCGATGTGCCCCTGGGCACCCTGGATGCGACCTTTTATCGCGATGACCTGAGCCGGCGCAGCAAGCAACTGAGCTTGCGCACGACCGACATCCCCGTGGATATCACCGGCAAAGTCGTGGTGCTCGTCGATGATGTGCTGTACACCGGCCGCACCGTGCGCTCCGCCCTGGATGCGCTGATCGACTTCGGACGGCCGGAGCGTATCGAGCTGGCTGTGCTGGTGGACCGCGGCCACCGGCAACTGCCGATCAAGGCTGATTACATCGGCAAAAACCTGCCGACGTCCCTCGGAGAGGAGGTCGCCGTCCGGTTGAAAAATGTTGATGGCGAGGACCGCATTTGTCTGATTGCACGAAAAAACAAGGCAGATTAGTTTGATGAACAAACACCTTTTGGGGTTGGAAGAGACCAGCGAAGAGGAGATCCGGCAAATCCTTGCCACTGCTTTTTCCTTCAAGGAAGTCCTCAGCCGCCCCATCCCGAAAGTCCCAACCCTGCGCGGCAAGACCATCGTCAATCTTTTCTTCGAGCCTTCCACGCGAACACGAATCTCCTTTGAGCTGGCCGAAAAACGTCTTTCAGCCGATACCATCACCTTTTCTTCCAGCGGCTCTTCAGTGAGCAAGGGCGAAACCCTGCGCGACACCGCGCGCAATATCGAAGCCATGAAAATCGACATGGTCGTCCTGCGGCACAACTCAGCCGGCGCGGCACACTTCCTCGCCCGCTGTGTCGATTCGATCATCATCAACGCCGGCGATGGCCAGCACGAGCACCCGACCCAGGCCCTGCTCGACATGATGACCCTGCAGGAAAGGGCCGGCGATCTTCGCGGCCTGAAAGTCGCGATCATCGGCGATATCCTGCACAGTCGTGTGGCGCGCTCGAACATCCACGGGCTGAAAAAACTCGGCGCCCGGGTCGCCATCTGCGGGCCGAAAACCCTGATCCCGCGCGAGGCGGAACAGTGGGACATCCCGGTGTTCCACCGCCTGGACGACGCCATCCAGTGGGCTGATGTGCTCAACATCCTGCGCATCCAGCTCGAACGGCAGAAAACCGCTCTTTTCCCCTCTTTGCGGGAATATGCCTCGCAGTTCGGCGTCACCCGCCAGCGGCTGCTGCGAGCGAAAAAAGATGTCATCATCATGCACCCCGGGCCGATCAACCGGGGCATCGAGCTGGAAAACGATCTTGCCGACAGTGAATTTTCCATCATCCTCGACCAGGTCACTAACGGCGTGGCTGTGCGCATGGCCGTGCTCTACCTCAAAAGCGGCGGCAGGCTGGATGCGGAGCAGGGAGGCTGACGTCACACCGCAGGAGCGGGCGTCACACCGCAGGAGCGGTGTGACGAGAGGATTGGGCTGCGGGAGCGGTGAGACGATAGGGTGGCTGTGCAAAGCCATATGACATAAGGGAAATCAAAAACGAGGTAAACCGTGAAAAGCATCTCCTATGAAAAAGCGCCAGAGCTGTTGATCCGCAACGGCATCCTGCTCGATCCGGCCAGCGGCGAAGAACGCCGCGCTGATGTGCTGATCAGCGACGGCCGCATCGCGCGTATTGCAGAAAACATCGAGCAGAAAAACATCCCGGTTTTCGACGCGCGGGGGAGGTACATCTCGCCGGGCTGGTTTGACATGCACGTGCACTTCCGCGAGCCGGGGCGAGAGGATAAGGAAACCATCGCCACCGGTTGCGCGGCAGCGGTTTCCGGTGGTTTTACAGGCGTCTGCCCTATGCCAAACACCGCGCCCGTGGCAGACAATCGCGGCATCATCGAGATGCAGATCGCCAAGGCCGAAGGGACGCCGGTGGACCTGCACCCGATCGCGGCGGCCACGGTGGGCCAGCGTGGCGAGGAGCTCAGCGAAATGGCCGATCTCGTCGATGCCGGTGCTGTGGCTTTTTCGGACGACGGTGTGGCCATCGCCACCGCGGCGATTACCCGCCGCGCGATGGAGTACGCCAGCATGTACGATGTGCCGATCATCGAGCATTGCGAGGATATTTCCCTGGCCCGCGGCGGCGCCATGAATGAGGGCGCAGCTTCGACGCGGCTCGGGCTGCCCGGCATTCCGGGCATCGCCGAAGACCTGATCGTGGCGCGGGATATCCTGCTGGCGGAGTACACCGGCGCGCGCGTGCACATCGCGCACATCTCAACTGCCGGAGCTGTCGAGCTGGTGCGCCGGGCGAAAAAACGCGGCGTCAAGGTCACCTGCGAGGTCACTCCTCACCACTTCTGCCTCACTGACGACCATATCGAAAGTTACGATGCCAACTACAAGATGAACCCTCCCCTGCGCACGCAGAACGATGTCGAGGCCATGATCGCCGGTCTCAAAGATGGCACCATCGATGTCATCGCCACAGACCATGCACCGCATGCGCCGGAGGAAAAAGAGGTCGAGTTTACTGCAGCACCCTTTGGCATCACCGGGCTGGAGACAGCGATCGGGCTGATCATCAGCAAGCTGGTTCTCCCCGGGCACCTGTCCCTGGTGCAGGCGCTGGAGAAGATCACCCGTGCGCCGAGGCACATCCTCAACCTGCCGCAGGCCATCGTGCAGGAAGGAGAGCCGGCCAATCTCACCCTGTTCGACGCTGCGCAGAAATGGCAGGTTCGCGCCGAAGAGTTCTATTCCAAATCGCGCAACAGCCCGTTCATCGGCGAGGAGCTGACCGGGCGTGCCGTGGCTGTGTACAACCGCGGTCTGTTCTGGCAGCGCCCGGCCGTTGAAGCATGAGGCCGTCAGGCAGTCAAAAAATGCCCTTATTCCCTGTGCGATCACTGGCAGAGATTTCAACACGCGGGTGGTGCAACAGGAGAAAGGCCCAACGCGAAAAATTTATACAACCCCGGGTTACATTATTGTAAGTCCTGCCCGAAAAAGGATACTGCCCGCCCCAAAACTGTAACAGTTCTGCACATGTCGAACACCGTAACTCTTTAGAAAACAGCATCTGCATGCGAAGTGTTTTTCCCGGTACGGTCTTTGTATTCATGGCTGCTAATTCATCGAATCGCACCATGTATATTTCAGACGGGAGTACACTGATGCAGTTGGAAGCACTCAGAAACAGAATACAGCGCAGCGCCGTTCTCGCCTGTGCACTCATTCTGGCAGGAACAGGAACGTTCCTGTATGCAGGGAATCAGGTCGTCACCTCCGGACAATCGATTCAGAGTCGCCTGTCTTCCCTTCAGCCCGGCGATACGCTGTTCGTCCGCGCCGGCACGTACACTGAAAGCCTGTCCTTTTCCACCTCAGGACGGCCCGGCAGCCCGATCGTTCTCATGGCCTGGCCCGGAGAACGCCCGATCATCAAATCCAGCGGTGACAGGCTTTTGACCCTGAATAAAGATTACCTCATCGTCGATGGTTTTATCCTCGACCACGGCAATAAATCCAGCGATGCCATCCGCATTCGCGGGGATGCCAGAGGATGTATCATCCGCAACAACGAAATCCGCAACGGCCGCCGCGATGCCATCGAGGTCAACAACGGCTCGGACCATCTGATCGAAAACAACGTTATCCACGATTTCGTCTGGCAGCCGGGTAAAGATGCCCACGGCATCGTCACCGACCCCGGCGTGCTGCGCCTGACCATTCAGAACAACACCATCTATGACGTCGGCGGCGACTGTGTGCAGCTCTACGCCAGCGGTTCAGACCCCATCTCTTCCTATTCCAAAGATATCACCATACGCGGCAATATTTTCTATACTACCCGGGGCGATGGCTCTGAGAACGCTCTGGATTTCAAAGGTGTGGACGGTGCGCTGGTGGCAGACAACGAGATGTACGGCTTCAACAACAAAGCCGTGGTGGTGCAGAAAGGCTGCCGCAATATCGTGGTTGAACGCAACATCATCCGCGACAGTGACCGCGGTATCGAGTTTCGCGGTGAGAATGGCAAGGGGCAGGAAAACGTCACCGTGCGCCATAACGTGATCTACAATATTGCCAACTATTTTGCAGTGAAATTCGACTGGGTGGATAACGTCACTTTTGTGAACAACACCATCGCCAACGTGACCACACGCCCGTTTTTTGTCGAGGAAGAGGGTTTGACCAATGGTGTGATCAGAAACAATCTCTTTTACAATACCGAGGCGCCGCGCATCAAGGGCACGTTCGATGCGGTGTTTTCGCACAACGGCTGGTTCAAAACCGACGCCGGCCCGCTCGCAGGCGCCAACGACGTAACAGGCAATGACCCCGGATTTGGCAACGCGGCAGCAGGAGATTTCACCCTGACAGCTTCCAGCCCTGCCCGTGACGCCGGCATGGATGTCGGCTTGCCGTATGTCGGCAGTGCGCCGGACCTCGGCGCCAATGAGTACGGCGGGCAAACCACTCCCGTGGAACTGATTTCATTTTCGGCCCTGCAAAACGACGACGGCGATGTCGTGCTGGAGTGGCAGACATCCGGGACAGGCAATACCATCGGCTTTGCTGTGCAACGGCGCAGGAACAACGAGAACGAGTTCCGTACCGTTGGCGCAGTCCCCGTGCAGATGCAGGACGAAGGCAGGCGGGTCTGGTCGTTTATCGACCGCGATGTGAAGCCGGGCCGGTATTTTTACCGACTGGTCCAGACTGATGCCGACGGCACGGTGACAAAAATGGATGCTGTAGAGGTTGTGGTCGCTATTCCGGAACGATTCGGTCTGGAGCAGAACTGGCCCAATCCGTTTTCTGTCTCCGGCGCAACGCCGACTCAATTCACCATCACCCTGCCCCGTGAAACCCGGGTTCAGGTGCGCGTGTACAATCTGCTCGGCCAGGAAATGAAACAGCTCTTTTTCGGACGTCTTCCCGGGGGACGGCACGTCATCGCCTGGGATGGTAAAGACAGCAGCGGCAATCCCGTAGCGCCGGGGGTCTATTTTTATGAGCTGCGCGCCAACAGTATCAAACATGTGCGTTCGCTGGTCGCAATCCGGTAGTTTCAGTAGAAAAACATACCGGGCCCCGGTTCTGCAAAAGTGCCGGGGCTTTGCTTTTGCTGCCCGAAGAACACCGGTTTTCACCGATGCTGTTTCCCAATTTCGGGAAATCGGCTGGACCAATTGCAACAAATAGGAATCCTCCCTCCACTCCCGCCTTTTCTCGTGACTATCTCCAGAAATAACTCCTTATAAAACAAGAAATAAACACGACCTACCAAAAGCGAAACTTGTCTCGCCGGGTGGTATATTTTTTGATCAGACCATAGCGCGAAAGCACCCATGAACTGTACGATGTCAAGCATGCTAAGCGAACGAGGACATCATGATCATCGGCATACCCAAAGAGACGGCAGTGCAGGAACGGCGCATCGTGTTGACGCCGGCCGGCGTTCTCGCGCTGCATAACAGGGGGCATCATATTATCGTCGAAGACGGGGCGGGCTCGGCGAGCGGTTTTCCCAACCATGAATTCAGACAGGCCGGAGCGGATATTGTCTTCTCACACGAGGAAATTCTCCGGCGCGCTGAACTTCTGGTCGGCGTCCATCCACCGTCTGAAGCCGAATCAGCATACCTGCCGGCACACGCCATCATGCTTTCCTTTCTCAATCTTGGACTCACACACCGGCGCGCTCTGCACGCCATGCGCGAGAAGGGGATCGTGGCCCTGAGTTATGAAATGCTGCAAGCAGAGAACGGCCGTAAGCCCGTGCTCATGGCTATGAGTCAGATTGCCGGCGGGCTGATGCCACAGATTGCGGGCAGACTGCTGCAGAGCCATCAGGGAGGCCGTGGTATTTCCCTTGCCGGCATTGCGGGCATTCCACCGGCAACGGTAGTTATCATCGGTGCTGGTGTGGTGGGTTTCAGCGCTGCGCGGGCTTTTTCCGGTCTCGGTGCCAGCGTGATTATCATGGATCGCGACATGGAACGGCTGGAAAAAATCGATGCATATTTCGACAAACGGGTGATCACCGCAACGGTCAGCCCCTACAATCTCGACCGCTTCACCCGCATCGCGGATGTTCTCGTTGGCGCGGTCTATGTCCCGGCGATGAAGACGCCGCACATCGTCAGCGAGGAGCAGGTGAAAGCCATGCGCCCGGCCTCGGTGATCATCGATGTGTCCATCGATCAGGGTGGCTGCATCGCCACCAGCCGGCCGACGACGCTGGCAGACCCGACTTTTGTCAAACATGGCGTCATCCATTACGGCGTGCCGAACATCCCATCATCCGTAGCGCGCACTGCTTCGCACGCGCTGAACAATGCCGTGGCGCCAATCGTGCTGGAGATCGCCGAGCAAGGTATCGCAGCAGCGCTGATGCAGGAATCGCGGCTGCGCAGCGGCGTGTATATGTATCGCGGCGCCTGTGTCAACCCAGCTATCGCAGAACAACTCGAACTGGAGTCTATTCCTCTGAATACGCTGCTGAAATGATGC
>WFTM01000101.1 GCA_015485525.1 Candidatus Zhuqueibacterota bacterium | reverse complement strand
TGGGTTGACATTCCTCGAGCCATTCTCTATATTTGTTCCGCTTTTGTGGCCTGAGACAGCCTCAGGCTTTTTTTTGCTCTGAAAGTTCCCGGGCGAAGCTGTGGCAGCCTAGTCACCAATTGATGGACAGCCGGGAAAACTGAGAGACTTTGTGCAGCAATGCCAGCGTGGCTGGCAAACAGCCGCACCCTGCTGATCAAAAATGATTGATGCGGATTTTCACCCAATTCACGAATTGTTCAGGCTAAACGGATCTGGCCGTGTCTAAATTCCGGTATTTTAAGGAAACCCACAATGCTGCTTTTGCGCTGGCTGCTGTGGCTCCGCTGCTTTTGCTCTATGAGGCTGGAATCGTTCTGTATTTCCGCCGCCTCAATCCGGAAAGTCAGATAGAGATTCGAAATGCGGCAGAGGTTTTCCTTAAAAACATCCTGGCCATGGTCGGGATGAGCTCGAACTGGGTACAGGTCTCATTATATTTTGTCATGACGGGCTTCGTCATCATCCTGCATAAGAGAAGGCACGGCAGCCTGCATCTGCGACATCTCGGTATCTGCCTGATCGAAAGCCTGGTTTACGCTACTTTCCTCGGGTATCTGGCAAAGGAATTCACCCGGTTTATCCTGTCGCTTCAGGCCGGATGGCAGCAGCAGGCCATCGGCATGATGCCCGATCTCCTGCAGGCCATTGGTGCGGGGATCTATGAAGAGTTGCTGTTCCGCCTGATCATGATGGGATCGCTGTTGATACTTTTTCGCCAGCTTCTGCCGGACAAGATAGGTATTCAGGCAGCAATCGCCTTAATCGTATCATCGCTGATTTTTGCCGTGTTTCACTACGTCTCGTGGGAATCCGTCACCTGGCAGTCTTTTTTCTTCCGGTTTTTCGCCGGGCTGATCCTCGGCGTCATCTTTCTGACCCGCAATTTTGCCGTCGCTGTTTACACGCATGCTTTTTATGATATTCTCTTTTGGTTACAGGGCCGGTTTTGAAGACAGAAGCCAATACAAACCGCATGTAAGCCTGTCCTGATCTGCTCATGATGAACGCGGCACACCTGGAGTGCTCAACCGGAAGATGTCCATTTAGATACGATACAAAAATTGCAACTATCCACCGTTCTGAAGCTGCTTCTGAAGAGGAAAAGAACCATCACTCCGGTTTGCCGAAACTCCGTGCCCGCTCCGATGTGCTTTCTGCGCTCTGACTGCAATGACGCAATATGATATGGCTTCTGGTTCGACGACCGCATAGTTATAGTTGTAGTTGTAAATTTTCGAATCTGAAGGTTTTTTAAGCTGACGAGTTTTTCTGCCCGCATGGGCGCTTACGTTCCCGGACTATGACACCTTTGTTTATACAGCCAATCTCTCTCACGAATATCGCCTTTGTTGTCACGCTCCTGCTGGCTTTGGCGCCTGTGCGGCAGGTGCGCGCGCAGGCCGTCCATCTCGCTGTGACAGGCAATACTGCCGGAGCTCTCACCGACTGCGGCTGTGGCGAAGACCCTGCCGGTGGTCTCGGCCGGCGCATCACTGTCATAGACAGCCTGCGAAAACTCTATCCCGGAATGCTCCTCTTCGATACCGGTGATCTGTTATCCTCTTGGCAGGATCCGGACAACGATTCCCTGCTTGTCTCCATGTACACCCGTCTGGGCTATGACGCCATCGTTCCCGGAGAATACGAATTTACTTATGGCAGCCGTTTTACCGCACAGATGGAGCACCTGCCTTTTGTCGCCGCCAATCTGACCGGCTATCGTCCGTACACAATTTTCACCGCCAATCAGCTACCGGTTTTTGTGACCGGAGTGCTTGAACCGCAACTTTTCAGGTATCGTGCCGATGAGCAGCGCCCTGCGGAACTGCTGCCAGTGCCTGCATCTTTTGTGGTGCCCTCTCAGGATACGCTGGTCGTGGTGCTGTTCCATGGAGAAGAGGAGAGTCTGCGCTCTCTTGCCGAAGTATTACCGGCGGGAGGTTTGATTCTGCGCGGGCACTGGCATCGCAGCTTCCAACCCGATGGCGATGCTCTGTATCAGCTCGGCAACGTCACAGTGGCCAACCCTGGAGCCGGGGGCGAGTATGTGCTCTTTCTCAGCAGAGAGAAAACCTGGCAGGCACAACTGATCCGGCTCAACGCGTCGATTCGAACCAAATCACTCAACGAGCTGGTGCGGTAGCGCGATTTCAGGATGAAAATTCAGCAAGGAAAAGGAGACCTCAGCAGATGCGTCTGAAGAAATTGTTCATTAGTGTGATAGTCATTGGCATGTTGGCGAGTTATTTCTTATACTCTATTTTTCTGAAACGTCATAAAAATGCGGCTCAGGGTGAAACCGTTTTGATCATACCACGCGGGGCTGGCATTGTACAAATCGCTGAACAACTCCGGCAGAACGGTGTTATTGCGAATGCAGATCAATTCCGTCTCGCCGCCAAACTGGGCGGCTATGATCGCAGTCTGCGGGCCGGGAAATATGCTTTCCCCGAAGAAAATTCCAATCTCGATGTGCTGCACAGGCTGAAGCAGGGCCTGGTCTATAATGAAACCGTGACCATTCCGGAAGGGAGCACTGCCCGCATGATCGCCGGGCTACTGCAGCGTAAAATGGAGATCGATTCCACCGCGTTTATGCGCTGCGTCGATGATGCCGGGCTGGCAAAGGAGTTGGGGGTTCCGGCACAATCCCTCGAAGGCTATTTGTTCCCGGAAACCTATCGGCTGGCCTGGGGCATGAAGCCGTGCCAGATCGCTCGCACGCTGGTGCAGGAGTTTTTTCGCCAGCTGCCGGATTCAGCGGAAAGCAAGGCCGCTGCGTTGGGTTTCAGCCTGCACGAGGTGATCACGCTGGCGTCGATCGTGGAGGGAGAGGCCATGCTCGATGATGAGCGCCCGATCATCGCAGGCTTGTATTATAACCGCCTGCGCAAAGGCATACGCCTGCAGGCAGACCCGACAATCCAGTATATCATTCCGGATGGCCCGCGCCGGTTGCTGAACAAGGATTTGCGTATTGACTCTCCGTATAATACCTATCGATACGCTGGTTTGCCGCCCGGGCCGGTGAATAATCCCGGCAGAAAATCGATTGAGGCAGCTCTGAATCCGGCTGATGTTCCTTATCTCTACATGGTCGCGCGTGGCGATAACAGCCACGTGTTCAGCCGCACGCTGCGCGAGCACAACATCGCGAAAAGAGAATTCGATAAGATACGCCGCCAGGTGGCACGAGCCCGGCGCCAACAACAGAGAAAATAGTTGGAAGAATGCAGACAGACGCATTACTCGCAGGTTTAAACGAAGAACAAAAGCAAGCCGTGCAGGGGCATGACGGGCCGATTCTCGTCCTGGCAGGGGCGGGCAGCGGCAAGACCCGCGTGCTCACCCACCGTATTGCGTGGATCATCGCATCGGGCAAGTGCACTGCAGATGAAATCATGGCCGTGACTTTTACCAACAAGGCGGCCGGGGAGATGCGCGAACGCCTCGAAGAGTTGGGCATCCCGGATGTGCACAACGGCTGGATCGGCACCTTCCACGGCCTCGGAGCACGTGTTTTGCGCCGCGAGGCAGAGCATCTCGATCTGAAGCGCTCTTTCATCATCTACGACGCAGATGATCAGAAGCGTACCATGAAACTGCTGCTGGAAGAGTACGGACATCCAGACAGCAGCAGGATCTCGCCGGCGCTTATGCTGGCCACCATCAGCAGAGCGAAAAACGCTTTTCTTGGCCCGACGGAATTCGCGCTAGCGGCTACGAAAGAGTTTGAACACATCGCAGCAGATATCTACACGTCCTACACCGCCTTCCTGCGCGAAAACAATGCCGTCGATTTCGATGATCTGCTCATGCTGCCTGTGCTTCTGTTCCAGGCGTATCCGATGGTGCTGGATTATTACAAAAACAAATTCAAGTATATCCTTGTCGATGAGTATCAGGACACCAACCGTGCCCAGTATCATTTTCTGAAAATGCTTTCCTCCGGGCATCGCAATATCTTTGTTGTCGGTGATGATGACCAGTCCATCTATCGCTGGCGCGGCGCAGATCTGCGCAACATTCTCGACTTTAAAAAAGACTATCCCGATGCGCAGGTTTTTCGTCTGGAGCAGAATTATCGCTCGACCAGCGTTATCCTCGATGCCGCACATTCGGTAATCGTGAATAACCGTAACCGGCACGAAAAAAAATTGTGGACGGAACGCCGTGGCGGTGAGCTGGTTAAAGTGCTGCAAACCGGCGACGGCCACCGGGAAGCTGCTGTGATCTGCGAAATGATCATGCAGGAGCTCAAACGACACCGCCGTGACCTGCGTGATTTTGCTATTCTCTACCGCACCAATGCCCAAAGCCGGGTGCTGGAGGAAGCACTGCGTCGTGCCGTGATCCCGTACAAAATTGTCGGCGGGCTGCGTTTTTACGAGCGCAAGGAAATCAAAGACGTCCTGGCCTATCTCCGCCTCGTGGTCAACCCGCTTGATTCGATCAGTCTGCGCCGGGTGATCAACTTTCCATCCCGTGGCATCGGCGATGTTTCCCTGCGTCGGGTTCAGCAGTTTGCTCTTGACCAGCATATCCCGCTTTTCGATGCCCTCCGGCGTGCGGATGAGATCAACGACCTGAGCGCACGTGTTCGCAGTGCCCTGAAGGCGTTTCACGGGTTTATCAGCAAGTACACGGAGCTCAAAGGAAAAATCACCATTTCAGAGCTGAGCAGCGCGCTCGTGGAAGAGACCGGCATGCTGCACATGTACAAAGAAGAAGACACCGAAGAGTCACGCAGCCGGATAGACAATATCCGCGAACTGCTCAATGCGATCTATGAATTTGCGCAGAACAGGAGCGATGCCACGCTGGATACTTTTCTCGAAGAAGTTGCTCTTGTGGCAGATGTCGATTCGCTGGATAGTACAGCCAGTGCGGTCACCCTGATGACAGTCCACAGCGCGAAGGGGCTGGAATTCCCGGTCGTCTTTATCGCCGGGCTGGAAGACGGCCTGTTCCCCTTGCTGCGCTCGGCTGAAACACGCGATGATCTTGAAGAAGAGAGGCGCCTCTTTTATGTCGGTACCACCCGTGCAAAAGAAACCCTCTATCTGAGCTGGGCGAAGAGACGGAGGACATACAAAGACACCGTGAGAAGCAAGCGGTCGCGTTTTCTTGCTGAGCTGGATTCAAATCTCGTTGAAGTCAAAGAGTTTGATGTACCGGCCTACCCTGAAACCTACCAGAGGCCCTACCGCACGACGCGAAAAAAACGCCAGACCGATGATTTTGAACAGGTGATGCCTGATTACGAAAACTTTTCTCAGGACGGCAGCGGCGATACCATTCCCGTCGGGACGGAAATCCGGCATCCGTCATTTGGGGTCGGCGTCGTGCAGGAGACCAGCGGTCGTGGTGAGAATTTAAAAATCAAAGTTTATTTCAAGGCTGAAGGCCTGAAAACAATCGTGGTGAAATATGTTAAAATCGATATCCTCTGAGCTTGTTATTCTGGTTTGCCTGCTGCTGTTTTTCACTGCAGGTGCGACAGCGCAGTTGCCGGAAGCAGGCGATGAGTTCGCTTATGCCGAGCGTCTTTATCGGGATGGCTATACAGACCTGGCCATCGAGCAGTACAAGGTTTTTCTGAAAATCTATCCGCAGGAAAAACGCGTACCCGCCGCCTTGCGCCGTATCGCCGATGGCTACGAAGCGCTTGGCAATTATGCAGAAGCCCGTGCCTGGTTTGAGCGCCTGCAGGTGCGATATCCGGATTCGGAGCAGGCTGCGGACAGCGGGTTCCGTATCGCCCGTTGTTTTGAGCAGGAAGGAAACATCGCTGCGGCTGCACGCGCTTATGAGATGTACGCACGCTTCGTCCCTGCTGATGTCCGCGCGCCGCACGCCCTGCTCAGAGCTGCTGCCCTCAGGCAACAGCTCGGTGAACACCACCGCGCCCGCACTCTCCTCTATGAAATCATCGATCGTTATGGCGATGCCCGTGATATCGTCGCTGATGCTCGCTTGCAGTTGCTGCAGGATTTTTTTGTCACCGGAGAAGTGCAGCGGGCATTCCAGGCCGCAGATGCCTTTCTCAATGATTTTTCCGACATCCTCGCTTCGGCCCGTGTCTGGCTGATCAAAGCCGAGCTGCACCGGAAGATGGGCCAGTACCGCCATGCCCTCACGGCCTGTGAAACCGTGCGCAAAAAATTTCCAACCAGCCCGGAAAGTACCCGTGCCGCGTTTCTCGCTGCTGAGCTGCATTTTGCCATCGGCGAAACGGCGCAGACCTATGATGTGCTGGAAAAGCTGGCAGCAGCGAAAAATGATTCCATCGCGGCGCTGGCTCTGCTGCAGAAAAGCCGCTATCTTATCGAAACCGGTGATTATGATGCCGCGGCCAGGGCGTTCGATGGAAGTGCTGTTGCTGATCTCGCTCCTGATGCCCTGTTGCTTAAAGCACGTATTGCCTCAGCGCTCGGCCGGCATGAGACGGCGCTGCAGGACTATACCGAATGGCTGCGCACAGTACCTCCGGCGCCGGACTCTCTCCGGGCTCAGGTGTGGCTGGCATCAGCCTGGAGTGCGCTGCAGATTGGACGTACGGAGACCGCGCTATCCATGCTCGATTCGGTCGATGCAAACGCCGCCCGGCCGGAGTGGCGCGCTCAGGCCCTGCTTTTGCGCGCCCGCATCGCGATGCGTCCGCAGGATGACCCCGCACGTGCGATCCGGCTGTATGATGATTTTACCCGGAGGTTCAGCCGCCATCCTGCTGTTGACCAGGCGCAGTTCGAGCTGGCCAGGGGGTATCAGAAACTGCAGCAGTTCCCGCTGGCACGAGTGGAGTGGGATCGCTTTCTGGCCCTGTATCCGGCCAGTGAACTCTACGAAGATGCTGCCCGCCAGCGTGAATTGATTCTCAAATATCACCTTGTCGATCTTTCTGATCTGGCTGATCGCCTTGCTGACTCTGTGCTTCAGGCCGGTGCGGATGATGCCGGTCGCAACAAGGCCCGGCGCTACATGATGTTGCGTTCCTATGAAAAAGCTATTCCTGTACTGAAAAAACTGCTCGCCGTTCCGGAGCAAGAAGCAGAAGCGCGTGCGGAAGCCATGATGCTGCTCGGCGAGGCTTATTTTGCTCTGGGTGAAAAAAACTGGCTCATCGGTGAGCCTTCTGCAACCACGTGGTATGATTCTGCCCGGGTTGTACTGCGTCACATCAGCTCAGCCTACGCACAGACGCGTTTTCGTAAAAAGGCAGTGCTGTTGTCAGGGACCATCGCTCTTCACGAGCGAGCGGATGTGCAGGCTGGCTTTCTCGACTCCCTTTCCATTGCCCACGCCAGTGATGCAGCCTTTGCCGGCATCCACGTTTTCAGCCTGCGGCGTGCCGTGCGCACCATTCCGGCCGACAGCCTGCAAAGGGCTGTGCTCGCCCGCCGTATCGAAACCCTGGCTTTGCTCGATGATGGGCGTTATGCTGACCAGGCTGATCTGCTCGGTGGCCGGTTCTATCTTGGCAGCGGCGATACCCTGACAGCCGTGCGCCTGCTGGAGAATGCTGCGAAGCGCATGCCCCCGACACCGGCTGCGGCACAGGCAGGCCTTTTGCTCGCACGGACCGAGCTGCAACAGGGCAGGGTGGAGCAGGCACAGCAGCGATTGAAAAAACTGCAGAAAGATTATTTTTACAGCCCGGTGGCAGACTCTGCCTTGTTTCTGTTGGCACGCGCCGCGCGACAGGTCGGAGCTTACGGTCGTGCTGTTGAGTACATGCAGAAGTTGCGCAGCCGTCGCAGCGTTTTCTTTCAGCCCGGCATACCACGTCCCGGCAGCGCTGATGAACGTTTTTTTTTCGCTGAAATTTTAGCCCGTGCCGGAAAAAAAATTCCTGCTACCGCTGAATACCTCGCTTTTCTGCGTGACCATCGCACAGACAGGCGGGCGCCGGATGCCCTGCTCGCCCTTGCCCGCCTGGCCGGAGACAGCAAAGCTGTAGAGCTGGCGCGCAGCTACTATCAGACTTTGATGTCGGAGTTCCCGCAGACGCCCCAGGCGAGAACGGCCGTACTCGCTGCTGCCTGGCTTGAGTTTCGGCAGGGCCAGTATGCGCTGGCCAGAAAGCTCGCTCTGCAATATTATTCGCCACAAGACACCTCTGCGGCCACTGCAGAAGCCATGGCCCTGGCGATCAAGTCCGGACTACGCCTCGGTCGCATCCAGGCGACGGAAAATGAAATCAAAAATCTGCGTACGCGCTTCCCGAAACGGATCGACCTCTATGCTGATATTCAGTATGAGCTCGGGGATGCCTGGATCCGCGCGAAGAATTTCCGCAAGGCAGAGAAGACGTTTAAAAATCTCCGCAAGAAAACGAAAAACAAGCCGCAGGCTATCTACGCAGAGTTTGGTCTGGGCAAAGCTCTGTTGATACAAAATAAATTTGACGATGCGCTGAAACTGCTCACGCGCATTCCTTCGACATGGCCGCAGCATCCCTTTCTGCGTGAGGTCTATCTCTTTCTGGCGGATTTTTATCAGGCACAGCGGCAGTGGGATAATGCGATCTCGGCACTGAAAAAAGCCACGGCAGACACGACTTACGATACGCTGTACAAGCGTTCCCTGGCCAAACTCGTCGATGTGTATGATGCCAGCGGGATTTATGAGTACGCAATCGCAACGGCGCGAAAGTACTTGCAGATGTTTCCCTATGATGAGCGCGCCATGAGTTTTAAAATCCGCATCGGCCGTTTTTATCGTGATATGCGCCAGTATGACCTCGCCGTCGCTCACTACAAAAGTCTCGTGCCCTTTGCATCCGGCGAGGACAAGGCTGAGATTCTCTATTTTCTCGCCGAGTCTTTGATGAAAAATGAACGTTATGAGCAGGCTGCTGCCGGCTTTTTACGCCTCAAATATTTAAACATCAAGACCAAACAGAACTGGCGCACGACTGCTCTGTATCAGGCCGGGCAGTGTTTTATGAAAATGCAGAAATACGACAAAGCCCGTGATCTCTTCGAGCTGGTCATCCGTCTCGAAGGCCGCGCCAGCACTTTTGGCCGTGCCGCGCAGTCGCTGATCAACCAGATAGACCAGCTCGCTGACAGCCGTTCCTGAAAAAATGGAATAAAACTCCTGCCCACGTGTACTCAACAAAAATTCAGCAGACATCTTCTATGCCGGAAAACCAGCAGTCAGACAATTCCGAAAACACCGGACCAGAACAACGCATCGCGCACATCCGTGCTCTGAAACGGGGCGATAACGCTGCCTTTTCTGACCTGATCCGGGAAACGCAGCGCAAACTCTATCCGGTCGTGTGGCGTATCGTACGCAGCCAGGATGAGGCGGCGGATGTCATTCAGGAAGCATACGTGAAACTTTACGAACACCGTGATCGCCTGGATGTGAATCAACCGGTGTTCCCGTATCTCAAACGCATCGCTGTCAATTTGGCCCTGAATCGTGTGCGTAAACTGGCACCAGGAAACATCTCATCCTCACTGCTCGATGAGATGCGTTCGGAGGAGATGGCTTCGCATGCTGTCGAGTACGACGAACTGGTGCGCCGGGTGCACGCAGCCGTGCTCGAACTGCCCGAGGAACAGCGCCGGGTTCTTGAGCTGCGTTTGCAGGAGAAGTTGTCCTATCAGCAAATCGCAGAGACCCTTGGCATCAAACCCGGCACCGTGATGTCTCGCCTGTCGCGGGCACGCGAAAAAATGATGCACAGCCTTGAGCTCGAAAATTTCAGCACAAAAGAGACCCTAGCATGATGACCTGCGAACAAGCAGAAAAGAAAATTTTGACCGCGACCGCTTCCAACAGCGACACAGAGATGATCGATCGCGATCTCGATGAGCACCTGCGTTCCTGCCCGCAGTGCATGAAAAAATATCAGACTCTGCTGCAGCTCGACCACGTGCTCGCAGATGAGACCAGCGATGTACCCATGCCGGATGACAGTTTTTTCGCAATGCTGCACGACAGTACCCTCGAAAAGATCGCAGAAAGAACACAGGCAGAAAAACAACCAGCTGCAAAGCGGAGAGGTTTTTTCGCTGCCGTTGCTGCGGTCTGGAAGCCTGCCCTTGGCATGGCTTCGGTCATCATCCTCAGCTTTGTCGTCTGGGAAGTGTTTCAGGAACAGACGGCCATGTTGACTGTTGCAGATATTCCATCCGCCGGGCAGATCAAGAGACCACCCCGGCTGTCAGGGCCGGAAGCGGGAGACGAGGAAAAACATGCTGCACAAGCGCAGCCGGATGCACCAATCCGCGTAAACAAGAAGGACCTGCTGAGCCTGTCTTCCGGGGCAGCCGCAAGGCAAAGCATGACCAAAGCTGCACAGAAATCGGTGAAAAACCGCGCAGGCTCTGCGGAGATGAGAGCAGGTGGGGGCGTTGCCCCGGCACCATCTGTACCACCTGCAGAACGTATGCAGACCAGACTGTCGGAGAGCGCCTTGCTGTCGGATGCTGCCACTGGCCGGGGATTTGCGGTCGGCAACCCGCGCAGACCCAAACCCTTAGCCATCGACGAAGCACCGCTGGCAGAGACAGAGTTGAAAAAGCGTCGTAGTATCAGCGGCATGTTGTCATCGCTGCAGCAGAAAAGCGATAGTGAAAATCATTCCTACGCCGAAACCATGCGTAAACACAATGAGTTGCTGAACGTGGATGCGCAGATTGCTTTGTGGCAGGATTATCTCAAAACGACGCCGGACACCAGCGCCTTTTATCCCCATGCTGTGCTGCATCTGGCCCGCCTTTACCTGTCTGCTGCGCAGAAAAAGAACACTCCCGCAGCCCGCCTGCGCGCACGTTCCTGGCTGGAAGACCACGATGAAACCCTCAAGCCTCTGATGGGCACGCGCGATTTCGAGCAAACGCTGCACTCGTTGCAGACCACACCTGCAGATTCGAGCACATCAAATGATTGAATGACAGGGCCTGCCATCTCCACCGCCGGAATAGGGCCGGAGAGATCCCACAAAATCCGAAGAAATATTTTCTTTTTCCCTCAGAAATAGTATATTTCACACTTTGCTGCTCATCCGGGCTGGTATCAGTGGGGCGCTTTTGCAGCAGATGCCTGCTATCCGGCGCTGCTCATCAGAGTGTGACCCGAGCCCGAACTCCGGCTTGCTGGCGTGAGACGGGCGGCAGTCAAACCATACCATAACCGCGCTTTTCGTGGCAGTGTGCTTGTACAGAGAAAGCGGGATATCACTTATCAAAACTATCGACCCTGCGATTCACGCAGTTTTCAGGTCTGAATGAAACCATGAAAAAAAACGATCTCGTCACGTTCCAGTCCGGCGTTGAAAAAGCGCGTGCTGTTCAGGCCATGTTCGACGGCATTGCTCAGCGATATGATTTGATGAACCGCGTGATGACCGGCGGGCAGGATGTCCGCTGGCGGCGGATCGCCATCGAACATGCGCAGTTGCCCGCAGGCGGCAAACTGCTGGACATCGCCTGCGGTACGGGTGATCTGGCTTTTGAAGCCCTCAAGCGTTCGCCCGGCCTGGTTGTCGGAGGTGATTTCAGCTACGAGATGATCAAGCTCGGCGCGGCAAAAGCCAATGGCCACGAAAACATCATTTTCCTCAGCGCCGATGGCCTCAATCTGCCCTTCCGCGATGACGGTTTCGATGCAGTCACTACCGGCTTCAGTATGCGCAATGTCGCTGATATCGACCAGTTTCTGCGCGAGATGGTACGCGTCGTTGCGCCCGGCGGGCGGGTGGTTATTCTCGAACTGACACCGTTGAAAACTCCGGTGATCAGCTCGCTGTTTCGGTTTTATTTCCATCATATTGTCCCGCTTGCCGGCTGGCTGCTGACCGGCGACCGGAAGGCGTACACCTATTTGCCGCAATCCGTGGATGTGTTCATCACAGCGCAGGAATTGAAGGAGAAAATGCAGCGTTCAGGGCTGATCGATGTAGGGTACCGCACGTTCAGTTTCGGCACCGTGGCATTGCATTGGGGAACAGTGGCGTAACGTGGTGACAGCGCGAGAAGTGCTGGCATATTGTGCGCAGTGGCGTGCTTGCTCGGGGGAATGGCTGATATGCGACATAAATGTCGTGTACGACTATCGCCCAGAGTGTAACGCGATATTCATGTCGCGCGGTATGGTCGCCTCCTATATATTAACCAGGGACAAAACCCGACCCGTAGGGGCGACCAGTCGCCCCACACCCGTGCGTCTTTATAAATAAACCCGGGCCAGAACCCCAATCCATCGGTTCCATCATGGCCGGATTTAAATCCGCGATCACCAAAAGGGTTATGGGATTACCAATATTGTCGTTGATGGCAAAATTGTAGGGGTTCAAAATTTTGAACCCCTACGGACGACGACAAAACAAATATCAAAAAAATATCCCCAAATCCATTGGCCCATTACACGTGGATTTAAAATCGGCATTACCAAATGGTTTCGTCAAAAGGCCGATATTTACACCGTTTGGCAACGCAATTATTGTTGATGATAACAGGCACGTAACCCGTAGGGGCGACCCGCTGGTCGCCCCTACGCGGGGAATTCTATCGTCAACAATCTAAAAATCTGACCGGATTTGCAAAACGATGATTCATCAATCCACACAATCTGAAAAAGAGCCTGCGAACAAATGAAATTTCAGGCTTGGAATCTTTTCACAGGAACGCAAAGCAGATGTTAAAAAAAATCGACCATATCGGTATCGCTGTGCGTGATCTCGACGCTGCTGTGCAGAAGTACAGCTCACTGTTCCGGAAGCCGGCTGATCATCTCGAAGAAATTGCGGCACAAAAGGTGAGAGTAGCGATGTTCAGGGCCGGAGAATCCTCTGTGGAGTTGCTGCAGGGCACGGCGGATGACTCGCCCATCAGCCGTTTCGTCGATAAAAACGGCGAGGGTATCCACCACATCTGCTACGCTGTTGCTGATATCGACGCAGCTCTGGCTGCTGCCAAAGAAGCGGGTATGAGCCCGATACCACAGGAAAATGATCGTGGTGCCGGTGGCTATCGTATCGCATTTCTGCACCCGAAGACCACTGGTGGTGTGCTGATCGAACTCGTGGAAAAATGAAGGCAAATAACAGCAATCTGGAAGAAAAACTCGCTCATATTCCGCGCAGGCCGGGGGTCTATCTCTTCAAGGACCGCAGCGGGGCGATACTCTACATTGGCAAGGCCAAGGTTCTGCGCAACCGCGTGCGCTCCTATTTTCAGGACGGCCGCACTGAAGGCATCAAACTGACGCGTCTGGTTTCTAAAATCCATGATCTCGAAGTCATCGTTACAGACTCGGAAATGGAAGCGCTGATCCTGGAGATGAATCTGGTCAAGGAACACAAGCCGCGCTATAACATCAGTCTGAAAGACGACAAGAGTTTTCCCTACATCCGCGTTACCAACGAACGTTTTCCCCGAATTTTTCCAACCCGCAAGCTCGTCCGCGATGGCTCGCGCTATTTCGGTCCGTACACCGATGTCGGGATGATGCGCGGCCTGCTCAAGGCCATCAAGCGGATTTTTCCCATCCGCAGTTGCAACTATGATCTGACGCAGGACACCGTGGCCCGGAAAAAAATAAAACTCTGTCTCGATTACCATATTCAAAAATGTGACGGGCCCTGCCAGGGACTGGTGTCAGCCGAGGACTATGGCGCCATGATCGAACAGGTGGTAAAATTTATCAACGGCCGCGACAAGGCCGTGGTTGGAGAGCTGACTGAGCGCATGCACGAGCTGGCAGGGCAGAAGCGCTTTGAAGAAGCCGCGCGCATGCGGGACCGTATTCGTTTTATCGAGAATTTTCATTATAAGCAGAAGATCACCACCGGCGACCTGGGGGATCGCGATGTGCTGGCCGTTGCCATAGAGGACGAAGACGCCTGCGGGCTGGTGTTCAAAATCCGTGACGGCAAGATCATCGGACGCCAGCATTTTTACATGACCGGTGTCATCGATGAATCCTACCCCGCTGTCGTCGCTTCGTTTCTCAAGCAGTACTATCTCAAAGCAGAGTACATCCCCACGGAGCTCTACCTGCCGGTTGAGATTCCGGAGATGGACGATATCGGTGTGTGGTTGGGTGAAAAGGCCGGAGCAACGGTGCACCTGACCGTACCGCAAAAGGGCGAAAAGGCGCGCCTCGTGGCGATGTGCAATAAAAACGCACGCCTGCTTCTGGAAGAGCTGCAACTGCAAAAGCAAAAATCCCGGCAGAAAATTCCGCATGCTGTCGTGGCCCTGCAGCGTGATCTGCGTCTGAAAAAAGCCCCCCGGCGCATCGAAGCATTTGATATCTCAAATATTCAGGGCAGCGATCCGGTAGCCTCGATGGTTTGTTTTGTCGATGGCGTCGCCCGCAAGGCAGACTACCGAAAATTCAAAATACGCGGCAAGGCCAGTCCGGATGATTTTGCCATGATGCACGAAGCGGTAACGCGCCGCTACTCGGGATCGTTGAAACAGTCCATGCCCGACCCGGACCTGATACTGATCGATGGCGGCAAGGGGCAGCTCAACTCCGCGCTGTCCGCCTTGCAGTCCTGCGGTATGGATTCAGTGCCGGTTATTTCTCTGGCCAAACGCCTTGATGAGGTATTCGTGCCCGGCGACCCTGTGCCTCTCAATATCCCGCGCACCTCGAGCGGCCTGAAACTGTTGCAGCGCCTGCGTGACGAATCCCATCGCTTTGCTGTTACTTTCCATCGCTCCCTGCGACGCAAGAGAACGGCCGCTTCAGAACTCGATGTCATCCCCGGAGTTGGCCCGGCTAAGCGCAAAGCTCTGCTGACTTTTTTCGGCTCAGTCGAGGGCGTTCGCGATGCGTCTGTGGATGATTTGCAGCTTGTCAGCGGCATAAGCGCCGAGCTGGCAAAGACGATCTGGGAGCATTTTCACGTGCAAGCCCTCGCGACCACCGGAAAAACCACCGTGCGCGGCACAGGGGGAAGGAAGAAAGCATGACCATGCGCTTTGCTGTAATTTTACTGCTTGCCGGTGCTGTGCAGGCTGCCGGGCCGGGGGATGGGAAAGAGACCAGCCTGGTTTTCCCGCCGCGTCTGCACGTGCCGGTGCGCAAGGCCACGCCATTTCACCTTTTTCTCTACGTACAGAACAGGGTGAAAGTCCGCGATCCGCAGGGAATCGCCGTCACCCGTCTGGACAGTTGGGACGACCCAAAGGAGAAAAAGGATGATGATGAGATCACTGTATATGGTGTCAATTCCGGACAGAATGTCATCATCTACAACACCTCGATGACGACGATCAGCATCTACGGGCTCAAGGAACGCGGTGTGCACAAGCTCAACAGGCCGCACGGTATCACAGCGTCGAGTTGGGGGGATGTGTACCTCGCCGATACGTACAACAATCGCGTGGTCAAGTTTCATAATCCGGGCAAGAAACTGCAGTTTGAACGCGTGCTCACCGGAGATGGCATGCGCCGGCCGCATGATGTCAGCCTGACGGCTGATTCGACGCTGTACGTGACGGATTACGGCAATGACCGGCTGTTGATGTTCCGGGCAGATACCCTGGCGCGGGTTATCGCAGGCGCCGGTGTGCTCCGGCATCCGACTGGCGTTGCAGCAACGTGCAGTGCGCAGCGCTGGTCGTACTGGAAAGACGATTTCGTAGTCGTGATCGATCAGGATGGCCGGCGGCTGCAAAAATTCCTGCGCGACGGCACTCTGGTAAAATCCGTAACCATGGCGGAAGTCGGAGTAAAAGGTGCTGAGCTGAGCTATGCGGAAATCGACTATCACAGCAATATCTGGGTGACGGACAAAAAGAACCACTGCCTGCACAAGTTCGA
>WFTM01000100.1 GCA_015485525.1 Candidatus Zhuqueibacterota bacterium | reverse complement strand
GTCGGTGATAAGTATAATAATCCGGTCCCTGCAGGGACTGCCGTGTACTTCACCACCAGCGGCGGCATCGTTTCGACGCACACGGGGTACACAGATGAGCAGGGCGTGGTAACTGTCACATTGCACAGCGGCCAGCCCTATCCCACGGTGCCCCTGTATTACAATACTTTTCTCGACCCGAACGCCAACCACCCGGATTTCAACAAGGGCACAGCCGTCATCCCCGGGCCGATCCCGGATTATGAAGGCGGCGTGATCGATAACGGATACGATGCGACCAGCCAGAATAACGGCATTGCCCGTATTCTGGCCGTGACCGAAGGTGTCGATGGCAACGGCAATCCTGCCCGTGTCTGGGGTGTTACCGAGGTCGTCTTTTCCGGCCCGATTTCGACATTTTACACCGAAGTCAGCACCACGTCGATCGCTCCGGGCGAAGGGGCGGAAATTACGATTTATCTTTATGATGAGAATGGCAATCCTGTCGTTCCCGGCTCGTTGATCATCGCCAATACGGAGGCCGGCAAACTGAGCTGGACGGAATTCAGCACCGGTGATCCGGGCGTCACGCGCTACCAGGTCACGCTGGTCAACAATATGGACCCGAGTGATCCGGATTCCAGAGAAACCACAACCAGTGTCAGTTTCCGCATCGAGAGTCGTAATGGCACGACGGTGACTTCGACAGTTCCGATCACCCTAACACTGAATTGAACCATGCGAGCTCGAACTTTTTTCAGTACCGTGGCGTTGTTAATCATTACAACGGCTTCAGCGTATGCACAGGCCACAGCGATCCCGCTGCTTTCAGGCGGCCGGCGCCAGCTCTCGCTGACTGTGCAGGCCGGATATCAGACGCACCGGATCGTGCCGGCGGAAAGAAATGCGCTTTACCTTGGTCTGGGCCGCCTTGCTCTCGGTCTCAAAGGTCGTTTCGATCTCTATCTTCTCGGCGGGGTCAGCAGACAGCGCATCGACTTTGACGATACGCAGCTCTCCGCATTTCTTTCACAAACCGCGTATGCAGCGGGCGCCGGCCTGTCCTGGCAAAACGGTGTGCCCTTTTTGCGCGGCATCACGACCACTCTTGCCATGCAGGGAGTATTTTTCTCCCCACAAGGCGCGTACGAAGAACGCATCACCAGTCCTACGACGAACTTTACCGGCAAACGGCACGAGGTCACATACCGCTGGGCAGTGGCGCAGGCGTCTTTTTTTCTCTCAAAGAAATTCGGCAGGTATGAACTGTTTACAGGCGGGAGTTTTCTGTACGATCAGGTGGACAGGGCAAAGAAGGTCAGTCTGGTCAGCCCGGAAAATAATTACTTCATCAGCTCCAGCGAGGGTTTATATTACCAGAGCTCGCGCGTTGCCGCAAGCCTGGGCATGAACATCCACCTGCCCGGCAGACACCAGCTCGGATTTGAGCTGCGGGCACTATCGACACAGGAATTCAGCCTGACCCTCGGGATCGGCCAGACAGGCAGCCCGGACTGAACAGACGGCGAACAGCAGCTTGCGCAAAAAAACGATCAACTCTTCCGTGATTAATTTCCATACTCGGTATTGAAAAAGAAGCACAGGCTTGCATTTGGCCTGAACGCTACCTGTTCCAAACTTGTCCCGACTTATCATGCACATCATTTCACATTGAGATACCTCGGAACAGTCCGGGTATGTGAATTTCTCCGGATAGATGAAATAACCGGGTTCTCCGGATCACTTTCGCGGGTTATCCATTTCAGGGCAGGCGGCATCTCGTTGCGCTTGTGTGCCAGCCGCGGGAACGGCACCAGGGGCGTCCTCCCACTCCCGCGGGATGGCGAGAGGGTCTTCTGCCAGACTGGTTGAAAAGCGACAGCCGGGCTGAGTTAACCGTATAACCGGACAGAATAGTACAGAATTTATGAATTCTCATGTTAAGGACGTACAGATAGTATGACATCACCGCACTATTCAGCACCTGTAAGCCCGAAGGTTTACAAGCGTTTTCTGGTCTTCTTCTTTTTGCTGATCATTTATCTCACTCTGATTCCGTTTCAATTCGACTTTTCTGCTGAAACGTTGAGTAAGGGCTGGCAGGAAACGGAAAAGATTCCCTTTTTGCGTGCCAACGGCAAAAAAGCCTCGGGGGCGGATATCATCACCAACATCGTTTTTTTCATCCCCTTCGGCTTTTTCCTGATGAGCTACATGCTGGCTCAGAGCCGGGAAGGCAGTCCGCGCCGTGCTTTTATCCGAACACTCCTCGGCGGAGCAGCCCTCAGTTTTTCGGTCGAACTGCTGCAATTTATGCAGCTCACGCGCGTCACTTCGATCAATGATCTGATAAGCAACATCCTCGGCACCCTCATCGGGGCGCTGATCGTCAGGCGCTATTTCGCTATGCTGGATTCCGGTCTGAACAGGCTGCTGCATTTTTACAAGACACGGCCGTTGTTTCTCGTCTCAACTGTGCTGTTTCTCGCCCACTCCATCACACTGCTCATCCCCTTTCATTTTAATTTTAAATTACGGCGTCTGAAAAGGCACTTGTATGAATGGTCGGATTCTCTGGACAGACTGCCTTTTTTCTCTGCCCAGCCTTTGCAGCAAAGTGATGTAGAAAATTTTGTCTTCAGCATGGGGATTACCTGCTTCCTTCTGCTCGCCATACACTGGCATTTTCAGGATGAGCGCAGACAGCTCGGCGTAGCGGCATTTCTCGGCATTCCATTTTTCTATTTCGGCATTACTCTGTTGCAACTCTTCAAACACTGGCGCGGGCCTGAAGCGGTCGTTCTGATCGCCATCATGGCCGGAATCATTGCGGGAGGGATGCTTTACCTCGTTCTTTCCTTCTTCTGGCGGCGCTTCCATGTCCGCGATGCCGCTCTGTATCGTTCAATTCAAGGCACAGCCTGGGGGCTTTATGCTCTGGCTTTTTTAGTGCACTCATTTTATCCCTTCCAGTTGATCGCCAGCAGCGATATGCAAACTCTGACCCCGGAAATCAATCTGACGCCCTATGCAACGACGTTATACAAATCCGGGATAGTCTATTACAGGCACCAGTTTATATATTTCATCCTGGCCGTTCTCCCGGGTTTCATTCTGGCCAGGAGATTTGGCCTGCTCAGCGTTAAGGACCGGCTTTTTCGGGTGTTTGCTGCTGCACTGGCTCTGGCCCTGAGCATCGAATTCATCCAGCTGCTCATTCCGACACAGGTGTCGGATATCACGGACATCATCATTTTTCTTCTCGGCGCAGGTGCCGGGGCTGCTCTTGCGAGTTACTGGCGGGACCATCTCTGGAGTACCCAGATCGAGCAGGCGACGCAGAAGCTGATGCGCATGCTCAAGTGGAGCGCCTCGCGCCATCAGACGGCCAGGCTCATCCCAAAGGACAGCAGTGGTTACAGCCCGGTGAAAAAAGCAGAGTCTGAAGACATGCCCTTAGAGCCCTGAATTTTTCTGTTATCAGCATAGCACTGCATACTTGCATTTCACCGGGAAAGTCGTTTAATTATAAGTTTTACTCTGCATACCGAACCGGCGCCAGCATAGCGTGAAACGAGGCATATTTGGCCGACACCGAACCTTGTGAACACAGAATCGGATTCTTTCAGATGTACAGCCCGGAAGTAAAAAACCTTACTGAATCAGACACAGAAAGCCAGCGACTCGAGCGGGTACTCGGCAGGTACCAGGGCCGTAAGCCAGGAGGGGTGCAGGTGATCGTCGTCGGGGGGCTGCATGGCAACGAACCCGCAGGGGTGCAGGCTGTTTTGCGTGTGCTCGACTCCCTGCGCAAACAGGCGAAATCTTTTGCCGGAAGGTTCCTCGCGCTGGCCGGCAACATCCAGGCCCTGGAGAAGAAACAGCGTTATCTCGGCCAGGATCTCAATCGCATGTGGAAACCTGAGCTGCTACAGAAACTCAAAAGCAGCACAAAGCCCCTGAGGGCGGAAGAGCAGGAACTGCTGGCACTCCATGAGGTGATCTCCGGCGCCATTGCAGAGCATGACGGCGAAACCGTACTCGTCGATCTGCACACCACCTCCTCACAGAGCCGCCCTTTTTGCCTCTTTGGGGATACACTGCGCAACCGGCGCATCGCTGCACGCATCCCGGTTCCGATGATCCTCGGGCTCGAAGAAGCCATCAGCGGCACATTGATGGAGTTTATCACCGACCAGGGGCACATCGGGCTGGTTTTCGAAACCGGGCCACACGACGCCCCCCAGGCGACAGATATCCACGAGGCTGTCATCTGGCTTGTGCTGGCGGCGGCCGGCTGCATCGATGAAAAAGAGTTCCCCCGTCTCAACGACAAACGACGTTTGCTGAAAGAAGCTGCGCGCGGTGTGCCTCCTGTTCTCGAAGTCCGCTATCGCCATGCGATACATCCGGAGGACCGCTTTCAGATGGAACATGGTTTCGAAAACCTGCAGAAAATCCGCGCCGGCCAACTGCTCGCCCACGACAAACGCGGGCCGGTGTATTCCTACCAAAGCGGTCGCATTCTCATGCCTTTGTATCAGGGGCTGGGAGACGACGGCTTTTTCATCGCGCGCAGCATCAGCCCTTTCTGGCTGAAAGTTTCCGCGCTGCTGCGCCGTCTGCAGGCAGATAAAATCGTACACTGGCTGCCTGGCATCCACAAACATCCGTCGCGACCGTTCAGCTATATCGTCAATACACACGTTGCGCGCTGGTTTGTCATCGAAATCTTCCACCTGCTCGGCTTCCGCAAACACAGTTCCGAGCATGGTATCGAGGTTGTCACGCGCAGAAAATATGACTTTCACGGTCCCGGCCGGTCGTAAGCGCCGGCCACTCCATCAACACAGCCTGTATCACAAACCGGAATAAAAACCGTGTCAAAACAGCATCAACTGGACATACGCGAGGCCAGGGAAGCGGACATCCCCACCATTCTGCAGTTTATCCGCGATCTGGCGGAATACGAAAAGCTGAGCCACGAGGTGGTTGCCAGCGAAGAAAATCTGCGCGACACCTTGTTCGGGAACCGGCGCTCTGCGGAATGCCTGCTCGGTTTCCACGAGGGTGAAGCGGTCTGCTTTGCGATCTTTTTCCATAATTATTCCACGTTCAAAGGCAAAGCCGGCCTGTACCTCGAGGACCTTTTCGTCCGGCCTGCGTTCCGCGGGCGTGGCTTTGGCAAGGCCATGCTTCAACACCTGGCCCGCATCGCAAGCGAGCGCGATTGCGCCCGTTTTGAGTGGTCCGTCCTCGACTGGAACGAACCTGCGATTCGCTTTTACAAATCCCTCGGCGCTGTGCCCATGGATGAGTGGACGGTTTTTCGCCTCAGCGGAGAAGCTCTCAAAAAACTCGCCAACTCGAACTCATAACCAGACTGTGCCGATCTCATCTCCTCATTCTCCGATCTCTTCCCCGGCAGAGTCCACCACGTATGAGCAGTGACGAGAATCGATATTTGGTTTCCATTCGGTTAGCTGCGTTACCGCCCCCCGAAAAAAACAGAATCACCTTGATCCGGCCAGCATGCCGCGCCCGTGCTGAAGAATATTCTCTTGCGTCTTCACATTCGCTCCTGTATATTCAATAACGTAATTCGCTCGAGGAAAAATGTAATCTGAAACACAGGGAATCCGATCCTTTCTCCTGTTCCCCCTGTTTTTTCCATCCGCTATCCCGTCACAAAATCAGGATTATGCAGATATGTCTTTCACGGATTTTTTCCTGCTGCTCGCTGTCGCCGGCATCTGCGGTTCCATCGGACAAGCGATAAGCGGTTACACCCGCAGCGGCTGCATCACCTCCATTGCTATCGGCTTCATCGGGGCTGTTCTTGGCGTCTGGATTGCGCGGGAGCTGTCATTGCCGGAATTTTTCATGCTCAAATTCGGTGAGCAGAATTTTCCGGTCATCTGGTCGATTCTTGGTTCTGCACTGTTCATCTCGGTCATCGGGAAAATCGGTTTGAAGAAGAAAAAACGCTGATCCTGTGCCACCGGCTTTTGTACCAGCCGAGGGTGGTATAATTATTGAAAGATGACAACAGACTGCATAACGACACAAGCATCACATAAGAAAGGGCTTCAACCATGATGTGGAAAAGGAAGTTCACGATCACAATCCTGCTATCTATTTTCTTCCTGGTTCTCGTGCACAGCGCGCAGGGGCAAGACGTCCGCGCGGCGTTGTTCCGTGAGGCCAATACGGCCATGCAGGCAGCTATCGACGCCCAGGCTGACATTCTCTCACCGAAAAGCTATGCACGCGGATTAAAAAAATATCGTGAGGCGGAAAAAGAAAAGAACATCGATAAAATCCGCAAAAAACTGGCCGAAGCGACCCGGGAATTC
>WFTM01000099.1 GCA_015485525.1 Candidatus Zhuqueibacterota bacterium | reverse complement strand
CGTACTTCGCGACATGAATGTCGCGGTACATTTCTGGTTTTGGGCCGGATTTAATTGTAGAAGCGATTTGCGGGTTGCCATACTGAAAATCACCTTCACGATTTGATGAATATCCAAAAGAAAAGCCCCGGGCGGCAGCTTCCGGGGCTTTTTTTGTAGTGTATTTACCCTGTCGGGCAGATACTATTTCATCATGATGACTTTTTGCAGCGAGACCTGATCGCGGACGTGCAGTTTGATGTAATAGACACCGCTCGGCAGCGCTGAATTATCTGCAGCGCGCCCGTTCCAGCGATAATCGTGCAGCCCGGCGGGCAGGTTTTCGCCGTCTATGAGCCGTACAACTTCCCGGCCGAGAACGCTGTAGATGCTCAGAGTGACTTTGGCGGTTTCCGAAAGGCTGAAGCGTACGCGGGTTTCCGGGTTGAATGGATTGGGATAGGCCGGAAACAGCGTGTAGCCACTGCTCTGAATGTCGTCGATGAAGCTTTTGCCGCCGGCTGCGGCAGCCAGCTCGCTGGCGGCAATTTTCGCTGTCGTTACGGTGAAATTGACGCGGTCTTCACCGGTCAGACCCTGGCTGTCTTCGACGGTGAGGATCAGGGTGTATGCTCCCGGATACGTCGGTACACCGCTGCCGGACTTGCTGCCGCTGCCCAGGGCGACGGTTTTGCCGTCCGGCCCGATGACAGACCAGCTGAATGCCGACGCGGGCAAGTCGCCGTCTTCCGGGTCAGTGCCCGTGCCGCTGTAGGTTACGGTTTGTCCCACAGCGAAGGTTGCCCCCTCTGCAGGCTCGGTGATCGTTGCAGTAGGCGGCTGATTTGCAGCAGCGTTGACGGTGATGACGACCTGTGCCGTATCGGTTGCGCCGCCATCATCGGTGACGGTAAGCACGGCGGTATAAGTGCCGGCGCTGTTATATGTATGCGTCGGATTGGCGACTGTTGCCGTGGTCCCATCGCCGAAATCCCAGTCATAGGAGCTGATCGTTCCGTCCGGGTCTGAGCTCTGATCGCCGGTGAAGTTGACCGTGAGCGGGGCTGTTCCGCTGGTCGGCGTGGCCGAGGCTACTGCGTTCGGTGGCTGATTGGCCCCCGGCTCAGTCACGGTGATGGTCACCTGGTCTGTATCTGTGGCACCATCATCATCGGTAACGGTGAGTGTTGCGGTGTAGGTGCCTGCGCTGTTGTAAGTGTACGAGGGGTTGGCTTCGTTCGAGTTGGTGCCGTCGCCGAAATCCCATGCATAACTGGTGATGCTGCCGTCAGAATCTGAGCTGCCGTCGCTGGAAAAGGCAACGGTTAACGGTGCTGTCCCTGAGGTCGGAGTAGCTGAAGCTGCTGCAACAGGCGGTGAATTCGGAGGCGGCGAGCCGTTGTTCTGTTGTGTGATGGTTTTGCTCACCGGGTTTTCGTTGATGCTGACAAATTCCTGTCCCCGGTCCGGCTGGTTGGCCGGCATGTAGTAATAGTTTGTGGTCACGATTGCCGGCGTGCCCCGGTCCAGGCTCGAGATGCGCTGGTGATAGGTACCGTGGTTATGGATTGCCTGGCCATCAGCGCCGGTGCCGTCGTCAAATCCGGGGTCGTGTTTGTAGTACATGCTCGAGATCACCGAATTGACCGCCAGCTCTGAGACATCTGCCCAGACCAGATGCGAGCCTTCGGCTGTGGAAACCTGCCCCCAGACCGTCATGAAATCCGATCCGGGCCGTTGCATGTTGAAGGTATCGACCTGCGCCAGGCCGGGCATGTAATCGACGTAGGTCCACAGCCGTGCGACGCCGTGTGTGCGGTAGTACACGCGCATGCGCTGCATCTTGCGGTAAAATTCTGTCTGGTAAGTCGTAACATAACCGCTGGCAGCGCCTTCCACCATGCGGATCGCGCGCACCGGCCCGGTGACATGCCCGATGTAGGTGCTGCGCCCGTCGGTTGACCAGTACTCCTCGGTTTCGTTATCTGCTTCATTGAGGGAATAAACACGGTACTTGTAGCGGTCGATCAGCCGCGCTTTGTTTTTCAGGCGCAGGTTCTCGAACACCCAGTTCATGGTATATTTACCTTCCCAGATGTCGGTCGTGATATCGGTGTTTTCGGTAAACTCCCCGGTAACGACGCGGTTATAGGTCACGTAACTCGGGCCTGTATAGCTCAGAGTTGCGGAGGTGTAGATATAAAGATATCCAGTGCTGTTGTCGTTCGGGTCGGTGATTTTCACCTCGTAGCGGGTGTTATCGGTTCCGCCCACCCAGGAGTCAAAGGGAGCTTTGTCGCCCAGGTCTTCGATCATGAATGCGAGCTCATCATCGCCGTCGAAGCCATTACCTTCATCTTCAAAATAGCGATACTCGCTTGCAGGCAGTTTTTTTGTGGAGAAATCCACCCATTGTCGCTCATCGACCTGGAAGGGAATCTGCTGCCAAGTTCCGGAGCCGGCATCATAGGCATAACCGAAAATTTGATCTGTCGCTTTACCGATCAGGCCGGGGATACTATCGCCGAGCAAAACGACCGGTTCGTAAGTACGCGCATCGGAGAAAGTTTGCCCTGAAATGGAGTGCGTTGCCACAAGCAGGACAACAAAAATGGTCGCAAGTGCTTTTCTCATAGCCCCTCACTGATTTAAAAAAACACGAGTGAAGCCATCCTTAGACATGACGGATTGGGTGTTTTCTTAATTCCCTTTAAGAAAAGCATGGTATATGAGTGCCCGGGAGAAGCAGCCCGCCGGGCAGGGGAGGACGAGCAGAAAGAATGGTTGACCCCGGAGTGTTGGAGTGATATCAACTGACCTTGCTCAGAACATACTATAGCGACAATACATGCAGATGAGTAATTTTTATTTTCAGGTGAGAAGTAGGCCCTGTCTCGCCGGTTTGCGTGTTGGTGACGTTGGATGGGCAACAAGGGCGTGACACCGCAGGAGCGGTGTCACGAGAGAAGCGTTCGTAGTGCACGCTTCAGCTCGCCCGAAACTGGCAAATTCTCCAGCAGCATAGCGAGGGAAGAGACGGGTCTCTGGCATCTCAAAAATGAATGTTTCGGTATGGGTGCAAGCTTCCGGGGCAGGTGGCATCTCATTTCGCGCATGTGCTGCCGCGGGAGCGGCAAGAAGGGCGTGACACTGCAGGAGTGGTGTCACGAGAGAAGCGTTCGTAGTGCGCGATTTATCGCGCCCCAAAGTTTCTGAGCCTGCATGAGCCGAATATTTTTGTTTTGCGAAGATAGTGTCGGTTAACCGGATTGCGTGGCGGCGACGCTGGAGCGTCGGGATAGACGTGACACCGCAGGAGCGGTGTCACGAGAGGAGAGAGGATGTGCCTACCCGCATCTTCCAGCGATGACCGGTAGCAGAATGACACTGTCACCAGGAAACCAAAGCTTGAAATCGATATGACATTGTCATACATTGCCTGCGCTGATTTGCTCCTGGGTGCAGTGAAGAACTCAGGATGTAATGATTTGTCAGAGTATGAACGAGCAGGGAAATGTGCTCGCTGATTTTAGAAAAGACGAGGAAACTATGGCTACAGCACGCATTGTCACCAAAATTCCCGGGCCAGAAAGTGCCCGGCTTCTGGCCAGGAAAGCCAGCGCCCTGCCGGCAGGGGCCTATCACAACGTGCCGGTTTTTATTCAGTCGGCGGAAAATGCCGTTCTCGAAGATATCGACGGTAACCGGTTTATCGATTTCGCCTCCGGCATAGGTACAATCAATGTCGGCCATGCGGCCGGGCCGGTGGTGCAGGCTGTGCAGGAACAGGTGCAGCGTTTTACCCACACCTGTTTTCATGTCACCATGTATGAGCCCTATATCGCTCTGGCGGAAAAACTCAACCAGATCGTTCCGGGCGAGTTCAGCAAGAAAACCTATTTTGTCAACAGCGGGGCGGAAGCGGTTGAAAATGCAGTCAAGATTGCCCGTTTTGCGACCGGCCGCAGCGCTGTGCTGGCTTTTGAGCAGAGTTTTCACGGCCGCACACTGCTCGGGCTGACTTTGACTGGTAAAGTCAAGCCGATCAAAAAGGGGTTCGGGCCTCTTGCTTCTGAAGTGTACCACCTGCCCTTCCCCGATTGCCGGGATTGCGCCGGCGGCCCAACCGGGTTGTGCTGCCAGGCGGAAGAAACCGCCCTGCGGCGCCTGTTGATGACCCGGGTCGATCCTGAGCAGATAGCAGCGATTATCTTTGAGCCGGTCCTCGGCGAGGGCGGTGTCCGCCCTTTCCCGGACGAGTACATGCGCATGCTGTTCAAATTCGCACGCGAGAACGGTATTCTGATGATCGCTGATGAAATTCAGACAGGATGGGGGCGGACGGGCTCTCTTTTTGCGATGGAGCACTATGGCCTGGCGGCAGACCTGACCGTGACAGCTAAGTCGCTTGCCGGCGGTCTGCCTCTGAGCGCTGTGACGGGCCGCGCCGAGGTCATGGACAGCGTCCCTCCGGGCGGAATCGGCAGTACCTACGGGGGCAATCCCCTGGCCTGCGCCGCAGCTCTGGCAGCAATCTCAACCATCGAGTCCGGCAAACTGGCGGAGCGTGCCCGTGAAATCGGCGCTGTGGTGGCAAAGCGTCTCGATCCACTTGCTGCGGACTTTTCCTTCGTCGGTGATTACCGCATTCGTGGCGCCATGATCGGCATCGACCTGGTGCGGGATAAAAACAGCCAGGCCCCGGCTCCGGAGCTGTTTGGCAGCATACAACGGCTGTGCTACGAAAATGGTCTGATCATCCTCAAAGCCGGCCTTTTCGGCAATGTTATCCGGTTTTTGCCGCCGCTGACCATCGAGTTCGACGTGCTCGAAGAAGGGTTGGAGATTTTTGCGCAGGCACTGCAGAAGGCAGCGGCCGGACACGGTTGACAAACCGCAGAAAAATCGTGCTCAGGCACGAAATTATTTCTGCTTGCGATACCTGCCCTCAAAAATCAGGATGGAGCGGACGCCTTTGGAGGTGTAGATGCCGAGACCGTCGATGAAATAGACTGTGTCGCCATCGACGCGGGTGACGTATTCTTTAAAGCTCTCCCAAAGGCCCTGCTCCGGCAGTTTGCGTGACCAGAACAGGCGGTTGCCGCTCAGCTTGCCGTTGTGGATCGTGACTTCGCCGCCAGCCTTTTCGACCCGGCAGACGATTTCGTAGCCTTCTGTGTAGTTTTTGCCTTTCGAAACCTCGGTCCGGCCATCTGGATAGGTATCTCTGATCACCACGCGCTGGGTGTCATTATCCCAGAAATAGTGTTGTTCGACCTTGATCTCCTGCTGCAGCTCACCATCAAAACTGTATATTCTGAATTCGCCTTTCCAGCGGCCATCAAACGGATTGAAGGCTTTGTAGGCAAGAGCCGACTGCGCTGCGAGCTGCATGTGGCAGCCGAATAAAAGCAGAAAGAGCACCGAGCTGTTTTTTTTCATTTTTACCCCGATTTTTTCGGTCATTGCATTGATGTGGCGGATAAACTGACAGGCTGAGTGATCCGGATATTCGGATACATCTGCTTGTAACTTTTTAATAAAAATATAATTAAGTCTGATTACCGCAAGATTTTTGATTTTTTTTACCTGACCTGAGCGATTTATTATCCGGGACAAAAAGCAGCAGGCAGAGCTATGTGTATGAATTGTTCCATCCAATTTTCAATATCTGCTGTCAGGTCTTTATGTATATGCCATCCTCACAGCCTTGGGCTGAAGCCGGGTTGCACCACGAAGCTCACGAAAAGCAGGAAGAAGCATAAGTCTCGTGAAAATCAGGGCCAGCAGTTCCTGGCTTTTCTTCTTTTTTTTCGCGTCCATCGTGCACTTCGTGGTTTTAAAAAATGCATAGCCTGCATTATTCTCGCAGAGACGCAGTGAGCGCAGAGAAAGAATGGTTAATTTCTTCTAAAACAATAAACAGCGTGCTCTGTGTCACTGCGAGATATACAAGTCTTTCAAAAACTATGTTTGAAAGGATTACAAGCTGTAACATATAAAATATTAAAGTAATTACGACTACTCTTAAAATGTTTTGTGAATAATACAGGTTAAATGGATGAGGAATTCAATTTTCAGTATCTGCTGCCAGGTTGTCGTGGATATTTTATCTCTATCAGTCCATATCGTAGCATAACCTTTTAGAGTGCACTGCACTGATAACAAGAACAGGCGTACATCAAAACTAAACATTTTGCCACAAAAAAATTTACTGTTTTGGGGCAAATTGCTCAGATTAGGTTTCATAAAAACAGAACAACGAGAAAATGCCAGAACTTCCCGAAGTTGAAACAATTCGTCGTGGTTTATCAAAAATTATCATCGGTCGTACGATTTCCGATGTGCAGGTTCGGCAGGCGAAACTGCGCTGGCCGGTCGATGCCGGCAAGCTGTCTGCTCTCGCAACAGGGCAGCCCATCGCCTCAGTAAAACGGCGCGCGAAATATCTGCTGCTGGAGCTCGGCAACCAGGCTAACCTTGTTTTTCATCTCGGTATGAGTGGCCGTCTGCTCGTGTTTACAAAAAAACGTCCGCCGGAAAAACACGATCATGTTTTGTTTCATTTCAGCGATGGGGCCGAGCTGTGTTTTAACGATCCGCGGCGTTTTGGTATGGTCGATGTCATTCTACCGGCCGAGCTGGATACATACCCGCGTTTTCGGAATCTCGGCGTCGAGCCTCTCGATGAGAATGTCGATCCTGAGCAGATATTCGGTCAAATATCGGCTTCAAAACGGTCGGTGAAGACCGTGCTGATGGACGCAGCCGTTATCGCCGGCGTTGGGAATATTTACGCCAACGAAGCGCTGTTTCATGCCGGTATCCATCCCGCCTGCGCGATGAACCAGCTCAGCCTGCAGCAGTGGCGGACACTGTTTTCCTGTGTGCGGGATGTGCTGCAACAGGCCGTCGCCATGGGCGGCACAACCCTCAACGACTTCCTCGACAGCTCCGGCAATCCGGGCTATTTTCAGCAGACTCTCGCCGTTTATGGCCGGGAAGACCTCCCCTGCCCGCGCTGCCATCAGCCGATCCGTCGTATCGTCCAGACCGGCCGCAGCTCCTTCTTCTGTTCCCACTGCCAGTCCTGCCCCTGAGCCACGCAGGTTTTCGCAAAACCGGCTGCATGCGGGTAATGTTGGTTATTTACATTTTGAGACATTTTTCGCAAAGTGCACCGCAGGCAGCCTCTGCGTTCAGCCCGCCGGATAAATTCATTCCGGCTGAGACGATGAGGTGACCGCAGCTCCTGTTTGTAAACGCGTGCACACCGCATCATCAGGAGTTCATTCAACAGGGATGATCACATGAATAAGAGAACCGTCTTCTTTCTGCTGCTCACGCTGCCATCTTTTCTGGCGTGTTCTGCTGCACGGGAGTTGCAGAACAGTCCGGAAATCGATGCGTCCTGGCAAGGCCTGTGGCAAGGCCAGGCGATCCTTGGTAATAGTCTCGAAACCCCGAAATTCATTCAACTGCGTATCGATTTTACCAGCACCAATATCCGGGCATTTTATTCAGACACCACCTCCGGCGTGCGCAATGTCCGCGTTTCGCGCCTGAAGTTGCAGGGAGATGAAATCGCATTTACCGTGGTGTATGAAACACGGCATGACCTGGCTTCCAGAATCCGGTTTACGGGCCGTCGTCTCGGCAACAGCCTGATGGTTGAATTCCAGGGCCGCCGGGGCGGGCGTCCCTTTAATGGCATCTGGCAGGCCCGGTACTATGGCGAACCGCCGCGTCTGCTCACGGAGTCTGAACGCAGCGAAACCGGCGGATAACGCCTCGCATGATCCGGATACTCTCTCAGGCTCTTCCTCAAATTGGGTGGGTTGAATTGTAGGGACGACCGGCGGATTACCCAAGCTGTAACGCGACATTCATGTCGCGGGTACGGTCCCCTATACATTCAACCAGGGACAAAACCCGACCCGTAGGGGCGACCAGCGGGTCGCATCCGGAATTATTTTGTCAATAATCCCCAAAATGGGCTGGGACAAATATCATTTTTACAATCATCACTACCGACCCGATTTGCAAAACGACAATTCCCCAGCCCACACAATCTGAGGAAGAGCCGAACAGATAAAATGAGAAAACCCCCGCCGGCCTGGATCAGGCCAGCGGGGGTTTTTTGTTTTCAGTGCGTTCAAAATCATGTTTGCGATGCGCGTTTTGCCAAGAAATAGACGATCAGTCCGATGAGCAAAAAGGGCAAGAGCTTAAAAAACAGAATGACCGGCAGTAAGAACAGGCCCAGAGCACCGAAGATCAGTCCGAGGGGGAGCGCCACCAGCGTGAACACCAGCAGCGAAACCAGAAAGCCGATGATGTGCAGCGGCAGAGTCAGCGCAAAGACCGCAACGTGCAACATTGCTGACATGACTTTGAAAACCAGAACGATGGTGAAAGCGAATAAAAAGATGATGATAAGTTCCATTGCGTACCTCCTGTGGTCGTGTGCGCTGAAAGTACGCGATAGCTCATGAGAAGTTTCATCAGCAGCCGCAGGAATCACCGCTGGTATTTCCCCCCGCTGCCGGCGCTGAACAATCAAAAGCACCCAGGTGCGTGCTGCGGTCTCCGATGATGGTAAAATGCGCACCATAGCGCGTGTCCTGCAGCATGCTGGCGGTATTGCCGCAGACAGCCACAGCGCGCCCGCGTTCGAAAAGATGGTGGTCATCGAGCATGAAACGGTGCGGGTGCCCCGGGATCGTGCCTTTATAGATGGCCACCTGGCCGTAATCCTCGCATATGTCTTCCAGCGAGTCGAGCTTGAAAGCGCGGATCGTCTTTGATGTGAAAGAAACCATGCCGATTTTTTCTTCCACCTCTTCGTTGTCGATGGTGATGTCGCTGGAGGATACCACGCGATAATCTGCGATGCCGATCTTCTGCAGCATGCGGCGAAAATCTTCGATGTACAGCGCGCCACTCAAGCATTCTCCATAGAGCTCGATGTCTTCCCGCAAGTGCGCCGGAATCCGGCGGTCAGCAAAGACGTCGGAAACGTACATTTCACCACCGGGTTTGAGCACGCGGAAGATCTCGGAAAACACGGCTTCCTTTTCCGGGGAAAGGTTGATGACGCAGTTGGAAATGACCACATCGACAGAGTTGTCTGCAATACCGGCAGCCGCGAGGTCTTCGATATAGCCTTTGCGAAACTCGACGTTGGGCTTGCTGAAGCCAAAGACCTGCATCTGCTTATCGACATGGCGGCGGGCGACCTCGAGCTGCTCATCGGTCATGTCCAGCCCGATGATGTGGCCCCCCGGGCCAGCCAGTTTGGACGCGAGGTAAACATCCCGGCCTGTGCCGCAGCCGAGATCGAGCACGGTCTGTCCCTCCAGAGCCGGGGGAATCGGTGAACCGCAGCCGTAAAATTTCATCAGGATTTCATCGTCGAGCTGGGCGAGAATTTCGCGGTGTTCGCGGGGTATCGCATCGCTGGTGCAGCAGGCGTTGGTCTTCAGGTCGCTGTTGCGCTGCACGCGTTTGCTGTAGTAATCCTGCACGCGTTCGTAGGTGGTTTTGCTGGTATCCATATCTTCTCCGTTTTGGGTTCGCTGATTGAGTGGTTGTGCGGATCAGGCGGTTGCTCCGCCGCAACTGCTGCCTGCGCCGGCTGTGCAGCCGAAGCAGTGTGGCGCAAATTTGATCTTCCTGCCGGCGATGCGATCATAATCGAAATTGAAAACCGTAGCCGGCTCTGGAGTTTCGACTGGCATCTCCAGCATCTGGTTGAAGTCGCAGTCAAAAATACGGCCGTCATGGCTGACACTGATCAGCGAGCGGCACATGATGCCCTCGGCAGCGCAGGGATTGAACGCTGAGATGAGTTTCTCCATATACTCTTCATAACCGCCGCGGCGTTTGAGCTGCTCCTTGAAACGATGGATGGGCAGATTGGTGATCGTAAACAGGTTGTTGAACACCAGACCGAATTTTTCCCACAGCTCTTTTTTGAAATCTGCTTCCAGGGCCGCCTGGTCGCCGGGGAGAAAAGCACCGACCGGATTGTACACCAGATTGAGCACGAGACCGGTTTCCTCTTGGCCATATCCCTGCTCATTGAGCAGACGAATGCTCTCGATGCTCTTGTTGAATACACCACGGCCGCGCTGTTTGTCGGTAAAATATTCCTGATAATAGGGCAGGGAAGAGACGACCTCCACGCCGTGCTGTGCGTAGAATTCCGGCAGATACGCCTTGCTCTCGCCCGTGACCGGGTTGCCGTCAAACGTGACGGTGAGGTTATGGCGCACGATGACATGCTTGCCCAGCTTACGCGCCTCGACGACGAGGTAGTCGAAATAGGGGTTCAGCTCCGGAGCACCTCCCGTGAGGTCGAGGGTAGTGATCTGCTCGTGCTGCGCGAGAATCTCTATGCAACGCTCCACGGTTTCCATATCCATCTGCTCCGTACGTTTCGGAGATGAGTCCACGTGACAGTGCAGACAGGCCTGGTTGCAGAGTTTGGTGATGTTGATCTGCAGCGTATCGATGCGCAGCGGCGCGAGGTTCAGGCCGTGCTGTTCGACGACCGCTTCGAAGTCATATTTGTCCTGGGTCTCTATTTGTACCAGAGGGGAACTTTCTGCCATCTTTTTCTCCATCGGTTGGGTGATTTTATGCGCCGACTTTATCGAGAACATTGAGCATCTGCACGGCGTGCACGAGATCGATTCCCGCATCCATGGCCGCGGCCACATGTACGGCTTCCATCATCTGCTCCGGATTGGCGCCGGTCTCCAGACACTGCGTTGTGTACGCATCGATGCAATAGGGGCACTGCTTGGCGTGCGCAACCGCCAGTGCGATCAGAGACTTTTCGCGCTTGCTCAGTGCGCCGTCCTCACCGGTGACACTGCTGTAATAGTCGAAGAACTTTTTCGCCAGCTCGGGGCGGAATTTTTTGATATCTCCGAATTTTTTCAGGTCTTTGGACTCGTAGTAGTGCATCAGGTTTCCTCCTTAACTGAAGATAAATATGCCGGATCGTGTGCTGCCCGCGGGACGAGCTGTCATGTCAACATATGCATGTATATTCATATGTTGAAGAAAAAATATACGGCATATCAGCAAAACATAACAGCGCAAAATTATTTTTCATTCCGGGAGATTTATTTTTTTGCAGTCGCAGAGCCGG
>WFTM01000098.1 GCA_015485525.1 Candidatus Zhuqueibacterota bacterium | reverse complement strand
GTCTGGTGGGTGCCGGGAATTTTCGCTGCTGCTGTGGCGCTGCTCTTTGCTGTCACGTTTAAAGATGATGTGGAGGTTACGTCCTGATCATCATCTTCCTCCCCTCGTTCCACCGCTCCCGCGGTGGAACGTCAGTGTGCCGCCCGGCGGCAAAGTGAGTGGCGGACATCTGCAGGAATACCATCGGCGCGGGAGCGCCGAAGCAAGGCGCAGCACCGCAGGAGCGGTGCTGCGAGAGGGACTTTCCTCACTCCCCCTCGTTCCACCGCTCCGGCGGTGGAACGTAAGTGTGCCGCTCCTGCGGCAAAGTGCGTGGCGGACATCTGCAGGAATACTATCGGCGCAGATGCGCCGGGGCAGGGCGCAGCACGGCGGGAGCGGCGCTGCGAGATGGGAGTGGGCGGCGCTGCGAGAGGAAATTGAGGTAAGGAATAAAATGAATCGTCGTAATTTCATCCAAAAAACCGCTGCTGCTCTGGCTTTCAGCATCGTGCCGCGCCGGGTTCTCGGCGGTGCTGGGGTGCTGGCTCCGAGCGATGAGCTGACCAAGGCGGTCATCGGCGTCGGAGGTATGGGGCGCTGGCATCTGGGCGATACCGGTGCACGGCTTCTGGCTGTGTGTGATGTCGATGCCGGACACCTGCGCCGCGCTCTGGAGATCGCCGGCAAAGGCGTGCAGGGGTATCATGATTTCCGCGAAGTGCTTGCCCGGGATGATATCGATATCGTGCACATCCCCACGCCGCCACACTGGCATGCGCTGATCTCCGTGGCTGCCGCACGGGCCGGAAAGGACATCTGGTGCGAAAAACCCATGACCCGCACCATCGGTGAGGGCAAGCGTGTCGTCGAAGAGGTGCAGCGCCATGACCGTATTTTTCGCGTCAACACGTGGTTTCGTTTCCGTGGCACCTTCTATGGTTTTGGCACGCCGGTCGCTCCGATCAAAAAGCTGGTATTGAGCGGTATGCTCGGCTGGCCCCTGAAAGCGACCATCAGCGAGCACACCGGCTTTTCGTGGAAATTTTTCTGGAGCGGCAAAACCGATCTGCAGCCGCAGTGGATTCCCGAAGAGCTGGACTACGATTTCTGGCTCGGTCCGGCGCCGTGGAAGCCGTATAACGCCCATCGCGTGCACGGCACCTTTCGCGGCTACTGGGATTACGACGGCGGCGGCCTCGGTGACATGGGGCAGCATTTTCTCGACCCGGTGCAGTATCTGCTCGGTAAAGATGAGACCAGTCCGGTGGAAATCGAAGCGGACGCCCCGCTGGCGCACCCGGATGCGGTGGGGAGCTGGCGGCGTATCCGCATGAAATACGCTGACGGCTGCGAGATCATCCTCGACGGCGAGGGCCGCGACAAGGGCGCTGCCTTTCTCGAAGGACCGGATGGCAGACTGTTTCCCGGTTTTCGTTCCGACATCGCTGATCTCAGGAAAAAACTCGCGGCCTTTCCCGATCCACCACCGCAACTGACGGACTTCTCCGAAGCAGTACGAACACGGCAAAAATTCGCCCTGAATGAGAGCAACGCTCACCGCTCGGCGACTCTGGTCAATTTGGGCAAAATCGCCGTGCGCCTGGGACGGCCGCTGCGCTTTGACCCCGTGGCACAGCGTTTCCACAACGACGAACAGGCCAACCGGCTGATCGACCAGCCCATGCGGGCGCCGTGGCGATTTTAATGTGTCTATTTTTCTGGTGATTATCCCATGAAGCATTCGATGTTGACGACTCTGAAAAAAATTCCCGTGCTGATCCTGATCAGCCTGCCGCTGACTCTTGCCGCGCAAACGCCGGCAGCGCGGGTGGACACCCTGCTGGCGCAGATGCCAGCGCAGAGCGAGGTGGTCACACGGCTGCTGGTGCGTGCCCTGTTGCAGACCGGCGCCGAGGGCATCGATATCCTGTGCAGCCGCGTACAGGCCGACAGCTCCCTGTCCAACACCCGCGCACGCTTCGCGCTTCAGGCGATCAGCACGCGCCTCACCGAAGTCGCCGGAGGCAGACAACAGCGGATGTACCGCGACCGGCTGCATGAAAGCCTGCGCCAACGCACGGAGCAGGAGGTGCGCGCGTTTTTTCTGCAGCAACTCCAGCTTTGCGGCAGCGATGACTCGGTGAAGCCGGTTACCGCCCTGCTGCACAGCGCGCGCCTGTACAGGCAGGCGGTGCGCACGCTGCAGGCCATTGGCGGAGCACGGGCGGAGAACGCACTGGTGCACGCCCTGGCTTCCGTGCCCGATGAACACAAAGTGGCTATCATCGATGGCCTCAGCGCCAT
>WFTM01000097.1 GCA_015485525.1 Candidatus Zhuqueibacterota bacterium | reverse complement strand
GAGAGCGAAAAAGCCATGAAAAAAGAAATCCCTTACCTCATCATCACTGCTCAAGCAAAATATGCACCCTACATGATCGCCGACGTCACCGGGGCGATCACGGATTCAGGTCTGAATATCATCGCGGTGGAGCAGAACTCCCTGTATGGCCTGAGCATTCTCACTATCATCGCTGAAACCGTTGCGCCGGATGACGATATCGCAGACGCGCGCAGCCGTTTGTGCAAACGCATCAAAAAATTTTCGTATGATGTCAGTACCGAGATCATCACACCAGATCAGGCAGAGCGTGTGGTCGATAAAAAACTACAGGTTTTTACCCTGATCGGCCGTGACAAAGTCGGTATTCTCAAAGCGATAACCAACACCCTGGCCAATTTCCGTGTCAGCATCGAGCGCATGACACATCTGGCTCGTGGCGAATTTGTCGCGCTGGAGCTGTGGGTAGATGCCAGCGAATTGCGCGACCTCAGCCTGCTGAAGGATGTTATTCAGCGCACCTGTGATGAAGTTGGATTTGATGCCATCATCCAGCCGGAATCTCCCTTCAGGCAGCGCAGGCGGCTGGTGGTTTTTGATATGGACAAAACGATTATCGACGGCGAGGTGATCGACGAGATCGCCCATGCTGCCAATGTTGGCGATCAGGTTTCGCAGATCACCCGCAAAGCCATGGCCGGTGAGATCGATTTTCGCGAGGCGCTGAAACAACGCGTGGCCATGCTCAAGGGGGTGCCTGTCGAGGTGTTGGAGGAGGTTGCTAACAGCATGAAACTGATGCCCGGGGCTCTGGAAGTGGTAAGAACGCTGAAGGCGATGGGATTCAAGCTGGCGTTGATTTCGGGCGGGTTCCTGTTTTTTGCTGAAAAAGTGCGCCAGAGGCTGGGCTTTGATTATGTGTACGCCAATGAGCTCGAGGTGAAAGACGGCGTCGTCACCGGTAATCTTCGTGGCCCGATCATCGATAAAATGGCCAAAGGCCGTGTGTTGCAGGAGATTGCAGAGCGTGAAGGGCTGAGCCGGGAAGAAGTCGTCGCTATCGGCGACGGTGCCAACGATGAAATCATGTTGAAGAACGCCGGTTTTGGTATCGCTTTCAACGCCAGCGAAATTCTGGAAAAAGTAGCCGATGGCAAACTGACACGCGATAACCTGCGTGGCCTGCTCTACTGCCTGGGCACTACGGACGAAGCCATCCGTCTGGCCAACGGAGATACACAGCAGAACGGCAGCGGCGACAGCATAACCGGCGACACGCATCCTGCCACTCCTTCCGGAAATGGCACCTGATGGCACAGCGCCCGGTTGACAAAGCCCTGTTGCGGCACCTGCCCTCGGTCGATAGCTTGCTGCAGAGCGAAACAGCACGCAGCAGCGCCGGCCTTGATCATGACGTTCTGGCTGCCTGCGCAAGGCAGGCGGTTGAAGAGCTCCGCCGCGAGCTGCTGGATGGCACAATTTCACTCCCGGCCCGCGCAATTCCCGGAGCTGCGGAAGCCCGTTTTGCTGCCATCGTGCATTCCCTGCTTTCCCCCTCGATCCGTCGCGTGATAAACTGTACCGGTGTCATCCTGCATACCGGCCTCGGCCGAGCGGCGCTTTCAGAGCAGGCGATCGCCCGCCTGCATGAGGTGGCTGCGTACTGCAACCTCGAATTTGACCTTGAAACCGGAACACGCGGCGAGCGTACCGACCACGTCGAAAATTTGTTGCGCCTGCTTACCGGCGCTGAGGCAGCGTGTGTTGTCAACAATAATGCTGCGGCGGTTTTCCTGGCACTGAACACCCTCGGCTTTGGCCGTGAGGTCATCATATCCCGCGGAGAACTGATCGAGATTGGCGGCTCCTTCCGAATCCCTGACATCATGGCCCGCAGCGGCACACACATGATCGAAGTCGGCACGACCAACAAAACCCATTTGCGCGATTTTGAGCAGGCGATCACACCGGAAACAGCGGGCTTCCTGCATGTGCATACCTCGAACTATCGCGTGCAGGGGTTCACGCATGCCGTCTCCCTCGATGAACTGGTTGCCCTCGCCCGCGAGCGTGGTCTTTTTGTATTGCATGACCTCGGCGGTGGCGTATTGACCGATCTGCGCGCATTTGGCCTGCCTCACGAACCCGTGGTTGCCGAAAGCGTAGCAGCCGGTGCCGATGTCATCACCTTCAGCGGGGATAAAATGCTCGGCGGGCCTCAGTGCGGTATCATCGTCGGCAAACGGGAAACGATAGCAGCGCTGCGTAAAAATCCTCTCATGCGCGTGTTACGTTGCGACAAATTCACCTATGCTCTGCTCGAACAAACTCTGAAATTATTTCTCACAGGTGATCAGCTCGCCGAAAAACACCGGGTCATGCGCATGTTTACAGAGGATGCAGCAGCGATTTGCGTACGCGCTGAGCAGGTTCTCGCTGGCCTCCAGGAATCCCTCGTGCACCGTTATACGATCACCATTGAGGCAACAGAGGCACAAGCGGGCAGCGGTTCTCTGCCGCTGGAAAAATTCCCCAGCTTCGCCCTGGCCTTGAAGCCGGCAGATGGCAGCGTCGAAGAGCTCGCCGGACAGCTGCGTACAGGCGTCCCCGCGGTCGTCGGCTACATCCGTAAGGACAAGCTGCTCCTTGACCTGCGCACTGTTTTGGATGAGGATGTCCCCGAGCTTGTTGCACGGCTGAACGCACTGGCGTGATCATCATTGCGGGCGGCCTGTTTGCCTCTCCCTATCATACACTCTGTCAGAGAATCTGTCGATTGGACAGACCAAAGACCTTTCTGACAGGGTACTCCCCGCTTTAATCTGCAGAAACCAGCGCAAATAAAATTTGGCCCGATGCTTGCATAAAGGGCGTGCAACTTCAGGGATGGCACTTCCCCCGGTCAGAATGGCAGACATGGGTGACGGTCATTTTTAAAGTCATTCATTATGACCAATTTTTCATTTTCCAGCAGAAAAAAATCTTGATTTTTAGTCGTCTCTGCCTATATTTAGGGCTGCAGTTAGCACTCTGTTTGGGAGAGTGCTAAACGGGGTGGAAAATAAACGTCTAAAACGTAGTACCACAACATAAAACAAGGAGTCAAAAAATGAACATCAAACCTCTTGCAGATCGTGTCGTCGTCAAGCCGATCGAGGCACAGGAAGTGAAGCAAGGAAGCATCATCATCCCGGACACGGCTAAAGAAAAGCCGATGCAGGGAGAAATTGTCGCAATTGGTCCGGGTAAAGTGTCCGAGAGCGGCAGCAAAATCGATATGGAAGTAAAGAAAGGTGACAAGGTTCTTTATGGTAAATACTCCGGAACCGAAGTGACCATTGATGGAGAAGATTATCTCATCATGCGTGAAAGCGATATTCTGGCAATCATCTGATAAGCTGATATCGCTTTTTTATTGGTATTCATTATTAGACACGAAAAATTACTGGAGGTAAGATAGAGATGGCAAAAATCATCGATTTTGATGTTGATGCACGCAGCGCGCTGAAGCGCGGTGTGGATCAGCTTGCGAATGCAGTGAAAGTTACTCTCGGTCCCAAGGGCCGCAATGTCGTGATCGACAAGAAGTTTGGTGCTCCCACAGTAACCAAAGACGGCGTGACCGTTGCCAAAGAAATTGAGCTGGAAGACCCGGTAGAAAACATGGGCGCGCAGATGGTCAAGGAAGTGGCTTCCAAAACCAGTGATGTTGCAGGTGATGGCACCACCACGGCGACCGTCTTGGCTCAGGCTATCGTCAAAGAAGGGCTGAAAACCGTCACTGCCGGTGCCAATCCGGCGCAGATCAAACGCGGGATCGACAAAGCAGCCGCGGCAGTTATCGAAGAAATCAAGAAGTTCAGCCGTCCGATCGAAGGCAAAGAGGAAATCGCCCAGGTTGGTGCTATCTCGGCTAACAACGATCGTCGCATCGGTGATGACATCGCTGAAGCCATGGAGAAAGTGGGCAAGGACGGCGTCATCACGGTTGAAGAAGCGCGTTCGACAGAGTCCAGCATCGAGACCGTAGAAGGGATGCAGTTCGACCGCGGATACCTGTCCCCCTATTTCGTCACAGATCCGGACAACATGGAAGCAGTACTCGATGACGCCATGATTCTGATCCACGACAAGAAGATCAGCGTCATGAAAGACCTGCTGTCGGTTCTGGAAAAAGTTGCGCAGATGGGCAAGCCTTTGCTGGTCATCGCAGAAGATATCGAAGGTGAGGCTCTGGCAACCCTGGTCGTCAACAAGCTGCGCGGCACGCTGAAAATTGCTGCTGTGAAAGCACCTGGCTTCGGTGATCGCCGCAAGGCCATGCTCGAAGACATCGCTATTCTCACCGGCGGCCGTGTTATCAGCGAAGAAACCGGCTTCAAGCTGGAAAATGCTCAGGTCAGCGATCTCGGTAGTGCCAAGAAAGTCGTCATCGACAAAGATAACACCACGATCGTCGAAGGTGCCGGTGAAACCGAGAACATCAAAGGCCGCATCGAGCAGATCAAAAAGCAGATCGAATCCACGACTTCGGATTATGACCGCGAGAAACTGCAGGAGCGCCTGGCCAAGCTGGCTGGTGGCGTGGCTGTTTTGCGCGTCGGTGCTGCTACCGAAGTTGAGATGAAAGAGAAAAAAGCACGCGTTGAGGATGCTCTGCATGCCACCCGTGCAGCGGTCGAGGAAGGTATTGTACCCGGCGGTGGTACCATGTACATCCGCGCCCGCAAAGTGCTCAAGGACCTGAAAGTCGATGGTGATGAGCAGATCGGTGTCGATATCCTTTACCGTGCTCTCGAAGAGCCGCTGCGCCAGATTTCCAGCAACGCCGGCAAAGAGGGCTCAATCATCGTTCAGAAGGTTGAGGACTCCAAAGAAGCAACTTTTGGCTACAACGCTGCCACGGATGAGTTCGGTGACCTGGTCAAGGCCGGTGTCATCGACCCGACCAAAGTGACCCGCGTTGCCCTTGAAAACGCCTGCTCCGTCGCTTCGCTTCTGCTCATGACCGAAGCAACGGTCGTTGAGAAGAAAGAAGAAGAACCGGCAGCACCTGCCATGCCTCCGGGCGGCGGTATGGGCGGTATGTACTAAGAGTGATCTTTCTCCTGATAAAGCCTCCCCGGTTCACCGGCGGAGGCTTTTTTTATATCGCGGTCGTGCAACGGATTCTCCGCAGGCCAGTCTTGGCTCACGTAGTGGGCAAGCCCAAACCTGAATGATGCTCTCCTCCGTGGATGATCAGCCGCTGCTGCAAAAACATCTCTCCACAATTTTTCGCAATGTCGCGCTCTGCATGCGGGCTGCCGGCTCAGCCAAATGTTGTTTTGCTGTGCATCCATCTGTTTATCAGTCAGGTTAT
>WFTM01000096.1 GCA_015485525.1 Candidatus Zhuqueibacterota bacterium | reverse complement strand
TCGATCGGATTGGTCTTCAGAGGCAGTTCTGTGGGAACCACCAGGCTGTCCGGCCGGGGTGCGTAAAAATACTGAAAATTGAGATAAACATCACCGGAACCACCGCAGCCTGCCGTGCGCCGGAATTCATAAGCAACGCCTGCCTGGTCGTAGTACCACGTCTCGCGCCAGAAAGGGTCAGCCCCCCGGGTAATGATGCTGTCCGGCTCTCCCATCTGTGCGCGAATCCTGTCGCGGTCATCCTGGGTGCCGCAGGTCATGTAGAGCAGCGCCGAAAGCAGTATGGTCAGATAAAAAGGCAATCGTTTCAGTTTCTGGCTTTTCATGACATATTCCTGAATATTGAGAGAATGGATCACGTGGCGAGGTATGATAACACCGGTAAGAGCGTGATGATTCCGGGCAGTCACGATACATGCCTGTCTGGCGGCAGAAGTGTGGAGGCTTACCGGTGAAATGTGCGGGGTAAAATAAACATTCGTACTCTGAATGGCAAGAAAAACAATCTGCCGGCATGCCTGCTGCAACCGGGTTTTCAGCTTGCAATTCAAAACGGTTTGAGCTATTTTATGATGTTTTTCAGCCATAAAACGGGTTGCACTCTGCCAGCGTTACCTGTCCGGGCGCCCAGGTGCGCAGATGTTCTCTGACTTTTCAGCTCGATCAACAGCATACCGGGATTGTTCCTACCAGTTTTCTCTGCGTTTCGCGGAGCGCCCGCACACATCGTGAGTATTGCCGGCTGAGAGCTGCTTGACTTGAAGACTTCATAACCTTGCGCGAGGTGATTGACAAAGGGGCTGCTGTAAAAGATTCTGGCGCCGCAGCATCGTCACACAACAGGTTCCGAAAGCATCCGGCCGGGAACAAGTTGCACGCCCGGCACGAGGCTGCGAGCAAAATCTTCAAGGGTTTCAGCAACACCCGGGATGGCAACTTCAGAAAATTATCGGGAAGAACCGGGCCATTTCATGCCGCTACTCGATTGAATGACCGAAGACGTGCCAGCAACATGGGGTTCGTTACTCTGGTTCCCGGTAGTGTTGATTTCATACAGTCATGTGCTGATCGGGAAATTTTCGGGAATGAACCATACGTGCCGTGTGTAGTATAATTATCCGATTTATTTTATGCTGCGTTCTCTTTCTGTCCCGATTTTGGTATAATTATGAGCACTTCAGGCTCAGATACTTGCATACGGCACGGAAATTGTTTACTTCTGCGCTGATCCCCGATGTGAATTTAGCCAGCACTCTGCCGCCCCCATGTTTGTCCTGATTCTGTAACACTGCCCTGCATGTGGTGCCCGTTATCTCGTATGTTTCCCGCAAGTCTGTTCCCTGAAACAGGGCGCTGCCGTATGAGTCGGTTTTCTAACCAGTTTTTTCTGGTTTCAGATACGTCCGGGGCCCTGGTAAACACGGGCCAGGCATGATAAAACCGGGATAACCGAAAAATATTGCCCTATGGGGAGCTTTTGCGTAACATTTTAATAAAGATACAATTAAACCTGATTTCTGTAAGATTTATGAATTTTTCAGGTTAACTCTTTGGCAAATAATTAATGATAGCGGGTGATATGCCGAGCATGACTGTAAGTTCCTCTCAAGAACCCATCCCATCTATCCAATCTTCAGGAGTACCTAACAATGCGTAGTAAAGTGATCAGCAGTATTGTTTTGCTTGTTGCTGGTGCCACATCGGTTTTCGCGCAGTTCGGCAAGAATCATGTGCAGTACAAGGAATTCGATACCTACTACCTCCAGTCGGAGCATTTTGATATCTATTTCACCAAAGGCGGGCGCTCCATTGCCGAGTTCGTCGCTGAAGTGGCGGAGCAGTCATACCAGAAAATCAAAAAAGATTACCGGTATGAGCTGGTTGATCGCATCTCCTTCATCGTGTACAACAACCATAACGACTTCGAGCAGACGAACGTCACCCTGTCACCGGGGGATGAGTCAACAGGCGGATTTACGGAATTTTTCAAAAACCGCATCGTGATTCCCTATGAGGGGGACTGGGAAAAATTCCGCCACGTCATCCATCACGAGCTGGCACACGCTGTCATGCTGCAGATGATGTTCGGTTCTGGTGTGCAGTCGATTATTTCGGGTATAACGCGTCTGCCGCTGCCGGGTTGGCTGGTGGAGGGGCTGGCCGAATATGAGAGCCGCCGCTGGGATACGGAAAGCGATATGTTCATGCGCGATGCTGCGTTGAACGGTTATGTACCGGACATCCCTTATCTGAACGGTTTTCTCGCATATAAGGGTGGCCAGTCGTTGCTCTATTATCTGTCTCAGAAATACGGCCAGGAAAAAGTCGGCGAGCTGCTGAGCAAAATCAAGATCAGCCGTAATGTCGAACGCGGCTTCCGGCAGGCCATCGGCATCGGGCTGGAGGATTTGTCCAAGCGCTGGCATAAATATCTCAAGAAAGAGTACTGGCCGGATATCGCTGGCAGAGAGGAGCCCGGCGAATTCTCCAAACAACTGACCGACCACCTGCACGACCGCAATTTCATCAATAACAGCCCGGCGTTGTCGCCAAAAGGCGATAAAATCGTCTTCCTGTCGGATCGCTCTGATTATTTCGATATTTACCTGATGAGTGCGATCGACGGTAAAATTTTGAGCAAGCTGGTCTCCGGGCAAACCTCCGGCGACCTCGATGAACTGCACTGGTTGCGCCCCGGCCTGACCTGGTCGCCGGATGGTAAGTATATCGCGTTTGCGGCCAAGTCCCACGGTGATGATGCCCTGAATATCGTCGATGTCCGGCGCAAGAAGATCATCCGGCGGCTCAAGTTCGGTCTCGATGGTGTCTTTGGCCCGAGCTGGTCACCTGCAGGACATGAAATTGCTTTCGTGGGCATGGCTAATGGCCAGTCGGATATTTATGCCGTCAACCTCGAAAGCGGCAAACTCCACAAGATCACCGATGACGTCTTCACGGATCTGGAGCCGAGCTTCTCGCCTGACGGCAGCCGGCTGACGTTCATGAGCGATCGTGGCGATTATACCGATCCCGCACGAATCCCGCCTGATTTTGACATCATCAATTTCGATTATAGAAACTATGATATCTACATCGTTGAAAATGGTGAAGGCAATAATCCGATCACACGGATCACCAACACCGTCAACAGTTGGGAAAAGTCACCGGTCTTTTCGCCTGATGGGACTATGCTGGCTTATACCAGTGACCTTAACGGTATCCAGAACATTTTTCTCTACAAGCTGGATACCGGTGAGAGCTGGCCGATCACCAATTCCATCACCGGCCTGTCACACCTTTCCTGGGGGGGCGAGGGCACAAAGCTCGCTTTTACGGCCTTTTTCTACGGCGGCTATGATATCTTCATGATGAAAAACCCCTTGAAAGTCAAGCCCGGAGATATCGAGCTGAAAAAAACCAACTTTCTGGTTAAACACCCGCGCGGGGTGGATATTTTTGCCAGAACAGACGGGGAAGCCGAAGAGAAGCAGGAAGAAGACGAAGTCGAGATTACCAAGTCGGATAACGACAAATTTCGTAACTATGTCTTCGGGGCAGATTTCGCCCAGGGTGAGGTCAAACCACCGGAAGAAAAGGTCGTTTTTCTGGATACGACGCGGTACAAAGATGATACAGGCAACTACAAGGTTTATAAATATAAACCAAAATTTTCGCCGGATATCGTTTACGGCAATGCCGGGTACAGCCAGTTTTTCGGCGTGCAGGGGACGACCCAGCTCGCTATGTCGGATATCTTCGGTGATCATCGCGTTGAGCTTTACACAGACCTGTATTATGATATGCGCAACTCGAACTATGCCTTGCGCTATTTTTATCTGCCCAAACGGACGGACTACGGCATCGGTGCCTTCCACAATGTTTACTTCTTTTTCAGCGGCCGCCTCGGGCTGATGCGTGACCGCTATTTTGGCGCCAACCTGTTCGTCTCCAGACCTTTTGATCGCTATCGCCGCATCGATGCCACCGTGCTCTGGCTCGGGATCAATCGCGATTACTTCGACATCAACTTCGCCAGCAAGCTGCGTGTTTTTATGACCACCCTCAGCTATGTCAAAGATACCGCAGTCTGGGGATCCACCGGACCGGTAAACGGCACGCGCAGCCAGTTTACCATCAGCTACAGCCCAAAGTATGACAAAACCAACGGCCTCGACTTCCTCACCATCCGTGGCGATTACCGGCGTTACTTCAAATTCAATAAGGAATATAATTTCGTCGTACGTCTGGCAGGTGGTTTGAGCGAAGGCCAGGACCCGCAGCTGTTCTTTGTTGGTGGAATGGATAACTGGCTCAACCTGAAATTCAGCGGCGGGATTCGCATCGACCGGCCGGAACAGATTTATTTCAGCTCATTTGAAACGCCACTGCGAGGCACGAACTATTATGAACGCGTCGGCAGCCGCTTTGGTCTGGTCAACCTGGAGTTCCGTTTCCCGCTGATTCGCTATCTGCAGCTGGGCTGGCCCCTGCCGATCGGAATGGTCAATATCCGCGGTGCGCTGTTTACCGATATCGGCACTGCATGGACCAAGGGCACGAAACCACGCTTCTGGAGCAGCAGAGAAGACCTCGGAACACCGCAACTGCAGGACGTGCTGATGGGGTACGGCCTTGGTGCGCGTGTTTTTGTCGGCTTTTTCCTGCTGCGCATTGATGCCGCATGGTCCACGGACCTGATCACGACCTCGACCAAACCGGCTTACTATTTCTCTGTCGGAGCAGAGTTTTAACTGTGCCCCCAAATACTGAAAAACCCCGGCCCGCGTCTGATGGCCGGGGATAATTCACCAGGACAAATCGCATCCCCCGCTATGTGGGCGGGCAGCCGGCTGGCTGTCTGATCTGCATCAGGGAAAAATGCGGGTATTACTTTTATTTCCAGGCAGGATCATGAAACGAAAAACACCTTTGCTCTTTCTGACGTTGTTCTGCGTGATCTTCGCAGATTTGCAGGCCGCAGGCGGACGGCTCGATCAGGCATTCAGCCTGCCCCCTTTTGTGTTGCGGATCTATCAGTACCCATCTGACGATACCACCAAAACCGTGGTCGAAGTCAATGTCGGCATCGTCAATGATGCGCTGCAATTTGTCAAGCTCGATGATAATCGTTTCAAGGCAGGCTATGAGCTGACCCTGGATTTCCTCGATAAAGAAGGTAACCATGTTGCCGGCAGAGTCAGCAACAAGGAGTTCTATGCCAAGACTTATAACGAGACCAACTCCAGGCAAAAACTGAATAAAGACAAAATTCAGTTCATGTTGCCTCCCGGCGAGTACAGCCTGCACCTCGACATGATGGACCTGGACACGCGCAAGCATCTGAAGCGGGAAGAGGACATCACGGTTAAAGATTTCAGTGGCCCGCAGATCAAACTCGGTTCTCTCGTGTTTCTGGAGTACAAGAGCAGCGATGTCGATGATCTCGACTATAACCTGGCGAAAGTGTACGTTCATGCAGACAAGACCATTTTCGTACGCTTTTCTGCCGCCAATGTCTCGGTCAACGATTCGCTCCGTATCGGTTATGCGCTCAAAGACTGGAATGGCAAAGTACTGCGCACATGGGATGAGTGGTTGAAGCCGGAGCGAAGCACCCTGACCCTGACCCGGTCGTTGACCGAATTTATCCCTGAGTCTGGTCAGTACACCTTTGAAGTTACCTGTGAGCAGGCCGGCCAGAAAGTGTCTGGTTCGGATTACTTTTCCGTCAAGTTCCGTCCCAAAAGCGCCTGGGGTGATGAAAATGACGCCATGGCCAGTATGAGTATCTATGGCCCGCTGAAATATATCACACGAGGCCGGGAGTTTGAAAAAATCGCCAATGCAGACAGCCTGACCCGGATCCAGCTCATCGAGGAATTCTGGAAAAAACGCGACCCCTCACCGGGGACAGAAGTGAATGAGCTCAAGGATGAGTTCTACACCCGCATCGCTTTTGCGAACCGCCAGTTCTCCGTTCTGGCGACCAAGAAAGTCGGTTGGGATACGGACCGGGGCAAAATCTACATCAAGTTTGGCCATCCGGATCTGGTGCGTACCCAGTCCCGGGAGATCGGCGAGGCGCCGATGGAAATCTGGATTTACAAGGATATTGACAAACGGTTCGTCTTCCGCGACAAAAGAGGGCATGGTGACTTTGAATTGATTTACCAGGAGTAGCACGCTGAAAAATTGCGGCAGGTACCGGCTGCATTGGTGATTGCATGCTTCCTGCCGCAAATACACGTCGTAGCATGTACAAACACAATATCGAAAATCGCAACAAGGTTACGGAGAACGAGGAAAATGCAAACAATTTACACAGGGCTGATCGCCGGGTTTATCGTCGGGGTCGTATGTGTGCTCTACGTGCTCTTTCGCTCGTGGCGCATTGAAACCAGCCTGCATGGACGGAAGCCGGATAGTGAAACCCAGAATTCGATCAGCAGTCACTGGATGATTATGGGGATTTTCAGCAGTGCATCGCTGGTCTGGGGGTTTGTCGGAGCAGGTATTTTCCATCTGCTTGAAGACTGGACTCTGTTTTTGATCTTTTCGATCGTTTTTGCCGTCATCGTCACGATCTATCTCGCCTTCAAAGACACCAGTTATAAAAAAGATAAAATCGTCCTCAACCTGATCATCGTCATCGGTCTCGGCGTGTTGATCCCTTATATTTATTGAGGATATACCGGAGCATCAGCCGGGCCGCCATTCGTTTCATCCTGCTCGCCTGCGGCTGTGCTCTCCGGTGACGGAGGCACGGGAACCCGTGCCAGAAGCTTTGGGCTGGCTTCTGCTTCGCTGATTTCCCTCACCGCTACTTCGGGCTGTTGCTCCCCCTGACGCACCGGCCTGCTGAGTCGGTGATAGACGGTGAGCAGCTCTTCAGCCACCTTCTCCCAGCTGTGCAGTCTCTCCACCTGGGCCCTCGCCTGTGTCCCCAGTTTTTTTCGTAAAGAAGGATCCTCAAGTAATTCGAGAATACATCCGGCGAAATGAGCTGTCGTTCGTCCTTGCATGAAATGTTCCCGGTGCACGATGGGCAAACCTGCCGCCGCCTCTGGCGTAGCCACGACTGCACGTGACAGAGCAAGGGCTTCGAGCAGCTTGATGCCGGCGGAGTTGCCCTCGACTTGTTGCGGAAAAACCACGACTGTCCCCCCGGCAATAAAGGGCCTGATGTCCAGCACCTCCCCGGTCACGAAAACATTGCGGTAATTGTTGTATCGCATCAGGTCTGCCGGTGGCCGCCTGCCGACAATGAACAGGCGTATCGAATTGCTCCGCGCCTGTACCTCCGGCCAGATACTGGAAATAAAATAACGCGCGGCTTCTGCATTGGCGGGCCGGTCAAATGCCCCTGGCAGCACCAGCGTATTTTCCGACTCCTCCTCGCCCCGATGACTGAAATGCCGTGCATCGACACCATGGGGGACAGTGAAGACCCGCGCTCCGGCAACCCGGCTGACGATGGCAGCACGCACATGCTCGACAGGCACGATGATTCCATCAGCCCGGCTCCAGAAGGTGGCCAGTGCAGAACGTAACCGGAACAGCTCCTTGCGATTTTGCAGCGTTCGTGCACACTCTTTGAAGCCAAGCTGTGCCAGCATCGTCGGAAGGTGTGCTGTATCTTGCTGCACCACAACTGGTACACCCGGATCATCCGGAATGGCAGCCATCATGGCGACGTGCCCGCAGTGGATGACATCAAAGGGTTCGCTGGCCAGCAAAGTAGTGATATTCCTGCGCAGCGCACGGGTCCGAAAGGGCTGAAAACAGTCCGGCAGTTTTTTTAAAAAACCCGGCAGAGCAGAAACAAAAGACATTTTTTGCGGTTGTATTTGGTAATAATTTTCGCAAAATTGGCTGATCTCCTGCACGCTCACGGCCGTGCTCTGGTGCCTGAGTACAACGGCTGTCACCGGGTGGCGGCTGGAAATTTGTGCAAAGAGGGAATAGGTGCGCACGTTTTCGCCGTTTGTGAGTGGAAATGGCAGTACCGGATTGAGCAGCAGTATTCGCATGAGTTGACCCGTCTTTTTTGTTTAACGTATCGTCACGCTCAGACCGGTTCACAAGCTATATGAACGCACGGGCTGAAAAATTCACAACTGATGTGAAATCCGATTTTCCCCGGCTGTTCCGAACGCCGTTCCGGGTTGTGCAAAAATCGGGCAGCAGGAGGTCTGACAAAACAATACCGTGGCATACCGGCGCCAGACCTCACATCCTGCGTGAAAAGTCTATCATGCTGAATGGGATACAGAGAGCGTCCGGATTCACCTCAGGGTGCAGCAGTAACAGCCCTGGTATCTCAAAGATTGCGATGAACAAAATTATTCTGCGCGGCGTCCTGTTTTCAGGACTCGCAACTGTGCTGGCGTTCTATGAAGCCTTTACCCACGTTCCGGTTCGTCTCGAGCTCATAGCCGGATACGCACTGGTCTTTCTCTATGGCATCTTGGTCATTATGGGCAGAAAGCACCGCGAACGAGTCATGGCTGCTGAACAGATCAACAGTGACGAGTAACGCTGATGAATTCGGTGTCGCAAAAAAACTCCGGTTATTCCGATGGTAGAACGCAAAGGGAAAAAATGAACAGTGCGCGTGAAACATTCATAACAAGATTTTTGAAGTTAGAATCATCCGGTGGTATTGTTCTCATGATTGCCACCGTATTAGCTTTGATAGCAGCTAATACACCGTTCAAGGCACTTTATTTTTTACTGATTGATACTCCTGTAGAAATCCGAATTGGTGCACTGGAGATAGCAAAGCCATTGCTGCTTTGGATCAATGACGGATTAATGGCTGTTTTCTTTTTTCTTGTTGGGTTGGAGTTAAAGCGGGAACTGATTGAAGGTGAGTTATCGGATAAGAGGAACGTTATCCTGCCCGGTGTTGGAGCCATTGGCGGAATGCTCATTCCAGCACTGATTTATATATACTTCAATGCCGGAGACGAAATGGCAATGAAGGGCTGGGCAATTCCGGCGGCAACCGACATCGCATTTGCTCTGGGCATATTATCACTGTTAGGCTCGAGAGTTCCGATAAGTATAAAAATATTCCTCACATCATTAGCAATCTTTGATGACATTGGAGCAATAATCATCATCGCTCTTTTCTATACGGAAAAAATATCACTGACTGCGCTCGTAATTGTCGCGTTCTGTATTCCAGTTTTAGCCATTCTGAACAAGCGTAGTGTCGAATCAAAAAGTGTATATGTTTTTGTCGGGCTTGTCATGTGGGTTGCGATGTTAAAATCGGGGGTTCACGCGACACTGGCAGGAGTTATTCTGGCTATGTTTATTCCGATGCAGTCAAAGACAAGAGTGGACTATTCCCCACTTAAAAGCATGGAGCATGACTTGCATTTCATGGTAGCCTTTATCATCTTGCCAATTTTTGCATTTGCAAATGCCGGTATAAGTTTTGACGGCTTAGGAGTTGAAGCATTATTTCACAATGTGCCGTTAGGTATTGCACTCGGGCTGTTTATCGGAAAACAGGCAGGGATTTTCGGCTTGATATGGTTGGCAGTTAAGTTTAATCTCACCAGCCTGCCCGGGGGCATGTCCTGGAGTTCGTTATATGGTACCGCAGCACTGTGTGGAGTGGGTTTCACTATGAGTCTTTTTATCGGTTCACTGGCATTTGAAGAAACAGGAACCAATTTATTATTTGATGAAAGAGTAGGCATCATCTTAGGATCATTGGCGTCAGGTATCGTCGGGTATCTCGTGCTGAACAGGAGTTTGCCTTCTAACCCCGAGTTAACATGACCGGGCCTTGCCTCAAGGTTGAAGCCGCCCGTATGCTACACCAACGCTCCATGCCGTAGTGTGCGGCCAGAGAATAATTCGGATATGATTGAAAAAACAATAGCACTGTCACTTAAACGAGGAATCAGCAATGAAACAAACCCTGATCGCATTAGTCACCATCGCTTTTGTTGGCACTTTGGCTTTTTCCATGCCCGGGCCGACCAGCAAGACTTTCAACGAAGACAAAGATGGCATCAAATGGCACACCTTTGAGCAGGCTCTGGCTCTGGGTAAAAAGGAAAATAAAATGATCGTGGTGGATTTTTATACCGACTGGTGTACCTGGTGTAAGACCATGGATAAGGAAACCTACGGCAACCCGGAAGTCATCCGCTTTGCTAAGGAAAAATTGATCTTTGCCAAAGTCAATGCCGAGAGTTCAGAGAAAGTGACATACAAAGGCATGCAGTTTACCTACAGCCAGCTTGCCCGCGCTTTCAAGGTCAAAGGCTATCCCGCAACATTGTTCATGTTGCCCAATGGTGACGCTCTCGATCTGGTGCCCGGCTACATCCCGCCGGAGACATTTCTGCCGATCATGAATTTTCTCGAAGGCGGACACTACAAAAACACATCTTTCGAAAAGTTCATGAATGAGTGGAAGAAAAAAAATCCCGGCAATGAGAGCTGAACCAGCCTGAAAGTTTTGCTTGAGATTTTATAAAAGCAGCCGTATATTCCTATATACTGAAAAAGGAATATAGTGCGCTGCTTTTTTTATCGTGCACTTCTTTCCGGAGCGTTCACTGATCAGCGATTCGAGTGAAAATCGGGATAACAGAACAATTTTTGATCTGTCTGGTAATGACAGCAGGAGTATGGATTCATGCCTATCTATGAATATCGATGTGAAGCCTGCGGTGCAAAATTTGAATTGTTACGTCGCCTGAGTGACTCTGATGATGAGTTGACTTGTCAGGAGTGCGGCTCAGAAAAAGTGACGCGCCAATTCAGTGCATTCGCAGCGAGCTCAGGCTCGGGTGGTGGAGGGTTTTCCTCCACCAGCGGGGGCGGGTGCAACGCACCCTCCGGTTTTACCTGAGCATGACATGTTCCGGCCGTGCGCCGGATACGGTTTGAGAAGCGAGTCCTTACAGGGTCTCGCTTTTTTTATGCCCACCAGAGGGCGAAGACCTATCGCTCTGACTTATCAGAAGCTTGCTGTGGATATTGGAGTGCGAGGAGACCGCCTGTCGCCAGCCTTCCCTCGCCTGTAACACGGTGATCTCAGAGAAACAGCATGCACACAGTTCATACCAGTGCCCGTGAGGATGGAAGCAAACCGGAAATTGAACGGGATAGCTCTTTGATTTTTGCAGAAAATACAATATAATGGTCACATTATTTGCGTAAAAAAATACGCAGCCTTTCATAAAACTTGTCCGGAAGCCATATCCATAAAAAAAGGCCGCGTTGGTAAGTATAAAGATGTGGTGGTTTTCAAAATTTGTGAACTTTTCAGATCATGAACAGAAGAAAAGAAAAAACCGAACTGGCCAACTTCATCGAGGAAGAACTCGGGGCGCTTCTGCGTGCCGGGCGTGAGGACAAAGGCTGGACGCGCGAGTACGTTGCTGCCAGGCTTGGCACCACGGCAGAAGAAATCAAACGCATAGAAATGCGCCGGGGGCGTATCGCGTTGGGGATGGTGCAGAAATACGCTGAGCTGCTCGACAAAAAAGTCTCGATCCGTTTTTTTTCTTGAATCCAAACTCTCCCCAAGCTATCCCTGCTCGCCAGCCGGGAAAACAGCAGTGAACTTCCTGCCGCAGGTCTGCGGCTGCGGACTTCTTCTCCGGATATTTGCCCATCCGGATAATCTGGGAAAGTCAATAACTTCGAGGTTCGTCTGATTCTCCGGTTTACACAGCACAGTTGCACTTTTCGATCAGTCTGCCTGACAACAGTACGTGCCTGGCACCAGAATTGTCATTCCGGTTTCCCTGCAGGGGACGACCGGAATCTCCCGGACTCAGGCACGTGCCAGTAAAAATGAGATTCCGGCACTGCGCTTCGCCTGGCCGGAATGACAGATGCCGGTATCCGGGGCAGGCACGGTTGGCTGAGTAAACTGGATACCCAGACGTTAATTGAGGGTGCTCTATAAAATCCAACAAAGAAGGCTTTGAAAGAGGCCCTGTATGAACCACCACACTCTCAAGACACATGGAGATTACGCTACGCCTTCTACTCCTTTTGCGCAACTTTCATGGCCCGCCCGGTTGCGTGCGGCGTGGGATATTTTCCGTCTGCAGAGCCAGCTTCTTTTTTCGCACCGCCTGTTCTGGTTCCTGTTCGGGGTGGCCGCCTGGCTGGTTTTTCTGTACATCATCAACTACCGGCAGCCGCTGCTTTCCCGCCTGCAGACAGACGCTGTCTTCACTCTGGTTCTGGAGCTGCCTCTGGGGGTATTGGCTATCCTGCTCAGTATGCAGATCATTGCCTCTGAAAAGGAAAAACGTACTCTGGAAGTCATGTTCACGGCCGCGGGCTCGCGCTATAAACTCTGGCTGTTGCGCTTCGGCAGCCTGCACCTGCTGCTCGCCCTGCTCGCAGTCGTGCTCAATCTCTTCGCTTTCTTCTTTTTCACGGATATCCCGCTGTTCACCGCTGCGCTGCATGCGTTCATCCCGGCATTTTTCATCAGTACCCTGACGCTGTTTTTTTCCGTACGCCTGCGCAGCGGACTGGCAGCAGGCATGATCACCGCCGGACTGTCATCCGTGTTGCTGCTGTTTTCTGCAGAACTGTCTGATACGGCCTACACGGTATTTTTCAACCCCTACGCGGTCTTTCGCCATGTCGATCCCGAGGTGCGCACCCTGTGGATGTGGCAAAACCGCATCAGCATCACGATCGCTGGCCTGCTGTTCTATTTCGGTGCGCTTCGTGGCCTCGATAAAAGGGAAAGGTTATTGAAATGAAGCCTGTGCTGTTCCTGACCTGTGCTCTGTTGCTGTGTCCGCCACTTCAGGCCCAGCCCATCCTTTCATCCCGCAGCGAAGCATCTGCAAACCAGGTTACCGAGATCGGCGCCAACCTGCTGCGCGACCGCCGGCTGGTGAGCGGGGTGGCTGTTTCGTCAGCGGTTTTTCTTGCCGGCGCTCTTCTCAAAGACAAAGCAGGGCCGGAGCAGGCCATGCTGACCACTCCGCCGGCCATCGACCGCCGGTTCAGGGAATGGTTCGTCAATCCGGGGAAAGACAGCAACTGGCTCGACGACAATGGCGTTTACTACACCCTCGCAGCAGGGTTGGGCGCCAGTCTGCTGCTTCCCGGCCGGAAGAGCAACACGGAAAACAGAATCCGATCCCTGCTCGCCTACACCAGCGGTTTTGCTCTGACCGGCGGCGTGACCTGGGCGATTAAAGGCCTGGTTTCGCGGCCGCGGCCTTACGTTTATTACGGCACCACCGGATCGCCGGATGAGAAAACTGCGTGGCGGTCGTTCATTTCCGGCCATGCCTCGGCTGCGTTTTACACCGCCGCCTACCTGCACCTTGCCTGGCGGGAACAACAGGATGGCACGCCGGACCGGGCACGTTTTCTGGTTCCGGCCGCGCTCTATGGTTCGGCAACGTATGTCGCATGGAGCCGGATGGAAATCGACCGGCATTATTTTACCGACCTCGTCGCCGGGGCGGCCGCCGGCATCGGCATCGGCTATCTCACGCACTGGTGGTTTCGCAGCCAGGCAGCCCCGGCCTCTGCGTCTCGCCTATCATCCTTTCGCCTGGTTATCAATCAGGCCGGAGCCGCGATTCTTTTGCAGTTCTGACCTCTTTTCCGGCACACTGCCCCGGATTTATCGATTGATATTTGTGCGGATTCTGGTATTTTATACCACATCTCCGTGCACTTCCGGCTTTTTCACAAACCAGCATCGCGCACGGGATGCCAGAATATGCTCTTCCGGAGCGTGGCCCCTGCTCACTTGCGGCGGGCAACCAGCTCCTCTGTAGAGCTGGCAGATTCAAAAATTCGCCGGCAACGTTCAAATAAGGGTTGATCATGAAACAATATCTCGATCTGCTGCGGCATGTACGCGAGAATGGTGTGCGCAAAGAAGATCGCACAGGGACGGGCACTCTGAGCGTGTTCGGCTATCAGATGCGGTTTCCACTCGACCAGGGCTTCCCGGTCGTCACCACCAAAAAGCTGCACCTGCGCTCCATCATCCACGAGCTGCTCTGGTTTCTCAAGGGCGAAACCAACATCCGCTATCTCAACGACAACGGCGTGACCATCTGGGACGAGTGGGCGGATGAAACCGGCGAGCTCGGGCCGATTTACGGCTACCAGTGGCGCTCCTGGCCAACAGCGGACGGGCGTCACATCGACCAGATCAGCGCGATCGTCGAGCAGATCAAAAGCAATCCGGACTCCAGACGCCACATCGTCAGCGCATGGAATGTCGGGGACATTGAAAATATGGCGTTGCCGCCGTGCCACACGCTGTTTCAGTTTTATGTTGCCGGAGGCAGATTGTCCTGCCAGCTCTACCAGCGCAGCGGTGATATTTTCCTCGGTGTGCCGTTCAATATCGCCTCCTACGCTCTGCTCACCCTGATGATCGCGCAGGTTACGAATCTGCAGCCGGGTGAGTTCATCCACACCCTGGGCGATGCGCATCTCTATCTCAATCACCTCGACCAGGCTGATCTGCAACTCTCACGCAAGCCGTACCCCCTGCCACGCATGCGTCTCAATCCGGACCGGCGTTCTATTTTTGATTTTGTTTTTGAAGATTTCGAGCTGGAGAATTATCAGTGCCACCCCGGAATCCGCGCACCGATCGCTGTATGACGGTATCGCCGCGCTGCCGGCAAGAGGGTAATTTGAGCCGTCTGGCAGGGAATGCGCGAGGGGCGGGGACTATCGCCATGGCAAAATGAAGCGTTCCTAATGCACGATTTTTCGTATCTGATTATTCCGTCCTCTCAGCTTTTCGCTGAAGCCGGCTTGCACCACGAAGCATCGATGAGCACGAAGAAAGCTGAAGTATCGAAAAAATCAGTACCAGCAGTCCCTGACATTTCTTCTTATTTTTCTTCGCGTCCATCGTGCACTTCGTGGTTCACAAAAAAGCACAGATGATATTCAATTATCAGTATCTGCTGTCAGGTTGTCGTGGATATTTTATCTCTCTATCTGTTCGCATCGTGTATAACCTTTTGGGGTGCACAGCAATTGTGACATTAGCAGACACTGGTTATCCATTTAACTCAGCACGGTTGCATTTTTTCAACCAGACCGCATGACAACAGCATGTGCCTACCCCAGAACCGTCATCCCGGTTTCCCCGCAGGGGAAGACCGGAATCTCCCGGACTCTGGCACGTGTCCGAAAAGATGAGATTCCGGCACTGCGCTTCGCTCGGCCGGAATGACAGATGCCGGTATCGGAGCCGGACCCGGTTTGCTGAGTTAATTGGATATCCGGATTAGCTGACACACATCCAAAATAAGAACAATATCTTGTCACAAAAAATATTTTGCTGTTTTGTAGCGAATCGCTCAGACCAGGTCTTTGCAGCCTTGAGCCACCTCATAAATTCTTCAGATGAAACGCAAAGGCGAGGCCCTCATGACTATCTCCATCATCGTTGCCATGGCTGCGAATCGCGTCATCGGCAAAAACAACGCTCTGCCCTGGCGCTTGCCGGCTGATTTGCGTTTTTTCAAAGCGACCACCATGGGCAAACCGATCATCATGGGCCGCAAAACCTATGAATCCATCGGCCGCCCGCTGCCCGGCAGGCTGAACATCGTTCTCAGCCGCAATCCGGACTTTCGGGCCGGCGCCGGCGGCTGCACAGTCGTGCCCTCGCTGCAGGATGCGCTGGACACAGCCCGGGACAGCGGAGCAGAAGAAGCCTTTATCATCGGCGGGGCAACGCTGTATGCAGAAGCTCTTGCGCACGCTGACAGGCTCTACATCACCTTTATCGACGAAGCGATCGACGGCGATGTCTTTTTCCCGGATATCGATTTTTCACACTGGCAGGAAATCTCCAGAGAGGATCACCTCCCTGATGACGAGAATCCACACAGCTACAGTTTTGCGCAGTTTGCCCGCAAAATGCCCTGATCTGACGCGGCTGGCATGTGCTATCGTGCTCATCGCACTGCTCGTCTGCCCGGTCTATGCCGGCGATGAGACGACGCCCGCGCGCCCGCGCATCGGTCTCGTGCTCAGCGGAGGCGGCGCTAAGGGCATCGCCCATATCGGTGTGCTCGAAGTGATGCACGACCTCGGCCTGCCCATCGATATGGTCTCCGGAACCAGCATGGGTGCGATCGTCGGCGGCATGTATGCGATCGGGTACAGGCCGGATGAAATCAAAGACATCGTCACAGCGTTGGACTGGCAGCACATCATCACCGACATGCGCCATCGCCGGTTGCTGCCCATGGCCGAAAAGCGGTTCGATAGCCGGTACATCGGCTCCTTCGTCATCGAGGGCGGACGCTTCAAACTGCCTCCCGGGCTCAAAGCCGGGCAGAACATCGCTGAGCTGCTACTGCGCCTGACCTGGCCGGCACACAATATCCGGGATTTCAAGAACCTCCCGATCCCATTTGTGTGCGTCGCAACAGACCTCGCCAGCGGAGAGGCAGTACCGCTTGAACAGGGGTTCCTGCCCGAAGCTCTGCGTGCCAGCATGGCGATCCCGACCCTGTTTACGCCTGTTCGCATCGATGATCGCCTGCTCGTCGATGGCGGCCTGACGCGGAACCTCCCGGCTGAAGACGTCATCCGTCTTGGCGCGGATATCGTCATCGGAGTCGATGTCGGCACACCGCTGCGCACGGCAGGCGAGCTCACCGATTTTGTCGAAATTCTGGACCAGGCCGTGCGCCTCAAAGCCGTGCTGACGACGAAAAAACAGCGCGAGCTCTGTGACCTGTTGATCACCCCCGAGCTCAACGGCCTTTCATTTTATGATTACGACAAGACAGACCGGCTGATCGCCGTCGGCAGGCAGGCGGCTTTGAAAGTACTGCCTGCACTGCAGGCTCTGATCGATTCCCTGCATCTGCCACAGGCTGTTCCGGTATCTGTGCCGCGTTCGGATACTATTTTCGTACAAGAGCTGCGCATCGATGGCCTGAGCCAGGTTGCGCCAAAGGTCGTGCGCTCCGAGCTCAACCTGAATCTGCCCGGCTATGTTTCATCAGACGCACTGGAGCGGGGCATCGAGCGCCTGTACAGCCTGCAGTTTTTCGAAACCATCTCCTATACATTCGTGCCCGTTTCAGCAAACGGCCACCTGTTGAAGCTCAAGGTCAAGGAACGCTTTGCCAACCTTTTTCGCTTTGGAGCGCGCTATGATTCGGAGCACAAGACCACCCTGCTGTTCAACACCACAATCCGCAACCGTACCGGCAAGTCTTCCGCCTTGCTGATCGATCTTCAGTTGGCCGGGAAAACACGCCTCGAAGGCGAATTTTATGCGCACTCCGGCCTCCGGTCCGGGCTCGGGGTTCGTCTGTACACGCTGTATGAGAGTGCACCCTTCGATATCTACACTGGCGCCCGGCGTATCGCCAGACTGAGCAGAAAAAGTCTGCTGGGAGATTTCTCCGTCGGCACGATCTACAACAATTCGCTGGCTTCGAGTGTCGGCGCGCACATCGAAAGCTACCTGCTTTCACCGGATATTGCACCGCCGGAGTATCAAGATATCTCCCAGAACATCTCCTTTGTCTATGCCATGGTGCAGTTCGACACGATCGACCGGACGGTTTTCCCCACTTCCGGCCAGTGGATCCGCCTGCGCAGTGAATACAGCTCGGCAAAGCTCGGCAGCCAGGCTTCTTTCTGGCGCTCGTGGCTCGACTGGCGCGGCTACCTGCAGGTTTCAGACAGGCTGACCCTGCTCGGTTCCCTGCTGGCCGGCAATACACGCTTCAGCGATCTGCCGCTGCATTACAACTTCACCCTGGGCGGCAGCGAGCTGTTCAGCGGATTTTACCCCGGCCAGCTCATCGGCCCGGCTGTACAGGCTGTGCAAATCGGGCTGCAATACGAATTCCAGCTGCAGCGTTTTCTGATCGTCCGCCTGAACACGGGGAATACGTTTTCGCGTTGGCCATGGAATATTTCCCGGCAGCGCTATGAAAGTGGCGTGGGCATCACCCTCGGCGCCGGCACACCGATCGGGCCAATAGAGTTCACTGCGATGAGTGGCTCTCTAAATCGTTTCTTGACTTATGTCTCGATTGGTTTTAAATTTTAGGTTTTTCGCACAAAACCGCTATTGGAGAACACATGCCGTTTCAGAAACTGCTGGCCCGCTTGCACAGGAGCGCGCTGATCGCTCGCAAACACCTGATGCAAACTTTTCTCAACTTCAAAGCAACCGAACATACATTTATGGTCATCGCCGCTGTGGTGATCGGCCTGCTGGCCGGGCTCGGAGCTGTGGGCATTCATTATGCCCTGAAGCTTTTCCGCACTCTCTTCTGGGGCACGGCTGAGCTCGATGTTTCGCATTACTACGCCATTTCGTGGTGGCTGAAAATCCTGATCCCGACCGGAGCGGCCCTTTTCGTCGGCTTTATCATCCAATACGTCGCCCGCGAGGCCAAGGGGCATGGCGTGCCCGAGGTTATGGAAGCCGTCGCGCTGCGTGGTGGTATCATCCGGCCGCGCGTGGTCATCGCCAAGCTGTTGGCCTCATCGGTTTTCATCAGTGGCGGTGGTTCTGTGGGGCGTGAGGGCCCCATCATCCAGATCGGTTCTTCGATCGGCAGCATGGTCGGCCAGTTCCTGCAGGTGAACACCCAGCGCATGCGCACTTTTGTCGGCTGCGGTGCGGCAGCAGGAATTGCCGCGGCGTTTAATGCCCCCATCGCCGGCGCTCTCTTCAGCCTGGAAATCATCCTCGGGGATTTTGGTGTTCCGCAGTTCAGCCCAATCGTGATCGCCTCGGTCACGGCTACCGTGGTCTCGCACACTTTCCTCGGCGACGAACGGGCTTTTACTGTCCCTTCCTACGAGCTCATCAGTCCCTTTGAGCTCATCCCCTATGTCATTCTCGGTTTCATCTCCGGCTTTGTTGCTCTGCTGTTCATCAAAACGCTGTACAGAAGCGAAGTCCTGTTCGACAATATGAAAGTGCCGGAATATGTCAAGACCACGATCGGCGGCCTGATCATCGGTGCGATGGGATGCATGATCCCGCATATCTACGGAGTCGGCTATGATACGATGATGAACGCTCTGAACGGCTCTCTGGAGTGGCAGTGGCTGCTCCTGCTCATCTTTATGAAAATCTTTGCCACATCGATCAGTCTGGGATCAGGCGGGTCCGGTGGTATCTTCGCGCCTTCTCTCTTTCTCGGCGCCATGACAGGCGGTTTTTTCGGCGAGTTTATTCATCAGTTTCTGCCCAACATCACCGCCTCTTCCGGGGCCTATGCCCTTGTGGGCATGGGGGCTGTCGTCGCAGCCGCTACCAATGCGCCCATCAGCGCCATCCTCATCATTTTTGAGATGACCAACGATTACAGCATCATCCTGCCGCTGATGGTGACCAGCATCATCGCCACAATTTTCCGCTCGAAGATGCTGAAAGAATCGATCTACACCATCAAACTCGTCAACCGCGGCGTGCAGCTTTTCAAGGGCCGGGATACCAACGTTCTGCGCTCCATCCAGGTCAAGGAGATCATGGATAAAAATATCGAGCTGATCCCGCAGAGCATGCCTTTCAAGGCGTTGATGAAAAAAGTAATGGAAAGCCCGCACCAGCACTTTTTTGTTGTCGATAAGGAGAAGAACCTCATCGGGGCGATTTCGTTCACGCAGATCCGGCACGTACTGCAGGATCAGGAAAACCTCGCGGACGTTGTTATCGCCCACGACCTGGTGGAGAATTCCATCCCGACGATTTCGGAAAATGAGACCCTCGACAATGCCATGAAAATCTTCGGCACTCATCATGTCGATATTATGCCCGTGCATGCGGATGGGAAATCGCAGAAAAAAATCATCGGCCAGATCACCCTCAAAGATGTGATCGAAAAATACAACGACGAAATCTCCAAATACGACGTCACCTCAGAGCTGGCGCACTCGGTGCAGTTTCTGGACGAGGCCAAAACCCTCGATTTCGTCGAGGGATACTCGCTGGCCGAAATCGCCTGTCCGGCGCATTTTGCCGGCAAGTCACTCAAAGACCTGAACCTGCGGGCAGAGTTTGACATCCACGTCATCCTGATCAAGCGCAAGGGACCGCGCAACAAGATCATCAGCATCGTCCCGACACCGGGCGAAACCCTGCGCAAGGACGACATCATCATCGTCGTCGGCCCGGACAAAAGCGTGGAAAAAGTGAAAAATATTTAGCCCCCAACTTCACGTCACACCGTTCCGGCGGTGTGACGCTCCTGCTGGATACTCCTGCGTCCACGGCACGCCTTACACCGGCCGAAAACAACATCAAAAAAAGCCCCCGGCGCAACAGACATGCACCAGGGGCTTTCTAAAACTGAACTCAAAAATCACGAATCACGTCAGGCGGCGGGGGCCTTTATAAAAATGAATCGGCCGGTCGGTGATGAACCGGCGGCGCAGACGGGCCACCTGCTCCACACGCCGCTCCGCGATGCGGTTGGAGGCGATATTGGTCGGGATATCTTCGCTTTTGGCAACGTCGAGAACATTTTTGACGATGCCATAAATTTCCTCAGCCTGCTTCAGTGCCCGCGTCCTGTTATATCCCTCAATTTCATTGGCGACATTGATCAAACCACCGGAATTGATCACATAGTCCGGGGCATAGAGAATGCCTTTTTCTTTGAGATGCTGGCCGTGAACTTTTTCATCACGCAGCTGGTTGTTGGCAGCGCCGGCGATGATTTTAAACTTGAACCGATCGAGGGTCTCGTCGTTGATGATCGCGCCGAGAGCGCAGGGCGCAAAAATTTCTGCTTCAACATCGTAAATCTCATCCGGGGCCACAGCCGTGGCATTGAAACGTTCGACGACATTCTTGACCCGATCTGCATCGATATCTGTGACATAGAGCTGCGCACCCTGCTCGTGCAAAAACTCACACAGATACGTGCCAACATGTCCCAGGCCCTGCACAGCGACGCGCATGTCTTTCATCGATGTGGTACCGAACTGGTGCTGGGTGCAGGCGCGAATGCCATAAAACACGCCGCGCGCGGTCACGGGCGAGGGATCACCGCTGCCGCCGAGGGCTTCGGAAATACCAGTCACAAAACTGGTTTCCGTACGCACCCACTCCATATCCCGCACGTCCGTGCCGACATCCTCAGCGGTAATATATCGCCCGCCCAATCCTTCGACCAATCGGCCATAGGCACGGAACAACACTTCAGATTTATCCTTTTTCGGATCGCCGATAATCACGGCTTTGCCACCGCCCAGATTTAAACCAGCAACTGCTGCTTTATAGGTCATACCCCGTGCCAAACGCAGGACATCATTCAGAGCGTCTTCCTCGGTTTCATACATCCACATGCGGGTTCCACCCAGGGCCGGGCCGAGGATGGTATTGTGAATGGCAATAATCGCTTTCAGGCCGGTATCGCGGTCATAACCGAATACCACCTGCTCATGATTGCTCTGCATCATCAGCTCAAAAGTTTTCATATTTCAGCCTTCCTTTCTGGGAAAATTAACGTCATCACACGACCGGAATATAGGTAATTTCGCTGTTTTAAAAAAACAATAAATTCGCAAAAACAGGGCCATGAGGACGCCATTTGCCGGCATCAGATGACAGAAAAAAGCGGCGCAGAATTCTTTCACAGGCACCCACTCTCTGTCGGCCCACCTGAGCCATAAAATAACCCTTGCCAACCTGAGCGATTTATTATTCGCACACAAAGGCAGCACCAGCGATTTCCAGCATTTCACCTTGTTTGTCTCCGCGGCGCTGCGACGTTGCGTGTGTCGTTTCCGTCCGGAGCCCCCCATCTTTCTTCAATCCATCCCCTTTTCACCAGCTCGAATGTGGCTACGGCTCAGGCACCGCCACGGGAGAGATGTAGCCGAAGTGGCAACACTTCGGGAGAAGTAGCCGAAATGGCAACACTTCGGGTGCACCCAGGGCCGGAACTCTTGCGATTTCCGCTACACGAGCGCGAAAATCGCGCGGAAAAGCAACCTGTAGTTTACCGGTCACATGAATTTTTTGGAGCTATCAAAGTGCAGATGAAGCTGCTCGGGCGAGGTGTTCAGAAGGGCGTTTTATCCCAGGTCATCAGGGCGAGGAGTACAGGGAGGTAAAAAACAGAAAAAAGCAGAAGTTTGCGGGCGCTTTTGCTGGTGCGCAGCATGGCAACGCGTACGCCGGTGTATAGAAATCCCATGCCGAGAACGAGCGCACCGTAAAAATAGACACTGCCGGTCAGGCCGAGCAGCGTTGGCATCAGACTGATGGTCAGCAGGGACAGGGTATTGCCGATGATCTGTCGGGCGGTACTGCCCCCGTTGGGGTCGACATGCGGCAAAACCAGAAATCCGCCGCGACGGTAATCTTCTTTATAAAGCCAGGCGATGGCCAGAAAATGGGGGATCTGCCAGAAAAACAGGATGGCAAACAAGACGACCGCTTCGATGGTGATCTCACCGCGCACTGCCGTCCAGCCACCGACAGGTGGCAGGGCACCGGGGACAGCCCCGACCAGGGTGGCGAGAGTGGTCTTGCGCTTCAAGGGTGTGTAGAGAAAAACGTAGGAAATCAATGTGATGGCAGCGAGCAGGCCGGTCAGCGGATTGACGAGAAAGGTCAGGATGCCGACACCGGAGAGGGAAATCACAACGCTGAAAACCAGGGCCTCGTTCCTGCCGATACGCTCGTTTGGAAGCGGACGTTTGTTGGTGCGCTTCATGCGCGCATCCATCTCGCATTCTATGAGCATGTTCAGGGCACTGGCCCCGCCGGCGATCAGCGCAGTACCGATCAATGTTTCCAGAACCAAAACAAGGTCCAGCGGGCCACGCGCGCCGAGATAAAGCCCGGCAAGCGCAGTGAGCACGACCATGAAGGTCACATTCGGTTTGGTCAATTGGTAAAAGTCGGAAATGCGCATCAGCAGACCTGTAGCACCATTTTCACTTACTGTCACAGAATCTCGCAACATAGTCTAATCATCATGAGTTGTTCTGACCCGAACCGGCCACGCCAGTGGACTTCGCACAAAGAAAACGGGCTAAGCTATTGATAAAAAAACAATTGACCGGCAAGCCCCAATAGATTTATTAATTTTTCAGATTATATTATGGAAATAATTCCATAAAGGCAAAGGCTTTTTCCCTGCCCGGCAGCGATGGTCTGAAAGCTCTTGCGATTCAGGGGCCTGAGGAGTAATCTTGTTCTGCCTGCATTTCCGGTGAAATGATCGTGAGCGTTTATCATAGTCTCGTGTCTGCTTCCCGTCCACTCAGCTAACCGGGTCTCGTACAGAAATCGGTATCTGTCCTCTTGCCGGCCAAAGTGAAGCGATGTGCCGGAAACCATTGATATATAGGTGCGGGCTTTTGGATGAGGCGATATCTCGTTTCGCTTGTGTGCTGCCGCTGGAGCGACGGGACACCGATGGAGCGGAGCCATGACATGGGGTTAGCAGAGGCGCACTCAGGCCGGTGCGATGACTGAACCGTCACAGCGGCTTGTTGTCACCTTTTGATAAAAATACAGCCACGTCGCATTCTCACAAAATTTGTGTTTTTTTAAACCAGAATCATTTTTGGAGCAACCTGCCATGTCTGCACAAAGAGCATTTCTCTTTCTGTTTTGCCTGCTGTTATGGGTCATCCCGGTCTGGGGGCAAAGCAGCGACTCGCTGACAACGGAGCACATTGCCGTTGCCGAAGACATTTTCGGTCTGGAGTTCACCGCAGCCGAGAGGGATTCGATGCTGGAAACCCTGCGCCAGCGGCAGCAGGCCTATAAACGCCTGCGCAACTTTCCCATCGCCAACAGCACACCGCCGGCGCTGATTTTCAATCCCCTGCCGGCCGGGATGCAAACGCCGGATATGGCCGACAGCATTCACTTCAGTGATCCCGGCACGGTGCGCATGCCTGCAAACGAACCAGACCTGGCTTTTTATACCGTCACCGAGCTGGCAGCGCTGCTGCGCAGCCGGCAGATTACCTCTGTTCATCTGACTCAATTTTTTCTCGACCGCCTGCGCAAATACGGCCCGGAGCTGGAGTGTGTCATCACCCTGACCGATTCTCTGGCTCTGGCCCAGGCCCGGCGTGCAGACGAGGAAATTGCCGCAGGTACCTATCGCGGCCTTCTGCACGGCATCCCGTATGGAGCCAAAGATCTGCTCGCGGTCAGAGGCTACAAAACCACATGGGGGGCAGCGCCATATCGCGATCAGGTCATCGAGAGTGATGCCACGGTGATCAAAAAACTCGAGCAGGCCGGGGCTGTGTTGGTGGCCAAACTCACCCTCGGTGCTCTGGCCTGGGGTGATGTCTGGTACGGGGGCAAAACGCGCAATCCGTGGGATCGTGAGCAGGGGTCCAGTGGCTCATCCGCGGGCTCAGCGGCAGCCACAGCTGCAGGGCTTGTGCCCTTTGCCATCGGCACAGAAACATGGGGATCGATCATCTCGCCTTCGACGCGTTGCGGCGTCACCGGGCTGCGGCCGACATTCGGCCGTGTCAGCCGCGCCGGCGCGATGGCGTTGAGCTGGTCGATGGATAAAATCGGCCCGATCGCACGCAGCGTTGACGACTGTGCCATCGTCTTCGATGCCATCCGCGGCAGCGACGGCATCGACCAGTCTGTAATCGACTGGCCTCTGCGCTGGACACCGGACCAGGACATCTCCACGATCCGCGTCGGCTATCTCAAATCCGCTTTTGAAAAAGATTATGCGAACAAGGAAAACGACCTGCGGACGCTGGAAACCCTGCGCTCCCTCGGTGTGGAACTCATCGCCATCGAGCTGCCGGAATTTCCGGTCTATCCCCTGTCGTTCATCCTCAGTGCTGAGGCCGCCGCGGCCTTTGATGAACTGACGCGCAGCAACCGCGACGACCTGCTGGTTCGGCAGATCAAAAATGCCTGGCCCAATGTGTTCCGGGCAGCGCGGTTCATCCCCGCTGTCGAGTATATCCAGGCCAACCGTATCCGCTATGAGCTGATTCAGGCGATGCAGGCGGTTTTCGAAAAAGTCGATGTTTACGTCGCACCTTCGTTCGGTGGCGACAACCTGCTGCGCACCAACCTGACCGGGCACCCGGCCGTGGTCATTCCCAACGGCTTCAACGAAAAAGGCAGCCCGACCAGCATCAGCTTCATCGGAAACTTATTCGACGAGGGGACGGTGATGGCCGTAGCCCGTGCTGTGCAGAATGCCACACGTTTTCATCGCCAGCATCCGCCAGGATTCGAATAGGAACTAACCTGAGCGATTTATTATTTGGAACAAAAAAAGCAGCCGACAAAGCAGTTTGGATGGAGTGGTACTTTCAAAGTTCAGAATCTGACCGTATCGTGTCTGATTATCCCTTCCTCTCAGCTTTCGGCTAATGCGCAGGTGCCTTTTGTTTTCACCGCCAGGGCACGAAGAAAGCAGAAAAGCAAACAAAATCAGCAGCGATTTCCAGCATTTCACCTTATTTTCCTTCGCGGCCCTGGCGTCTTAGCGGTACAAAAAATGTACAGATGATCGTGAAACTCAGCAGCCAGAACGTTTCCTCCTCTGGTTATCCACTTCACTCAGCACGGTTGCATTTTTTCAACCAGACCGCGTGACAACAGCACATGTCTGCCCCAGAACCGTCATTCCGGTTTCCCCGCAGGGGAAGACCGGAATCTCCCGGACTCTGGCACGTGCCAGAAAAAATGAGACCCCGGCACTACGCTGCGCCTGGCCGGAATGATACATGCCGGTATCTGAGGCGGGCCCGGTTTGCTGAGTGAACTGAATACCCGGACAACATACTATTTTATTGTTTCAGGGCGAATCGCTCAGATCAGGTAGAAAGGTGTCGTGCCTGTGCAGCCCTGATTCGGCAGCCGCGCCACTCAGGCCGCAGCGATGAGATGAAATGATTAAATCTTTGTCACCATACACGTGTTGCATACACTACCCGGCTGAGACAGCCGAAATTCAAGTCAGTACATACAGTCTCTTTGACTGCTACTGCCAAGAAAACAACCGATTCCCACAGGATCACTTTACAGGAGTTACCCCATGACTGGAATTGCCATTTTCCTCACAGCACTCGCACTCGCCTTCCAGGGTGCGCCGCTCTGGTTGTGGACAGCCGCTACGGCTGTTGTCCTCTACCTGACCGGCGCGTCCCTCTGGCTCTGGTTCATCCTCGGTCTGCCGCTGCTTTTTTTCAACATTCCCTCGCTACGGAGGACCTATCTCACCGCCAAAATCGTGGCCTTTATGAAAGCCAAAGGCTTTCTGCCTAGCATCTCCGAAACTGAACGCACGGCGATCGAGGCTGGAACTATCTGGATCGACGGCGAGCTCTTTTCCGGTAAGCCGGATTACAAAAAAATCCTCGATCAGCCGCCGGCAAAACTGACGGCAGAAGAGAAAGCATTCATCGACGGGCCGACTGAAGAGCTCTGTCGCATGGTGGACGATTGGGAGGTTTACAAACAAAAAGACTTCCCCCCCGAAGTCTGGGAGTTCGTGAAGAAGAACAAATTTTTTGGTCTCATCATCCCGAAAGAGTACGGCGGGCTGGGGTTTTCTGCAACAGCGCACAGCGCGGTGGTATCGAAAATCACCTCGCGGTGTATTCCTCTGGCCACGACCGTGATGGTGCCCAATGCCCTCGGGCCGGCGGAGCTGCTGATGCATTATGGTACGGATGAGCAGAAGAAGTGGTATCTGCCACGCCTGGCCACCGGGGAAGATATCCCCTGCTTTGCGCTGACTGAACCCGGGGCTGGCTCAGACGCAGGCGCTATGACCGCCAGCGGCGAAGTTTTTGAAAAAGATGGTGCGCTGTACATGCGTCTGAACTGGAACAAACGCTACATCACCCTGGGGGCGATCGCCACGGTTTTGGGGCTGGCATTCAAGCTGCGCGACCCGAACAATCTTCTCGGCAAAGGCGAAGAACCGGGTATCACCTGCGCGCTGATCCCGGCTGATACGCCCGGGGTGGTGCTCGGCATGCGCCACGATCCCCTTGGCGTACCGTTTTATAATTCGCCGGTCGAAGGCCACGATGTCATTCTGCCGGTGGATGCGATCATCGGCGGGCCGGAGCAGGCCGGCAAGGGCTGGCGCATGCTGATGGAATCTCTCGCCGTCGGGCGAGGCATTTCCCTGCCGTCCACTGCTGCTGGCAATGCCCGGCTGGTAACCCGCGTCGCTGGTGCCTATGCCCGGGTTCGCAAGCAGTTCGGACTGTCGATCGGCAAATTCGGTGGCATCGAGGAACCCCTGGCACGCCTTGGCGGGCTGACCTACCTTCTCGAAGCGGCACGGAAATATACCTGCAGCGGGCTGGATACCGGGCAGAAACCGGCTGTTGTCACAGCGATCGCCAAATACAGCACCACCGAGCTCGGCCGCAAAGGCATCAACGATGCCATGGATATCCTCGGCGGCGCGGCGATTTCCCGCGGGCCGCGCAACCTGCTGGCACACATCTACATCAATACCCCGATCAGCATCACGGTCGAGGGTGCGAATATCCTCACACGCACGCTGATGATCTTCGGCCAGGGTGCCATCCGCTGCCATCCCTATGCGCTGCAGGAAATTAACGCGCTTGAAAAAAATGACCTCACCGCGTTCGATAAAGCCTTCTGGGCACACACCGGGCATGTTTTCAGAAACGGCGTGCGGGCCGCACTGCTCTCCCTCACGCGCGGCCACCTCAGCCTGCCGCCCGTATCCGGCCCCACCGCACGCTACTTCCGCAAGCTGTCCTGGGCCTCGGCATCCTTTGCTTTTTTCTCAGACCTGGCCATGGCGGTTTATGGCGGCAACCTGAAACGCATGGAACAACTCACCGGTCGTTTCAGCGATATCTTCGCGTGGATGTATCTCGCCAGCACGGTTCTGCACCGCTACGAGGCCGAGGGCCGCAAACAGCAGGACCTTCCGTTTGTGCACTGGTCTTTGCAGTACGCCTTTGCACGCATGCAGGAAGCTTTTGACGGCATGCTCAATAATTTCGGCATGCCGGCACTGGCGCCATTTGCGCTCTGGTCCCGCCTGAACCCTCTCAGCACCGGACCATCGGACAGGCTCAGCTCCAAAGTCGCACAACTGCTGCAGATCCCCGGCGAACAGCGCGACCGGCTGACCGAGGGAATCTACATCCCTGCGGAACGCGATCAGGCGCTTGGCCGTCTCGAATATGCTTTTACTCTGGTTTATAAGAGCGATGCGGTGTTCAAAAAAATCCGGCAGGCTGTTAAAGCAGGAGAGATGGAAGCCGTGTCCAAAGACCGGTTGGTTGCAACCGCGCTCGAGACCGGGGTGATTACGACTGAAGAAGCTGCCGTGGTAGCTGAGGCCGAAGAAGCCAGAAACGATGCCATCCAGGTCGATGCGTTCTCTCTCGAGGACTATATGGGGACGCAGCCATCAGCGAAAAAAAACAAACCGCGGCCAACACGAAAAAAAACCGCTGTTAAAAACGGAAAAGATGAGATGGAACCGGTGCAATAGACCGGTTCCCGAACTGGCAGACAGGGTTGTTCGAGATCGCTTCCGGGTATTCCCCGGGCAGCAACGCGCAGGCTTTTCGGACAACCCTGTTAGATTTCACGCACTTCTTACCGTTCGAACAGATATCCGCCGTAGTGGACGTGAAAACCAGACTCGTCAATCCATGAAACCGAGGGCCGCCATTTTTTATTGCCCTGAATCTGGTAGCAGCCGATCTGTCCTTTCCGGTTGATGGCAACGAACTTGTCGTTGAAATCGATCTTTTTCTTGCCGCTGCGTCTATTGATAGCAACGATTCGCTCGCAGGCAGCCTTACACGCTTCCCCGGGTGATTTCCCCCGGCGCATCTCTTCGATGACAAAATAACTACCGAGGATGCGGATCACCTCCTCGCCGCGGCCGGTTGCACCGGCAACGCCGACCTCATTATCCACATACAAGCCCGCACCGATAATCGGTGAGTCGCCGATGCGGCCGGGGATTTTAAACGCCAGCCCGCTGGTCGTCGTCAGACCGGCAAAGTTGCCCTCGCTGTCGCGGCCGAGGATGTTGATCGTGCCGGTCAGGCGTTTTTCATACCACTCTGCGCCTTCTGCAGGAGGCAGCCAGTCATCACGATCGCTCATATTTTCCTTCCACCGCAGCCAGCGAATGCGTGCCTTTTCCGTGAGCAGGTTTTCAACTTTGAACCCGTGCATGACAGCGAACTTCTGTGCATCTTTGCCGACGAGATAAATATGATCCGTCCGCTCCATCACCAACCGGGCAACGCGGCTGGGTGTTTTGATGCCCTCCAGAGCTCCGACTGCCCCGCAGTTATGCGTCGGCCCATCCATGATCGAAGCATCGAGCTGGACCACGCCCTGCTCGTTGGGCAGGCCACCGTAGCCTACGCTGCTGTCCTCCGGATCGAGTTCGGTCACCGTGGCGCTTTCTTCAACGGCATCCAGCAATTTGCCGCCGGAGGAAAGAATCCGGTAGCCCGGTGCATTGACCTTCTCGCCCCATTTCTCACCACGGCTGCTGCCGATCATCGCGCCCTTGACGATGGGGTCAGAGCTCGTTTTCGAAGTTTTGATCGCAGGAAATACCATACCTGCCGGAAGCAGGCTGCCAGCTCCCAGACCGGCAAGGGCTGTAACGAATTTTCTGCGCGTCACTTTTGTACTCATGCTGTCTCCTTTATTTTCCCGATTTGTACATGAAATAACATTACCCTAACCTGAACAATTTATTCTTTACAACAAAAAAGCAGAAGAAGCTGTTTGCATGGATTACTACATTCTATTTTCATTTTATTATCTGCCTGCAGAATACCTGGCTCTCCCGTTCTCACAGCCCTGGTCTGAAGCAAGGTTTCACCGCAAGGCGCGAAGAATGCTGAAGTATTCTGGTTATCCACTTAACTCAGCACTGTTGCATCTTTTCTGCCAGTCCGTCAGAGCACCGCGCATGCCTGCCCAGAACCGTCATTCCGGTTTCCCCGCAGGGGAAGACCGGAATCTCCCAGACTCGGGCACATGCCAGAAAAGATGAGATTCCGGCACTGCGCTGCGCTTGGCCGGAATGACAGATGTCTGTGTCCGGCAGGCCCGGTTTGCTGAGTTAACTGGATACCCTGACTGAAGTATCGAAAAAATCAGTACCAGAAACTCTTTACGTTTCAGCTTGTTTTTCTTCGCGGTCTTAGCGGTTCAAACATTCATAATTCTTTTTTTTCACCGCAAAGGCGCGAAGTACGCGAAGAAAAACTTTTCTTTGGGGTTTTTCCCTTGGCAGGTCAACTATAAATTATTGACCATACGCTTGATGCCGTCCTTCATCAGGGGCACATTCCAGTTCAGCAAAAAACCGAGCCGGCATTTTTTCAATTTCAGATAGGTTAGCAACTGCTTCGTGAACAGGAAAAACAGCTTCCAAAGCCTTATTCTCGATGATAACGCACCTTTCGACAAGCATATCGATACGAAAGCCGGCGTCAATCTTCTGATTATCATAATAAACTGGCAGAAGCACTTCGCATGCAACCGTGCAGCCTCTTTTCCGAAGCTCATAAGCCATGCACTGCTGGTAGGCAGACTCTAACAAGCCAGGGCCAAGAATACGGTGGGCCTTGACGGCCGAATCAACAATTTCACTGGCGACTTTTTCAATATCCATATTCATCCCCTTTTTGGGTTTTTTCTTGGCGGCCC